>DATBID010000678.1:0-4073 GCA_036557125.1 Bryobacteraceae bacterium | reverse complement strand
GTTCACCTTCGCTCTCCGGCAATAGGAGCGTTCGGAATCACGGTGATCGTTACGCGTCGGCGGGAAGGATCGGTTTTGCCGTCGCCCGGTTCGGGATCCTCCTTCCAATCCTCGCTCACATTGGCAACACCCAATCCCTGTAGCAGCGTGGCGATGGCCTGCGCGCGCTTTTCGGCAAGGCCAGGCTTTTCGACCAGGCTCTGTCCGTTGGAAAGCAGAGTGGTCGCTCTAAATCCGCTAACCTTTACCGCGGATGCGCCGATTTTCATCGCATAGCCGGCGGCTTTGCGAACGATGGCGATAGACCCAAATTCCACGTAGTCATCGTTGAAAGCGAACAGAACCGTAAACTCCTGGCGGCCGCTGAGAGATTCCGCCGCGGGCGCCGGCTCGGTAATCAGACGGTGCGATGCCGGTCCCGCCCCGCGGGCTGCGGGAGGAGCCTCGATTCCCGGTTCCGCAGGCAGCAGCGTATTGCATGCCGGGTTGACTTCTTTGATGACCGAAATCGAAAGCGGTTTGAGCGGAATGCCGCCGCAAACGCGCGGACCTTCGCTGACACGGCCTTCGACCAGGACTTCATGCTTCAGTTGCGGCGGATGAAACTCGGCGGTAATATCCTGCTGGATGCCGAGATAATACAGTTCGCCTTCGTATTCCGCCAGAAAACAGGGGACGGTTTTCGTATCGCGCACAATCGGGCAGGCAATGAAGTTTCGTTCCTGCGCCGCGGCGATCGCGGCCGTCAACAAACACAGCGCACACGCAACCCGCATTACAAGATCCCCAGGAAGTTGACCAGATCGTCTTTGTCGGTATCCGTTAGCTTCATGTCGAAACGGCGATCGTAGAAATCGACCACTTCGCGCAGGTTCTTGGCAGATCCATTGGAGAAGTATGGCGCGCGCGCCGCCAGACCGCGCAGTTGCTGCATCACGATCGACCCGACGTCGACGCAACGCCCGGAAATTAGCGCACGGCCGGGATCGGTCGTATAGATGACGCGGCCAAGATACGGATGCGGATCGGCGTCGCGCCGGCAAGTGATCTTAAACACGGGAAGATCGGCAGTTTCCGCCCACGTATCCGGCTCGGTCCAGGTCGGATAAGTCGTGGTGCCCACGTCCACCCAGCCGGCCGAAAGATCCTGGCCTGTCATTTGGGCGTTGTGGCAGGTGGCGCACGTGCGCTTCAGCGGATTTCCTAAGCCAATGGAGTTGATGTGGGCCGCATCGCGCAGCCAGAACTGGCGAAACATGAAGATATCGGCGCCGCGAGCGATGGACCGGCGGTAGTAATCTTTCTCTTTCCACGCGTTGAACAGGCCGAATACCGGGTCGAAATCGTTGTCTCCCAAAACGCCGGCGCGGCGGTCGCGCAGCGCGACCGGTCCGAGACCGAACGGGCCGTCCCGATCGATCATCGGACCGGCAAAGATATGTTCGACCTGCGCCGCGTAGACCTGCGACTCAAACTCGATGATTGCATCCAACTGTTTCCGCGAGGGCGACTCGTGAGCTTCCTCGTGCCCGAGAATTGCGTCCATCGCCTGCGCCTTCAAAGTGGGCTCGCGCGCATCGGACATCAGGTTCATGCTGACCGGATGACCAGTTTCCGGGTCGCGGTCGGCCAGCATGCCAGTCTTCAGCACGATTGGCTGCGCGCCGGAGATTACATATTTCAAATTGGCCGCGGGCCGCGGACGCCGGTACACCGATACGGTTGGATGGGCGCTCTTCAAACCGTAAATGGGGCTCAGGTTACAGCCAGTCGGATCGCGCACCACTTCGATGGAGAACTCCACCGGTTTGGGCGTTCCATCGGCATTGCGCGGCGGCCAAGTCAAGGGGATGCGGAACAGGCCGCGGTTGAGCAGCAGTGAATGCGATTTTTCCTTGTCCTGCGGCAGGTTCGGGCAGTTGGATCCGTCGAAGGCCGCAAACACGGGATCTTTGCCATCCGTGGCGCGCCAGCGTTCCTGCAGTCCTTCGACAGAAACGCTCATCCCGTAGGTTGGCTGATGGCAATTCACGCAGGCGCGGCCGTTCGTCCCTAGCGGAGTAAAGAAGGGATGGCCGGCCGTATCCACCGGTCCTGCCGCGTAAAGAACCCCCAGCTTTCCGAGGGAATTGTCGAATTCGTCAAATGCGGGCAGCGTTTCCTTGGAGCTCGGTTCGACCCAGGGGCTGTGTGCACCCTGATACTGCGCGGCCAAGGTGATCGGGATGGCGAGTAGAAGAAAGGGTCTCTGCATATTTATTCGGCAACACAGGTAAAGCTCGCGGCAGAATTTTCGGTTCCGGGAGCGCCGGTAAACTTCGGCCACTTCGGGTATTCACAGAGCGGGCGGGTGCGATTGGCGTCTTTGTTCCCATCTGTGGCGGTTAAGCCGGTGGGCGCCTGCCCTTTTTCGACCCAGTTTTCGAGCGCAACCAGGCTATCGAACTTCGCGTTGAACCGGCCGAAACCGTGGCCGAAGCCGGGAATTACATAAAACCGCAGGAAGCTATTCAGGCGCGCCTGGCCGAAATGAGCAAGCTGCCGCTGGTAGTACGCGATGGAATTGTGGGGCGTAATGAAGTCGTCCGCCGTGCCGTGAGTCATGATGATTTTGCCGCCCTTGGCCTGGAATTTGTCCAGGCTCACGTCGGTTACATCCATGATCGAGGCAACGGTTGCGATCCGGTCTTTCCACTTCAGCGGATCGAATTTCAGGGGGTCGTAGTGGGGGTCGCGCGTGAGGATGAACTTCACAGTCTGATCGCCCACGGAATAAAGCAGGGCTTCCTTGCCCGAGAGCGGGTTCGAAGGCTGGGAAACCTGCCCGAAGTTCGATGCTCCCTGGAACAGCGCTCCCTCGAGCAATGCCCACTTCGGGAACTCATTCATCCCGGCGACTGGGACACCCGGTTTGTATGGGGAGTTGATGGCGCGCACGGCGCGAATCTGCGCATCGGAAAGGCAGGTATTACCGGTATCGGCTCCGTTCGGGCAACGCAGCGTGGAAATATCGAATGCGGCATTGCACTCGCGGACGTTACTAATGATGCCGTCTTTAACGCCGTCGAGCCCGTCGCACTTGGCATAGACGGCATCGCCGATGAGCTTCGTCTTCTGCGGATCGATCCAGGCGGCGCCGCCATCGGCGTACAGCGCCCTGCCCACGTTGAACGATCCCAGGTGAAGCATGGTGACGTTATAGGCGGGGTAATGCGCGACGACGCCATCGTAGTCCTGCGGATAGCGGGCGGCGGCATCCAGCGCTTCATGCCCGCCCTGCGAGCCGCCGATAAAGTAAAACCGGTCCGGCCGGAGTCCGTAGGCCTTCGCGATCACAGCGATTGCCGCGTCATGAGCTTTCTTGATCGACTCCTTGCCGTAGTTCAGCAGCGCTTCGTCGTCGAGTCCGAAAGTGCCGTCAAAGCCCGGCTTGCCTTTGTGGCCGCCATCGCTGCCCAGGGTGACGTAGCCTTGCTTGAGAGGCGTAGCGCTATTGGGCGCTTCGTTGGAGTACTGAGTCAGCCCGGTCACCAGCGAGCCATCGTATCCGCCCCCGCCCATCTGCAAGGCGCGCCGGTTCCAAACGGCCGGTAGGTTCACCTCGAATTCGAGATTCGGCGAGCCGGAATGGTGCGGTTTGACGATGCCGGTCACTTTGCAGAAATCGCCGTTGGTGTTGCCGCTATCCGCAGCGGCGACAAAGACCGCCGTTTCGACAAGGGCGCCGCTGGTAGGCAGGCCTATGGCCGAGGCGGGAATGGAGAAACCTTGGAGAGTTGCGCAGGTTTCGCGAGTTAACCGGGCGGGCTGCTGGTTTCCGAGATCGGCGGCCATGGCCAAGCTGAAGGCAGAGGCCATCACGAGCGCGCGGGCAATGGGCCCGAAAGTAGTTCGCAGGGTGTCCATAATGGGATCTTACGAGGTTATCGGCTTAGGCTCCGCGGCGCAACCGGGCGGGGATAAGCACGGAAATAGGGGACGGCTGAGCGGTGGGTTAGATGGACGGTCACTACGGCCTTATCACAGGCGGAGCAGGCTACAAATCTGCAGCGGAGACTGGATAGGGCGACTGT
>DATBID010000677.1:0-11524 GCA_036557125.1 Bryobacteraceae bacterium | reverse complement strand
CCCAGAGTCGGGCGGGTACTTTCTGCATTAAATGTGCAGCGTTCTCTGCACCAGATTTCAGCCTGATATCGCAAGGGATTGCTGCTGCGGAAGCACTTGCGTACTCTATTGTCTGGGGCACCACGCCGCAGTTGAATGGTTACGATCCCTTGGCCTATCTACAGCTTCTGCTGGGGCGGACTGGAGTAGTTACCAGCACGATTCATTACTAAGAGGCCGACTATCGTAAGACGCATTCGGAGGCCCAGCGGAACGCTATGTTCGAGTATGAAAGCGATTCAAGCTCCCTTTCGCCATGGCTGTGCATTCTACTGCTGTTCGGAGCTCCACTCGCGTGCCTGATCTTCGGGCTTTTTGCTGCCGATGTTTTCACTGAACTCCTGAGGATTGTGACCAAGAATAGAACGGCCGAAGTCGGCATTGCATACCCAGCATACGGCTCTGCCGGTTTCCTCTTAGGTTATACAGCACAACTTGTGGTGCCACGTTTGTACCGATCAGGTGGAACTTGGGTATGGATTCTCCCGTCTGGACTGCTTGCGTGGGGCGTTCTAGATACGCTCATTAATCGCCCCGCGGAAGTCGCGGCACTTTTTGGCTTTCCGCCGTACCGCAGTGAAGCATTGGCGTTGGCTTTTCTGACTTGGCCAACTGTGGCAACGTGGTTTTTTTCGATAGGGGTTGCATTCGCGAGCAGGCCCGCTGCGACACGGTTAGGAGAGGGCTTTCGACGGGCCATAGCTAGATCTCCGCTGGGCAGGTTCGCCAAAAGCTCCTAATCGGAAGTTAGCAGCCGTCACGAGTTGGGCGCTTTCCCGGTCCGGTTCGTGGTTCCGATCAAAACGGCGCTGGCGCGCCGGCTGCAGGGGTGACACGCCACCCCTGCAAGCGCGTTTAACTCGCAATCCCCTTGAGCATCAAATCGATGCTCTTCAGCACCGCGTTCTGCTGGTGCGCGGGCAGTGACTCAATCCGCTCCAGCCGGCGCAGCACCTTGCGGCTGGGCTTGGCGCTTCGCCGCTTGCTCTTGGCCGGCTCCAGCAGTTCGTCCGTAGTCACCTCCAGGGCCCGCGCGAAACGTACCGCCATTTCCGCTGATAGCCGCAGCGCGCCGCTTTCGTAAGACGAAACCAGCGACTGAATGATGCCGATCCTCTCGGCCAGCTCGCTCTGGGTGAAGCCGCGCTCCTTGCGCACGCGGGCCAGGCGTTGGCCGATGGTCTCCGGGCCAGGGTCGAGCGGCGGCAGCTGGAGGCGGGAAACGCGGGGCATCCGAACACCAGTGTAAGGCGGCAAATCGCGGCCACTTGACCATCTATCATATCACATGATATTTTTGTAATCATTATTTTCCGCGAAACCCGCTTGACAGGGTTTGGGCTTGCAACGCCAGAAAGGAGACAGGTTGCCCCGCATTCCCGAGCAAGTCATCGAACGCCTCAAGCACGAAGTTTCTCTCGAGCGCCTGGCCGAAGCGCGCGGCGTCAAGCTCACCCGCCACGGCGCGGTCCTCACCGGCCTGTGTCCATTCCACGAAGATCACGAGCCATCGCTGGTCATCAGCCCGAGCAAAAATCTATGGCACTGTTTGGGCGCCTGCCAGGCCGGCGGCACGGTGATCGACTGGGTAATGCGCGCGCAGGGCATCGGTTTCCGGCACGCGGTCGAGTTGCTGCGCGCGGAGCACCCCTCGCTCCTGGAACCGGCGGCGCCGGTGAAGCAATCCACGGTGCGCAAGCTTGCGCCGCCGGTCGATCGCGATACGGACGACGGCCGGCTGCTCGCGCAGGTGGTTGCCTTCTATCACGAGACGCTGAAGCAGGCGCCGGAAGCGCTGGCGTATCTCCAAAAGCGCGGCCTGGAATCGGAGGAGATGATCAGCCGCTTCCAGCTTGGCTACGCCCAACCGCACACTGGGTTATCGCCTGCCCGCGTCCAATCGCACCGCTGGCGCGGAGCTGCGCGGCCGCCTGCAGAAGCTGGGCATCCTGCGCGAAAGCGGTCACGAGCACTTCAACGGCTCGATAGTGATTCCGGTTTGCAACGCTGCGGGCGAAGTGGTGGAGATCTACGGCCGCAAGATTCACGACGACCTCAGGCCGGGCACGCCTGTGCACCTCTACCTGCCGGGCCCGCATCGTGGCGTGTGGAATGAGGCCGCTCTTGAAGCGTCCCAGGAAATCATCCTGTGCGAGTCGCTGCTCGATGCGCTCACCTTCTGGTGCGCGGGCTACCGCCACGTCACCGCCAGTTACGGGGTGAACGGCTTCACCGAAGATCACAAAACTGCCTTCCGCAAATCTGCCATTCAGCGCGTGCGCATCGCTTACGATCGCGACGAAGCGGGCGAGAAAGCCGCGGCCGCACTCGCCGAAGAGCTGTTGGCTACGGGGGTCGACTGCTACCGCGTGCTGTTCCCGCACGGCATAGATGCCAACGAGTACGCCTTGAAGGTGACACCCGCGGCGAAGGGCCTGGGCGCGCTGCTCACCGGCGCGGCATGGATGGGAAAAGGGCAACGGCCCGCGTCTAAAGAAAAAACTATCTCACCACCCGCTCCTGAGCCGGTTTCTTCTTTAGCCGCCCTCACCGCCCTCGACAAGCCGGCGGAAGTGAACGGCGAGGAAGTCGTTCTCACGCTGGGCGACCGCCGCTACCGCGTCCGCGGCCTGGCCAAAAACCTCAGCTACGACCTGCTGAAGGTGAACCTGCTGGCCTCGCGCCCTACATCGGACAATGCCGCCTTCCATGTCGATACGCTCGACCTCTACTCGGCCCGCCAGCGCACCGCGTTCCAGAAGCAGGCCGCCATCGAAATGCAGGTCACCGAAGAGACCGTCAAACGCGACCTCGGCCGCGTGTTGCTCAAACTGGAAGAGCTGCAAGACCAGCAGATTCGCCAGGCGCTGGAGCCCAAACCCGCCACCCCCACCATGAGTGACGAGGAGCGCGCCGCCGCGCTCGATCTGCTCAAAGATCCCCATCTGCTGGACCGCATTCTGGCCGACTTCGACCGCTGTGGCGTGGTAGGCGAAGAGACCAACAAGCTGGTGGGATACATCGCCGCCGTTTCGCGGCATCTGGAAACGCCGCTGGCCGTGGTGGTGCAATCCAGCTCGGCCGCCGGCAAGAGCGCGCTCATGGACGCCATTCTCGCCTTCGTGCCCGAACAGGAGCGAGTCGAGTACTCGGCCATGACCGGCCAGTCACTGTTCTATATGGGCGAGACCGATCTGAAACGCAAGGTGCTGGCCATCGTGGAAGAGGAGGGCGCCAGCCGCGCCGCCTATGCGCTCAAGCTGCTGCAATCGGAAGGCGTGCTCACCATCGCTTCCACCGGCAAGGATCCGGCCAGCGGCCGCATGGTAACGCATCAGTACCGCGTCGAGGGGCCGGTGATGATCTTTCTCACCACCACCGCCATCGATCTGGATGAAGAGCTGCTCAACCGGTGTCTCGTGCTGGCAGTGAACGAGGAGCGCGGCCAGACTCAGGCCATTCATCGCCAGCAGCGCGAACAACAGACGCTCGAAGGCCTGCTGGCGCGGCGCCACCGCGAGGAAATCTACACCCTGCACCGCAACGCGCAGCGGTTGCTGAAACCGCTGGCGGTAGTGAATCCGCATGCCCGCGCGCTCACCTTCCTCGACAGCCAGACGCGCACGCGGCGCGATCACTGGAAGTACCTCACGCTCATCCGCGCCATCGCGCTGCTGCACCAGCACCAGCGGCCGATCCAAAGCGCCGAAGGCATCGAATACATCGAAGTGGCGCCGGCTGATATCGCCACCGCCAATCGCCTGGCGCACGAGGTGCTGGGCCGTTCGCTCGACGAGCTGCCCCCGCAGACGCGCCGCCTGCTGCTGCTCATCGATGAATGGGTAAGCGCGGAATGCCGGCGCCTCGAAATCGAACCCTCCCAGTTCCGTTTCACCCGGCGCGACGTGCGCGCGCACACCGGCTGGGGCGACACGCAGTTGAAACTGCACCTGCACCGGCTGGAGGAAATGGAATATCTCGTGGCCCATCGCGGCGGCCGCGGACAGAGCTTCGTCTACGAGCTGGTGTTCGAGCGCACGGGGGACGGACGGCCGGTGCTGCCGGGTCTCATCCATATGTACGATTCCGGGAAGTCGGGGGCCGAAGGCCAGAAGCCGGGGTCAAGTCGGCCTCAAGTCGGTGGGGTGCCGGGGAGTGGTCGGGTGCCTCCATCGTCAATAACGACGAGCCTGGGAGCATCATATGCCGCGGCGGAAGCCTGAACGCATAACACCGGTAGCGCCGGAAGTCCTGCGCGTACACATGGAAGAGTACCTCGTCTGGATGCAAACCCAGAACTTCTCCGAAGACACCGTCACCACCCGCCGCTCCTGCCTGAGCTACTTTCTCGACTGGTGCCAGGTGCGCAGCCTGGAGCATCCTGCCGAAATCACGCGCCCCGTGCTGGAGCGCTATCAAGGATGGCTCTATCAATACCGCAAGCACAACGGCCAGCCGCTCACCTTCCGCACGCAGAATCAGCGTCTGCGCGCGCTGAAAGGCTGGTTCCGCTGGCTCGCCCGGCAGAACCATATTCTGCACAATCCCGCTTCCGAGCTGATCCTGCCGCGCCTGGAAAACCGCCTGCCCAAATACGTGCTCACAGCCGAGGAAGCCGAGCAGGTCATCCAGCAGCCGGATATCACCACCGCCGAAGGCCTGCGCGACCGAGCCATTCTGGAGACGCTCTACGCCACTGCCATGCGCCGCATGGAAGTGGCCCACCTCCAGCTCTACGACATCGACGCGGAGCGCGGCGCGGTGATGATCCGCCAAGGCAAGGGCAAAAAGGACCGCTACATCCCGATCGGCGAGCGCGCCCTGGCCTGGCTCCAGAAGTACATTCGCGAAACCCGGTCCGAACTGCTGGGTTCCACCGACGATGGCACCGTGTTCCTGACCGGGCGCGGCGAGCCGTTCGTGCGCGTGCAGCTATCGGCACTGGTGCGCCGCTACCTGGAAAAATCCAAGATCGGCAAGACCGGCAAGACCGGCGGCTGCCATCTGTTCCGCCACACGGTCGCCACCCTAATGCTGGAGAACGGCGCCGATATCCGCATCATCCAGGAACTTTTGGGACACGCCAAGCTGGCCACCACCGAGCTGTACACGCGCGTGTCGATCAATCTACTGAAGCAGGTGTACGCCGCCACGCACCCCGCCGCCCTGCTGCGCAGGCCGGAGGCGCACGAGCGCGATCGCGCCACCGAAGCGGAGCTATTCGCCGAGTTGGCTACCGAAGCAGCCGAAGACCGCGAGGACGTATGATCGGAGATATGGCGCAACTGCACATGTCGGAAGCGGAAGTGGCCCGGAACTTTGCCGCCGTGCTGGAGAAGGTGCGGCAAGGCGCCGAGGTGGTGGTCGAGCAGAATCACCAGCCGGTGGCCGTGCTACGCGCCGCCGATCCGCCGCGCCGCAAGGTCTCTGAAGTGCTGGCGCTCATGCCGAAACATTCCACGGCAATTATGGATGATGACTTCGCCAAGGATATAGAGGCGGCCATCGAAAGTCACCGTGAGCCGTTGGAACCTCCCGAGTGGGACTGATACTCGATTCGTCCGTGGCGATCGCCGCGGAACGGCGTGGGCAGACGGCTTATCAGATGTTGGAAACCATCCGTTTGGCCATGCACGATCCGGAGATTGCTATCTCGGTAGTTACGGTGCTGGAGCTGGCTCATGGCATCGCTCGCGCCAACACACCGCAACGGCTGACAAACCGGCGGCAGTTTCTGAACGATCTGCTGGCCGGAATGCCGGTACATCCGGTGACGGTGCCGATCGCCCTCCGCGCGGGACAGATCGATGGACAGCTTCAGGCAACCGGCACACGGATCGCGCTGGCAGATCTGCTGATCGGCGCCACAGCGCTGGAACTGGGCCACACCGTGGCGACAGCCAATACACGTCACTTTAGCCAGATCCCGCATCTGATCGTGCAGCCTCTGTAAAGACCAATAGGAAAGCTCCTCGCTCCCGCTCGTCGCCGGCACGCCTCGCTCACTCCCGTTCGCTCGGGCGCTTCCCTTGCGGCTCCCGCCGCATTCCGCTGAGGGCTCGCTCGCGCTCGCGGTTTGGATCGCACCTTCCGTCCCCTCACGGGGAAACCGCCGCGCAGCGCCGCCCCCCGCCGCAGGTTCCCCCCTCTGGACTCCCCCCTCCTTGGCACCCCCCACAAAAGGAATCCCCAGAGGGGGGAACCAGCTCTCCTCCGCCGGCATGCGCTCGCAGTTGCTCGCGCGTTGATTGCCGGCTCCGGGTAGGGGGCCGGCGCCTCGCCACGGACCCCGGCTCGCCAGAGGTGCGGGGCGTTCCGCGCTCCCGCGCGGTTGCGCTGGTGGCTCGCTCCCGCTCGCGCCTTGTGCCGCCCCCCGACCCCCTCACGGGGGAGTCCGTCGCGTCGCTGTCGCGCCGCTCCTGTTTCCTCTCCACGCAGGCCTGTGCCGGTCCGCCTGACGGCGGCCCGTCTGGGCCTAATCGCGCGGCAAGGCAAACACACGAGGCGCCCCTTTCCCTGGAACTTCATCTTCCGGAACGGTCCTCGCCGTCAAGGGTTCGCTTCGCCGCGCCCACCCCAGCGCGCCCTTGACCGCTCCGGGCCGTTCCCCAAAAACCCTGTACAACTAAGAGGGAAAGGGGCGCTCTGGAAAGCCGTTCACAGACCTTTTCCTCAATCTCATCAGCAGCTTACGTTTTCCGGCCGCTGACTCCGGGAGTACACTTATGGATGGCGATGCGAAAAGTGGCTAAAGAGAAAACAGGAGTCATTTTTCCTTTAGCCGCCCCTCTGCTTGAAAATGGGTTCGTTTGTTCAAATCCACCCCACAACCACGCCACTCCCCCCGGTTTGGGTTCGTTCCGTCAACTCTCGCCATCGCCGATTGGGTTCGTTTGTTCAAATTTAGCCGCAAACTCGCATCCGGGTCTCGAACCCAAAAACAGAACCAACATCAGCCCCTGGACCTTTGTAAGCTCCACACTGCATTGTGCTTGGCCCTTCTGCAGCTACGAAACCGCGTCGGCTCGACTAGTTCAGCGATATTACGATTACGGCGCGGGAGGTTCCATACGCCAGATCCGGGTGGAATGATAGCGGTAAACCCGAAAAATCCCGCGAGCTGGAATAAGTATTTGTACTCCGGGGATGATCCGGTGAACCTCTACGACCCGTCCGGTCTGACACCAATTATACCGAGCAGCTTTCAGTTCCCGTGTACGGTAGGCGCGGGCGAATTCGCGCAGTCGACAAGCTGCGAGCAGTATAGCTTCTCGGCTATTACGCCAATGACACTCGCGCAATATGACGATGTGCATCCAACTTCTATGGAACAGCAGTGGGATGAATTAGGAGAGCCTTGCCAACAGGCGCTCCAGACGGCCATGCCAGGTTCATCAATTGCCTCCATGCTGAAGGCTGTAAATCGCGCTGATGCCGCGCAAAGCACGCTGATGGCGGCGACGGCGGGGACCTCAATCGATTGGACGATGCTTGCGGCTATAGGTATCCGGGAGACCGGGTTTTGGAACCAGCGGCAAATTTGCGCCGCGGGAGTCACGTGGGGCGATTCAGGCTGCCAAGGTGCAGGAATCTTCCAGATCACCGTGAATGCGGTCACTGGTGTTACTGAGGGGCAGGCAGGAGATTTGGCGTGGGCGGCGAATTACGCGGCGCAACTGCTGAATTCCGACATGGCTACCTTGTCCGCCAAATTCCCGAACTTTACCGCTGCGCAGCTGCTCCAAGCCACAGCAGCCTCTTACAACTTCGGCACTGGTAACATAAGTGGCAATCCGAACACCATAGATGTAGGGACGTCTCCGAAGGGGCATGGCAATTACGGGAGCAATATAGTCAATCTGCTGAACTGCTTCTAGAGATTATGTGGAGATTCTTTTTAGATTCTTTTCTTGCCTGCCTTGCTCTCTCTGCGCTAGTATCGGTATCGGAATCCATCTGCTTTGCGCAAAGGCAGTCGCAACCAGCAGGTTCGAACCCGAGAGAGTCTCTCAAACGATATCTCCAGACCTTCGACTCGGACAAAAGCTCCAGATACATGGCGGCGTTCTATGATCTCAACGGAGACGGAAAACCGGAGGCAATCGTCTATCTTATCGGCAATCAATGGTGTGGGAGCGGTGGTTGTAACACCCTGATTCTGGCCCAGAAAGATGATTCGTGGCGAGTCGTAACTAACGAGACGATTACGTGGCCTCCGATTCGAGTGTTAGCGAGAACGTCGAAAGGCTGGCACGATATCGGTGTCTGGGTCCAGGGAGGTGGAACGCAGCCGGGTTACGAGGCAGAGCTGGCCTTCAACGGCGAAAGCTATCTGCCGAATCCCAAGGTGCCTCCCGCCCGGCGAGTGGAAGGGAAGCCCGCGGGAGCAGTAGTAATAGATTCGGTGAAGAACGCCGTGCCTCTATATAGCGACAAGGTGACGGACTCAAGGAAGACAGGTACGGCGTCACCGAGCTTTGACTGTACGAAGGCTAGCTCGCCTACAGAAAAGCTCATTTGCAGCGAACCTGAGTTAGCCGCCATGGACAAAGCGATGGCTCGTGTCTACCAAGAAGCAATCCAGAATGCGTCAGGGAATCAGAAAGCCAATCTTCGGCGCGAGCAATCCGCCTGGTTCACACAATATGCCCGCGCCTGCAACTCAGTGGAGTCGGACAGCCAACGAAAGGACTGCATCCTGCACTACCTGGCCAGCCGCCTGACGGAGCTTAGCTCAGGGAACTAAGGCTCTCGGCAACTGTCCAGCGCTACCGATACTTATTACGAAACGAATCCAGTGGATTCGACTTTCTCAGCCCAGAATATCTGGGGCCGCCTGGCGGCCGTGCAGTTTAGCGCCCAGTACATCGGCACGTTACGCTACGAATACAGCTATAACACGGCCGGCCGGGTCATGACACAACGGCTGCAAGTTCCCGGGCCCAGCAATCCTTTCAATTTCGACGCGACTTACGCGTGGGATAATGAGGGCAGAGTTACGTCTTTGGCCTATCCATTGAGCGGACCGACATACGGCTATGCATTCGACTCTATGGGACGCTTGAGCACGATGAAGGAAAATGGCCTTCAGGTGGCCGCCGCCGGTTACAATTGGGCCGGCCAGATGACTGCCCTGAACTACGATTCATTCGCCGAGACGCGCACCTACGACCCCGTGATGATGCAGTTGACGCGCATCACCACGGTTCAAGGGGCTTCTACGGTGATGGATATGACCTACAAGTACACCGCCGGACAAAACAATGGCCGGATTTCCCAGTCTGTGGATGGGGTGCTCAACGAGACTGTCAACTACACCTACGACCCGCTGAATCGCCTTTTGACCGCACAGGCCACCAACAACGCCTGGGGCAACTCCTACACTTATGACAGCTTCGGCAATTTGACGGGCATGAACGTGATAGCCGGCTCGGCGCCGCATTTTTCAACCAATTCCGATCCGGCTACCAACCGCGTCGTCAGCACGCCGGCCACCGTGTATGACGCCAATGGGAACCCGATCGGAACTCAGCCCACCGGCTCGAATCCCGTCATCAATCAGACCTATGATGTGGAAAACCGGATGATCTGGGCGCCCGGAAACGGCGGATTCACCTATATCGGTTATGACCCCTCCGGCAAACGCGTGACGCAGTTCGATATGACAACCGGCAACCAGTTGCAAAACGAGCGCATCCATTTCTATTCGATTACCGGCCAACGCCTGGGGACGTACACGCTATCTTCCAGCGGGACTTATTTCAGCGCGACTTCGCTAAACCTGTACTTTGGGGGCAAGCTGATGCGCTCGGCGGGGGTGACGGTGGCTACCGACCGTATAGGTTCAGTGCGCGGCAACTCCAACGGAGAGCGGATGGCCTATTGGCCGTACGGGCAGGAGCGGACCGGTACGCCGGACGGCCGCGAAAAGTTCGGGACTTATTTCCGCGACGCCGGCAGCTACGGCTACACTCCGCCGGATTACGCCGACCAGCGGTATTACGATTACGGTGTGGGGAGGTTTCATACGCCGGACCCGGGAGGGAGAAAAGTCACGGATCTGAGAAATCCAACTACCTGGAACAAGTACATTTATGCCACTGACGACCCCGTGAACCGGGCAGACCCGACCGGCACCGACGACTGCGAGGTCGACTTCTGCGTCACGGTCACCGAGTCTGACGAAGGCGGCTACGGTGGTGGTGGAGGAGGTGTTACTGGCCCGCATCCGTACCGGGGGAATGATCCGCTTTCGGGGTATCCCAGCAGTGGCCCTGTGTCAACCGTGCCGTTCAAGGTGACCGACCTCGATGGGGTGTCTACTAGGCTGAGGCAAGCAATAGCCGATCTCGGTTCCAACTGTGCTAAGATCCTGCCCGATGAGGCGACTCTTCTCGCGGACGCAAAAGAGCTCCGTTTCGTTGATTCCCAACCGAGCGCAAACGGCAATCTGACCGTCGCTCAAATAGCCCCCGGTCTCGCACCCTATAATCCATCAGGTACGCTGTCGAGCATCGTCGGCAGTGACAATGCTGTAACCTTGACCGGTTCGCAAAACACCATCAGCAACACCGTGCTACTCGGCGCACAGTTCTTTCTAGATCCCATAACTGGAAATAATGCTAACTACGAAGTCGGGCAGGGAACGGTACTGCTCCACGAGTTGCTTCATTACCCAACACAGATGGGAGATAGCAGTTTCGTCAGCAATTACGGCATCACACTCCAACAGTTCGAAAGCCCTAGTTCTGCCATAAGCAGGTGGTTAAAGAATGACTGTAACAATTAAGCTGTTTGCTCGTCGAGCACTCAATGCCAGCTTGCTTGTTGCTCTGGGAATTATCGGGGCCCTGCCACTGCCGTCTGCCCCGGCGGGCCGCATTCTTTGGGAGCGGCCTAATGGTCCCTCATATAGCCGCGTACTGCTATACGAGCCAAGCGACCTCACACAGCCGAATATGCGGTCGCTCTACAAAGTCCTGTCACGAGAGCTAGGAGGCAAGGTCTTCTGGACCGTCAGCGTATTCACGGAAGAAGGCGATGCCACCCGAGAGATCTACGGGAAGATGACAACGGAGGTCGACTATGATCGGTGGTTAGGGCTGTACAACAAGTACGGGCGTAATTTGCTTCCGATGGCGCAAATCTCTGCTTATAAGGACAACGCAGTCTTGCGTTTCAGGGACAGCAAAGGGATATCCACAGAGACAGTCCTATCCGGAAACAACTTCCTGCGCGTACATCTCGACAACCTGGAGTGTGAGATTTTGGAGACATACTTCCACGACTTGCCACCCCACACGAAGCCATCTCAAAGTGATGAGGCTATGGTGTCGATTTATGTCCGCACCTCGCGTTATCCAGGTACTGCCGAGGCGAGAAAGTTTAGTCAGGTGATGCAGGCCCGCATCCAACAAAAGAGAATCATTATTTCGTTCAGAACTGACAGCTACTTTCTCGTTGAGTCGGGCTTCCCGATTATTTA
>DATBID010000676.1:0-16496 GCA_036557125.1 Bryobacteraceae bacterium | reverse complement strand
AAACGAAGATTTTATGCTGGGGCGAGTTTCATTGGGCTGCTGGGGGTGCTCGGAGCAGCCTACGTTTCTCTCGAACGGAAGGCGGTGGTGGAAGCAGCCACTGTGCAGGCGCCGCGATTCGAAGTCGATCCGCTATGGCCTAAGCCGTTGCCCAATCACTGGCTGCTGGGTAATGCCATCGGCGTTTCTGTGGATGCCCAGGATCACATCTGGATCATTCACCGCCAGGGGTCGCTCGAAGCGATGGAGAATTATGGCGTGGCCAACCCGCCGGGTCCCAAGCGGCAGGCGGGGGTGGTCGAGGCCGAATGCTGCGCTCCTGCGCCAGCGGTTCTGGAATTCGACGAACAGGGTAACTTGCTCACAAGCTGGGGCGGCAAAGATGGTCCCGGTTATATCTGGCCGCTATCCAACCACGGCATCACGGTGGACTACAAAGGCAATGTGTGGATCGGCGGCAACGCTGCACAAGCGGGAGTACCCGCTGAAGAAACTTTGGGGCCGGCCGGTGGACCTGCTGCTGCCGCGCGCGCCGTAGCGGCTCCCACGCGCCCGCGAGGCCCCGGTGAGCCGCCCCTCTACCACGACAGCATGGTCATGAAGTTCACCCAGGATGGCAAATTTCTGATGCAAATCGGTAAAGTCGGGCAGAGCCACGGCAGCAATGACACCCAGAACCTCGGGCGCCCGGCGAAAATGTTTATCGATCCCAAGACGAATGAACTCTATGTTGCTGACGGCTATGGGAACAAGCGCGTAATTGTTTACGATGCCGATACGGGGGCCTACAAGCGCCACTGGGGCGCCTACGGCCATAAGCCGGACGATTCCCCCATGCCTCGCTACAATCCCAACGATCCACCGGCCCAGCAGTTCCGCAATCCGGTGCACTGCGCTGAACTTTCGAACGACGGCCTGCTCTATGTCTGCGATCGCGTCAACGACCGCATCCAGGTGTTCAAAACGGATGGGACCTTCGTCAAAGAAGCGTTCCTGTATAAGAACACCCTGGGCGATGGCTCCGTTTGGGACATCGCGTTCTCCAAGGACCCGCAACAGAAATACATCTTTCTGGCCGATGGATCGAACGAGAAAATTCACATCATCGATCGCCAATCACTCGAGGTGCTGACCAGCTTTGGCGATGGCGGCCGCCAGCCGGGCGAATTTTACGCGGTCCATAGCATCGCTACGGATTCGAAGGGCAACATCTTCACCACCGAAACCTATCGCGGCCAGCGCGTGCAGAAGTTTGTCAATAAGGGACTCGCGCCGGTGCTCAAGCAGGATCAGGGTGTGGTGTGGCCCAAGACCGCGAAGAGTCCGCTGTAGGAATAGCTGGGCCGTACTGCGCGATCGGGATTTCTCCCGCGGCATGCTAGCATAAAGCTTCCAACTATTTTGATCAAAGCCGTCAAAGGAACCAGGGATTTACTGCCTCCATCTACCGCCGTGTGGAACCGCGTGGAAGACGCTGCCCGCGCGGTTTTCCGCACCTACAATTACAACGAAATCCGCACGCCCATTCTGGAAGAGACGCAGTTGTTTGCGCGCGGCGTCGGCGAAGAAACCGACATCGTCACCAAGGAGATGTACACCTTCGAGGATCGCGACGGCACGTCGCTGACGCTGCGGCCCGAAAACACCGCTTCGGTTATCCGCGCCTACATCGAGCACCGGCTCGACCAGCGGCCTGGCGTGCAGAAACTTTACTACATCGGGCCGATGTTCCGGCGCGAACGGCCGCAGAAGGGACGCTACCGCCAGTTCTACCAAATTGGCGCGGAAGCGATCGGGTCCGAATCGCCCATGGTCGATGCCGAAGTAATCGCCATGGTGATCGAGATCCTGCAGCGCGCCGGCCTGCAGGGATTCCAGCTCCTGCTTAACTCGGTGGGCGACGCCAATTGCCGGCCTCAATATATCGCCCGCCTGCGCGAGGAATTGAAGACCGCTGCGCCGAGCCTTTGCGGCGATTGCCAGCGGCGCGCCGAAACCAATCCGCTGCGCGTGCTCGATTGCAAAGTGGAAGCCGATCAGCCGATCATCGACAAGCTTCCAACAATTCTGGACCACCTGTGCGAACTCTGCAGAAACCATTTCGAAGCGGTCAGGCGCTATCTCTGCGACCTCGGCATTCCATACGAAGTGCGGCCTAGGCTGGTGCGCGGCCTCGATTATTACATGCGTACCACCTTCGAAGTGGTCCACGGCTCGCTGGGCGCGCAGAATTCGGTCCTAGGCGGCGGTCGCTACGATGGCCTTGCGGAATCGCTAGGGTCGAAAGTGCACTCACCCGGCATCGGATTTTCGATTGGAGAAGACCGGCTGGTAATGAGCGTAGAAGGGGTCCACGCCGCCGAAACTTTGGACTTGTTGATCGCTCCGCTAGGCGAACCGGCACTGCGGCACGCAGCGGTGATCGCGCGCGGCCTGCGGCAAAGCGGCAAGCGCGTGGAACTCGCGCCGGAAGGAAAGCTCAAGCGAGTGATGGAACTGGCCGACAAATCGGGAGCGCGTTACACGCTCATCGTGGGTGAAAACGAAATCGCCGCGGGCCGCTATGCGCTGAAGAATATGGCTTCCGGCGAGCAGCGCGAATTGACTTTGGAAGAGATTACCGCCGCGCTCCACTGACCATTTACTTATGGAACCTTGTGTTGCTCTGGATTTTCTAGGCGACTTGCAGCGCACGCACACTTGCGGGGAATTGCGCGCTACCGATGAAGGCAAGCACGCCCTGCTGATGGGCTGGGTACACCGCCGCCGCGACCATGGCGGCGTAATCTTCGTGGATCTGCGCGACCGCGAGGGCATCACTCAAGTGGTATTTCACGAGGATCTCGATCCGGCCGTCCATCAGCGCGCCGAGGCGCTGCGGCCGGAGTACGTCATTGCAGTGGAAGGAAAGGTCGCGCCGCGCGGCCCGGCGGCCGTGAACCCCAACCTGGCCACCGGCCAGATCGAAATCGTGGCTTCCCGCATCTGGATTTTGAACGAATCGCGCACTCCGCCGTTCCCGCTCGAAGAGGAAGTGGATGTAGCGGAAGACGTGCGCCTGAAGTACCGCTACGTCGATCTCCGCCGCCCGCACATGCAGCGCAATATTATTCTGCGCTCGCGGATCTCTTTCGCCGTGCGTGAGCTCCTCTACTCGCAGGGATTTCTAGAAATCGAAACCCCGTTCATGACTCGGTCGACTCCCGAAGGCGCGCGCGATTATCTCGTGCCCTGCCGTGTGCAACCCGGCTCGTTCTATGCTCTGCCGCAATCGCCGCAGATTTTCAAGCAGCTCCTGATGGTGAGCGGGTTCGAAAAATATTTTCAGATCGTGCGCTGCTTCCGCGACGAAGATTTCCGCGCGGACCGGCAGGCGGAATTCACCCAAATCGATCTGGAAATGTCGTTTCCGCAGGAGGAGCGCGTCTTCGAAGTAGTCGAGCCGATGGTGCACCGCATCTGCGAAGTGGCGGGTGTGAAGGTGCACTACCCGTTCCCGCGGCTCACCTATGCCGAAGCAATGGAGCGCTACGGCAGCGACAAGCCGGATATGCGCGTGCCGCGCATGTATCCCGTAACGGATCTACTCCCCGATCTGGCCAACGCGGGCATGCCGCTGGTCGCGATTCACATCCCGGGCACCGGCGCGGTTAGCCGCAAAGAGCGCGATGAACTGAAGGCGTACGGCCAGGAGCGCGGGCTACGCGTTTACGATGACGCCAAGAGGCTGGAACGGGATTTTCCGCTCGGAATGTCAGAGGTCCGCGAGCGTTCGGGCGCGGGCGAAAACGATCTGCTGCTGCTCGCTACCTGGGCCGGCGAACCGAAGGGGCATCGGCCGGAAGAAACCGTCTACCAGGCATGCGGGCAGTTGCGCCTGTTTGCCGCCCAGAAATTCAATGATCGGCACAAGTTGCTCGACCCGCACAATTTCCAATTTTTGTGGGTCCTTGATTTTCCGATGTTCGAGTGGGACGAGGAAGAGCGACGCTGGAATGCCGCGCATCATCCGTTCACTTCGGTCCACGATGCGGATCTGGACAAGCTGACTACAGATCCCGCCCATTGCCGCGCCAAATCGTACGATATCGTTTTGAATGGCGTGGAATTGGGGTCGGGGTCGATTCGTATTCACCGCCGCGACGTGCAGGCGAAGGTGTTCCAGGCGCTGGGCTTCACCGAGGAAGAAGCCAAGCGGCGCTTCGGATTTCTGCTCGAGGCGCTCGAGTACGGCGCTCCGCCGCATGGCGGTATCGCCCTCGGCCTCGACCGGCTGGTAATGATTCTGGCGGGGGAAAACTCTATCCGCGATGTAATCCCTTTCCCCAAGACGGCGCGCGGCAGCGATCTGATGTGCGACGCGCCCTCACCCGTTCCCGAGCGGCAATTACGAGAATTGGGAATCGCCCTGCGTACGCCCGGCAAGTGATCGATCTGCTGATCTTCGACCTCGACGGCACTCTCATCGATTCCAAGCTGGATCTGGCGCATTCGGTGAACGCCGCCCGCGCGCACATGGGCCTGGGCCCGCTCGATCTTGCCCTGATCTCGAAATATGTGGGGCACGGCGCTCCGGTGCTGATGCGCCGAGCGATGGGCCCCGAGATTTCGGACGTGCAGGTGGCCGAGGCCTTGGAATTTTTTCTCGAACACTACCGGCAGCATGCGTTCGATCGAACCCGACCCTATCCGGGAGTGAAGGAGTCGCTCGAGCGCCTTCATGCGGCGGACAAGCGTCTGGCTGTACTAACCAACAAGCCAGTGGAACTGAGCCGGAAAATTATGGAGGGCCTGACGCTCGCGCCATTGTTTTTCCAGGTTTATGGCGGCAACAGCTTCGCGGCCAAGAAGCCGGACCCGGCCGGCGTACGTCAATTGATGACGGAAGCCGGTATCGGCCGCGACCGCACCATGATGGTGGGCGATACTTCAGTCGATGTTGAGACCGCGCGCAACGCCGGCGTCCCGGTCTGCGGCGTGAAGTACGGTTTTCAGCCTGCAAGCTTCGAAAACGCGCCGCCGGATCTGCTCGTGGACCGCATGGAGCAACTCGCAGACTGGGTGCTGGAAGGTTGTTTCACGTAAACGGGGTGTGTTGGGACTTAAGGGGCAGTGGCCTCCCAGGCGCACCGGAATCCGAAGTCGCCGTCGCCGAGACCGCTGTGCCGTGCCGCTGGAAAACTAAGGTAGCGGTAAGAAGCGCGGGCGCTCGTCGAAGCATAGTACCAGGAGCCGCCCCGCACCACACGGGATACGCCGGTTCCGGGACCTTTCGGATCAATTGCAGGCGAGGACAGGGTCGTATAGTAGTCTTTCTGCCACCAATCCGCTACCCACTCCCACACATTGCCCAACATATCGGACAATCCCCAGGCGTTCTTGTCCTTCTGCCCAACCGGGTGCGTCTGTTTGCCGCTGATTGAGTCGTACCACGCGATGGACGACACATTGCCGTAGCGGCTTTGCTTGTTTCCAGCCCGTGCCGCGTACTCCCACTCCGCCTCGGTAGGCAGACGCCCGCCAACCGCGACACAATACTGACGGGCCTCGTCCCAGGCGACACTATCTACTGGCCGGTCCGGCGCTTTGAACCTCGACGGGTTGCTGTTCATGACTTTGGCATACGCCGCTTGTGTTACTTCTGTCTGCCCCAGCCAGAATCCACGTGTGATTCTGACCCCGACGGGCGGCTTCTCGTCGTTGTTGCACTCCGTATCGCCATCGGAGCAGCCCATCTGAAACTCCCCCGGCGGAATCCAGGCATACAGTTGTCCGTCTTTCGGGTTCACCTTCGTGTCAGCGGGATGGGGCTGGCGCTCGGTCACCGGAGTAGAGATGGGAGGGGCAACCGGCGCGGGGCGCTCCAGCCGGCTGATCTTCTCCTCGATCAGATACACCAGTGTCTGGCCGAAAGGTTTCCCTTTATACGTTGAATCAAAGGCGCGCAGAGCCGCCAGGTTGTCGCTGTTCTTTACCGCGTCATACTCCAGTTGTATCAGCGAAAGATTCGGGTCCACGGCGTCTGGCGCTTTAGCGATCGCCGACCCTCCTCCGTTAAGCCCGAAAGGCAACGTGGGATTTTGGGCCTTTGGGTTTACGAAAATGAAATTGCCCTTACCAATTGACCCCTGGCGCAGCAGCGGAGTGGCTAGAGGCGTCATTTTCTTGTTCTCTACTGCATCGAAATTAGCCACCGACACCTTGGCTCGCTCGAACGCTTCGCCGATTGTAATGATGCCCTCGCTTTGCGACATGCTCTTCATTGCATCGATCAGCGCGTGCGTGAAGATACTGCCGTTCTTGTCTTTGGAGTATCGCAGCGCATACGCTCGTTCATCGCCTGTGCCCGCGGTCAGCAATAATCCGCTAGGCTCTCCCGCAAGAGCGTTGGATAGAGCCGAAGTCACGTCCTCTGGCCCCGGCTTATCCCGCGCCAAACCGGAAAAACAGGAGTCCAGAATGATCAGCAGGTGCTTGGCGGCGATCGTATTCGCCCAGCCGTACACGTCCTTCACGTCTAATACATCTTTGGTGTAGACACCCGGATTTGCGTCCTCGAACAATAGATAAGGCTCCACGTTGGCCTGCGCTCCACCGTGTCCGGAGTAGTAGACCAACAGCCTGTCCTCCGGGGTTACTGGGCCACGCGGGTCGCTGAAGTACCCTTTCATAAAGGCGTCGAAGACCTCACGGCTCACATTTCCGTCGCGGACCTCATAGACAGTGTCGAAGCCGCCTTCGGTCAGCAGGAAATTCCGGAAATCTGTGAGATCGCTTCTTACGAAATCGAGCTGCGGAGTGATGTGGTTGTAATGGCTTACTCCCGCTAAGAATGCGACGCTCCTGCGGAATGGGGGCTGGCCGGCCGGCTTCCATTTGAACAGCTCGTAGAGCAGTTGCCACCAGTAGGATGGCTGCACGGCAGCCGAGGGCCGGTCGTACCTGCAAACTTTCGGGTTCTGCGGAGCCGGAACGGGAGAGTTAACGCCCTTCGGCTGATCCTGCGGGCAGTTTTGCGCGGCGCAAACACAGCACGTCAAAACAGCCCACAATGCCGCTCTAACGCTGCGAGTCATTTCCCCTTCTTCACCTCTGTTTGCCGGCGATCGAAGTATTCCTTCCAGAAGAACCCATTTTCAAAAGCGACCAGAAAAATCATTAGCCGCGGAAGCGTTAGAGTATCCTTAGTCAAGTCGATATCCGAGTTTTGGAAAGCCGCCGCCAAAGGGATAAAGATGATGGGCGATGCGAAAACCGGGGCGATGAAGCACCCCCAGTCCCACTTGCGCCGGTAGCGGACTGGGCTCTCAAAGTAGCGGTAAACATATTGCGCAAGCATCCCCGTAATCATGGAGATTGCCATCGCCCCCGCCAACAGGAGATCGCCGCCGCCTTTGTTCACCAAAGGAGTCGCGAACGGGAAACCGAACCATCGGTTCAGAAAAACAGAGAAGGCGGCCAGCGCCACAAGACCCATCCAGAATGGCCGCCACTCGCCCGTTTTGCGTGCCCATCGCACCGTGACGGCGAGGAGCCCTCCGATGCAGGCCAGGAGAATGAGGTTGAGCCGGCTGTCCATGCCTGTGCGATCACAATTGCCTATGGAACTGAATTCAATCGATTCTACCCGATAACCCTGCGTTGCGCACTGCACTCCTGCTCCCGTGGACGCGGGCTGGAAGTCGTTCGCTCCGTTGGGCAAGTAAATCTCCAGCAGGCGGCTTGAGGTCTCCTACAATAAGGGGTATGAGGTTCGCGATTGTAACCGCCGCCACGGTATTGGCGGCCGCTTCGAGCCTGCTGCTCGTCTCCTGCGCGAAGCCTTCGGCTGGCGGGCAGCACGCCACGCTCCTGCTGCGCGATGGGACGAACGTCGGCGGCACCGTGCTTTCCAGTTCCGCTAGCGAAATTCAGATTTCCGGGGATGACAAAATCACCCGCACCATCCCGATGACTCAGGTGCGGTCGATCCAATATGACGATACGGCAGCGACCCCAGCGGCCGCGCCCTCCGCAAACCAGGTGCCTCCGGCTGCGCCTCCGCAAACCGCCGCAACGCCACCGCCTGCCGCTGCTGAACCGGTAGCGCCTCCGCCGGCCGAACCCGCGCCTCCACACGAGCACTACCATCCGACGGAAGCGGCAGTTACCAGCACCCGTCACCAGGTCCCACCCGGCACGCAAGTTTCCGTGCGGACGGAGGAAACCATCGACTCCTCCAAAGCAGCGGAAGGCCAAACCTTCCCGGCCGAGATCACTCGGGATGTGCGCGATGCGGATGGGCGCGTGGTCATTCCGCGCGGATCGAATGCACAAATTGTGATTCGTTCGGTATCGAAGGGAGGCCATTTCCGCGGCGCGGCGGACCTTGTCCTTGACCTCGCTTCCATCTCTGTCGATGGCCGTCTGTACGACGTGAGCACTCAGCCCATCCAAGAGCGTGGAAAACCCGGCGTCGGCGCCAATAAACGCACGGCCGAATACAGCGGCGGCGGCGCGGCATTTGGCGCCATTATCGGCGCCATCGCCGGCGGAGGCAAAGGAGCAGCCATTGGCGCGGGTTCCGGCGCGGGCGCCGGAGCTTTAGCGCAGATTCTTACCAGAGGCAGCATCAAGGTGCCGGTCGAAACGGTGCTTACGTTCCGTTTGGACAAGCCGTTGTGGATTCACAGGGCGGAATAAGCTTTCGGGGGGAAGCCCCGCAATTCCCGCGACCAATTAGGGCACAGGTCCGCAGTTCTTGGTGCAGTAAGTCGCTCAAGTCGCGGCCCTGCGTCGTGATGCCGCCGCCGCTGGGATCGTCCCAGGGAGCCACGAGCCAGCCCGATCTTCGTCGGGCTAGACTTGCAGCGTGATCTCCTTCATCCCTTATTTGCCCTGCCCCGTCTCTTTCGCCAGTCGCACGCGCGCGGTTTCGAGCTTCCTAGTGATTTTGGCGACATCCTCGGGGTCGTTGTCTGAAGGCAGGCCGGCCTGGTAGCGCTGCAGCGAAGTCTGCCACTGGGTGATGGCCTCGTTGGTTTTGCCCATCTTCATGTAAAGGTCGCCCAAGTGGTCGTGAACCGTCGCGTCAGTGCCGATCTTCTGGATCGCTCGTAGCAGCGGCGCTTCCGCCTCGGTGTATTTTCCCTCCTGGTAATACACCCAACCGAGGCTATCGAGGAAAGCTCCGTTGTCCGGTTCCAGTTGGAGTGCCCGCTGGACCATCTTGCTGGCCTCTTCCAGCTTCAGGCCGCGGTTGGCGAGCATGTAACCCAGGTAGTTCAACGCTTCGGCATTGTCCGGGTTGAGCGCCAGCACCTTGCGGAACTCCGCCTCGGAAAGGTCGTATTTCTTCTGCCGCTCGTACATGGCGCCGCGCATGAACAGGACATTTTCCTTGTCCGATGGGTCTGTCGAAAGTTGTTCCAACTCGTCGAGGGTCTTCGCCTCTTCGGAGTACTTCTTGCCGGATTCGTAGAGACGCGCCAACGCCATTAAAGTGTCGCGATCGCGGTCGCCCTTCAGCAGGCCCTTTACTTCCGAAGTCGCATCGTCCGTCTTGCCGCGATCCGATAAGATCTGCGCGTGCTCCAAAACCACCATCCGCTCATTCGGGAACTTCTTCACTGCGGCATCGGCTTCTTTCTGCGCCGAGTCCAGATCCTTGGCCTCGCGATAGGTTTCGATGATCTCCACCGCTACACGCGCCCCGCCCTGCCCATTCAGCGAGCCAATCTGCCGGAACGCATCGAGCGCTTTCGGATACTGCCCGGCATCCCGCTGCAATGCTCCCAGCTCCTCAAGCAGCATGGCGCGCGTCGCCGCATCCTGGGGGTTATAGTTGCGCCGCACCGTCTTTTGCAGCAGATCGTTTAGTGACGTAATCGCCTGGTCGGTTTTTCCTTCGGCCGCGAGCAGCTTCACCTCGCCGTCGTACAGCACTTCGATATCGTCCGGTTCAATCTCTTTGGCTTTATTCAGGGCTTCGTGGGCTTTGGCGAAATCGCGCTTGGCGCGGTAGATCTCGCTCATGCGCAGCGGGAAGGTGGCGTCTCGCGGGTTATCCTTGGCAAGATCGCTATACGCTTCCAAAGCCTTGTCGTACTGGCCGGAAAAGAACAGGGCATCGGCCAGCTCGCGATGCAGGCGGCGGCTATCCGGGGCCGCCTCTACAGCCCTCTCGAGTACAGCCGCGGCATTCTTGTAATCGTGCTGGTTCTCGTAGGCGGTCGCCAAAGCCAGCAGCGTGTTTTCGCTGGGATTCTTGTCGGTGGCAGCCTTCAGCTTCTCAATCGCCCGCTGCGTGTCACCCAGATCCGCATAAAGCTGCGCCAGGCCGGTGAGTGCGTCCTCGTTGTCCGGCTCCACTTTGAGCGCGTTGTTGTAAGCCTTTTCGGAATCCACCGAATTGTTGGAGAAGCGGTACAGCCTTCCCAGCATCACCCAGCTTTCGGCGTCCTTCGGTTCTTTCTGTGTGATCTTCTCGTATTGCTCTGTCGCGCGCTTCAGCATGTCCTGGTTTACGCGCCCCTGTTGCGCATCGCCGATCATCCGGGTATAGATGCGCCCCAGCATCCGTCGCGCTGCCAGGTTATCGGGATTTTTCGCCAGCAGGTCTTCGGCTTGGGTCACGGCGTCGCGCAGACGGCCTGTCTGGATGTAAACATCGGTCAGCTCCTCGAGGACAACATTCGAGGTTGGATCATCCTTCAGCGCTTCCTGGTAATATCCGATAGCCTTGGCGACATAATCGTTCCGGCCGTTATCGCTGCCGGCCAGTTCCGCATACAGGCGGCCCATGGCAAAGTTGTAATAGGCTCCGGCTTTTCCGGCCGGCGCATTGGCTGCATTGGGGGCGGGGTTGGGCGTCTGGGCCGACGCGATGCCGGCGAGCCCGGAAATGAGGAGAAGCGCTGTGACTGAGCGGGTCATGCTTTCAACTTTCTTTCGACGGATGAACGGCCCCGTGCGGGTCGAAGTTTACAGATCCCATTGTATAACGCCCGGTCCTAATGGAACTGGAGCCGCCGAATCAGCCGGGCACGCTATTACACGGCCCTTTGGCAGATGGTGGGGCCGCTAGGGGGATGGACGTACCCGAACTCCCCCCCGTTGCTCGTATTGTTGCTATTACCGGGCCGACCGGGTCTGGTAAAAGTGATCTTGCTCTCGCGCTGGCGGAAGAGTTCCATGGCGAGGTGATCAATTGCGACTCTTTGCAGGTCTATCGCCATTTCAACTTGGGCACTGCCAAGCTATCCCTCCCCGAACGCCGCGGCATTCCCCATCACTTGATCGATATCGTCGATCCCGATGAATTGTTCACCGCGGGTGAGTATGCGCGCCGCGCCCGCGTGGTGCTGGAAGAAATTTCAAGCCGAGAGAAACTGCCGATCGTCGCGGGCGGCACCGGCTTCTATTTGCGCGCGCTCCTCGATGGTCTGTTCGCCGGGCCAGAACGCGACGCAGCCTTGCGCGAGCGCCTCGTGAGCCGCGAGCGCCGGCGGACTGGGAGCCTGCATCGCATCTTGCGCCGCCTCGACCCAGCCGCCGCCCGGAACATTCACCCAAACGATGTGCCGAAACTCACACGAGCGCTGGAAGTATGCCTCCTTACACAGCGCCGGGTGAGCGAGCTATTCCGAGCCGGCCGCGACGCTCTACGCGGCTACCATATCCTGAAGATCGGTCTCGATCCCAGCCGCGATTCGCTCTACGCGCGTCTGGATGAGCGCTGCCGGCGAATGTTTGAATCGGGCCTCGTCGAAGAAGTGAAGCACATCCTCGCCTTGGGCTTCTCAGCCGAAGCGAAGCCGTTCGAATCGCACGGCTACAAGCAAGCACTGCAGTTGCTGCGCGGCGAACTGACTCTGAAGGAGGCCATCTTCTACGCGCAGCGCAACACGCGCCGCTATGCGAAGCGCCAGATGACGTGGTTTCGGCAGGAGCGCGGCATGGCGTGGCTTAAAGGCTTTGGAGAAGAGCCGGGCATTCGCGCGAGCGCACGTGAGCTGGTTCGCGAGTATTTAACAAATTAAATCCGCAACTCGCCGGAACCTTTTCAAATCTCATTCGTATCAGTTGGGTGTAGTCGAGATCTCGAAAACCCAAACAACTAAACCAATTTGAGGAAACGGATTCGATGAGGACAAGACTGCTGTTTGCCTTTCTGGCTGCGGGACTCGCCGTCGCCAGCGCCAAAACATATGCAATCGACTTGTTTCAGCCCGCCATGCTGGGCTCGACTGAGCTTAAACCCGGCCACTATACCGTGGCTGTGGACGGCGAAAAGGCCGTGCTCCGAAACGGCAAGCTGGAAGGAGAGGCGACCGTGAAGATGGAAGACGCCGATCAAAAATACGACCGCACGTCCGTCGTGCTGCTTAATAGCGGCGGCCAGATGCACATTCAGGAAATCCATATCGGCGGCACGAAGATGAAGCTTGTGTTTGCCGAGTAATTCTCACCAGGATGCGGGTCACCTAGTTCGCGTAGGACCGCTTCCTGCGGTCGCGGCTCGGATGCGCTTGCTGAGCTGCGACCAAAGGGAGCGGTCAGGTTTACGCGGACTTCAATTGATACTATCGCCACGTTGCATCGTTTGTACCCGAGAGAGCCCGATCGAGATAACTCGCAGCGCTGATCAGCGCGAGATGGGTAAAAGCCTGCGGGAAATTCCCAAGATGCCGCCCGTCGGCGCCCAGCTCTTCCGAATACAGGCCGAGATGGTTCGCATAGCTCAGCAGTTTCTCAAACAGCAACTGCGCTCTTTCCAATTCGCCGGCCCGAGCCAGACATTCGACGTACCAAAACGAGCAGGGCGTGAAACTGCCCTCGCCGACAGGTAGGCCGTCGAGATGAGTGCGTTCGTTTTCATAACGCCGTACGAGCGTATCTTCAATCAAGTGTTCCTCGATCGCTTTCATCGTAGAAAGCCACATCGGATCTACGGGGCTGATAAACCGCACCAAAGGCATGAGCAGAGCCGATGCATCGAGTTCTTCGGAGCCTTTGGACTGCACAAAGGATTTCAGTTTGTCGCTCCAGAAATTCGTGAAGATGTCGCTCCGGATCTCGTCGCGCGTCCGCTGCCAAACGTCGAGAGGTCCCGGAAGGGAGCGCTTCTCAGCCAGGCGAAACGCGCGGTCGAATGCGACCCAGCACATCACTCGTGAATGGAGGAACTCCCTCGGCCCGCCGCGCACCTCCCATATGCCTTCATCCGGACGCTGCCAATTGTTCCGCAGCCACTCCAGAATGCGGTGAACATCCTGCCATCCCGCATGCGAGATCTGCCGGCCGTACTTGTTTGCCAGATAGACGGAATCCATCATCTCGCCATAGATGTCGAGTTGCAGTTGTTTGTAGGCGGCATTGCCGATGCGAACCGGCTGCGAATTTTTGTAGCCGCAAAAATTGTCGAGCGAGATCTCGTCGAGCTTCTGCCTGCCGTCGACGCCGTACATGACCTGCAGGGGACCTCGCTGGGCATCGTCGCTCAGCCGGTCCTTCAGCCAGTCGATGAACGCCTCGGTTTCGTCGATGAAACCTAGGCGGATGAGCGCATACAGCGCGAACGCCGCATCGCGCAGCCAGGTATACCGGTAATCCCAATTTCGCACGCCGCCAATTTTTTCCGGCAGGGAAAATGTGGGCGCCGCGATTAATGAGCCCTGATTGCGGCTAATGAGCAGCTTCAACAGTAAAGCCGAACGCTCGACCATCTCCCGCCAACGGCCTTTGTACTTCGACTTGGAAATCCACGCTTTCCAGAACTGAGACGTGGCGCGGAACCGCTGGTCCAGCAGCTCCATTTCCGGCTTTTCACCTCCGGCGCGCGGCTGGCCAAACAAGAATGTCGCCGTCTGGCCGGCCTTCAAGCTGAAATCGGCAGTGACATCATCGGCCTGCCTCCCGAGCGCGACCGTAGAGTGCAACGACATAGGCGGACAATCGCTCGAGAACGGGCGGAAAATTGCGGATGTTTCTGAAAGTTCGAGCCGATGACCGCAGGTAGCGTAGGAGAATCGCGGCCGGCAGCACATCTCGAAACCCACATTGCCCCGAATCACGGCTACTTTGCGCACGATCTCATTCGGTTCGTCGCCGTCGCTGTCGATCGGCATGTAGTCCGTCAGTTCGGCCACGCCTTCCTCGGCCAGGAAGCGCGTGATCAGAATGTTGGTTCCCGGAAGATACAACTGACGCACCCGCGCATTCGCGAGCCGGGGACGAATCTCGAAGCGTCCACCCTTCTGATCGTCGAGCAGAGCGGCGAAGACCGTTGGAGAGTCGAAATGAGGGTAAGACAGAAAATCGATCGAGCCGTGCATGCCAACGAGCGCGATGGAATGCATATTCCCAATCACACCGTAGTTTTCGATCGGCTCAAACGGCATACGGACGGCCCACCCCATAGTATCAACGCTAAACTGGTAGAGATGTATCTTCGTGCCGCGGCAGTGTGCGCCGCTTTGCTGTTCTCGCAAGTCCTCCAGGCGGAAACGATTCTGATCCTGCCTTTCTTCAACCACTCGAGCTCTGTCGGGCTCGATTGGATCGGCGAAAGTATTTCCGAACAGGTGCGGGACTCTCTGGTCGCGGAAAATCTGCTGGTGCTCGACCGCGAAGACCGCCTGGAAGCTTATCGTCGCCTCTCCCTGCGGCCCGGCGCCGAGTTGACCCACGCTTCTATCATTAAACTCGCGCAAACGCTCGATGCCGATACGGTCCTGTTCGGCACATATCAGTTATTCCCACCTGCTTCTGGAAAGGACCAATCCAAGGGCACGCTGCGCATCACGGCCCGCATGATCGATCTGAAGAAGCTAAGCGAAGGCGCGGAGTTCTCCGAATTGGGTGCTATCGAGGAACTGGTCGCGCTTGAGGTTCACCTCGGTTGGCAGACTCTCTCCCGTCTAAACCCCGGCCACATGCCCACCGAACAGCAGTTTTTGCACGCGCGGCCGGCCGTTCGCCTGGACGCGGTGGAAAGCTATATCCGCGGCCTGGTTGCGGCGAATGCCGAAGAGCGCCGCCGGTACTTCAGCAAAGCGGCCCGCCTGGATGAACATTACTCCCAGCCGCGCTTCCAACTAGGCAAGGCGGCCTGGGAAAGTAAAGACTATCACACGGCTGCCGAGTGGCTGGAACACGTCGACCGCTCTGATCCTCACTATTACGAAGCGCAATTCCGCCTCGGTTTATGCCGCTACTACTCCGGCGATTTCGCAGCCGCCGAGCAGTCTTTCCAAACTGTCGTCTCCGCCTTTCCGCTGAACGAGGTTTACAACGATCTGGCCGCCGCCCAATCCCGGCGGAATAATATTGCGGCCGCCGTCGCGAATTATCAGAAAGCCCTCGAAGGCGATAGTTCCGATCCCGACTATCATTTCAATCTGGGATACGTCTATTGGCGCGATGGAAAGTTTTCCGAAGCCGCGGCGAGCTTCCGCAACGCTCTGGAACGAAATCCCGGCGATGCGGAAGCCACTCTATTGCTCGGCCGGGCACTGAAGCAGGAGGGCCCTCGGCCCGGCGACACCCGTCTGGAGGCGCGCGAACGGATCAAGATCGACTATCAAGAAACCGCCTACCGGCAATTGAAAGCGGAACTTCAGGCGAAGCACTAGCCGGAGAAGGGAGATGGTATGCGTCTATGGTTGGAGCGCCTGCTCCAGGATGTGCGCTACGCAATACGCGGACTGGCGCGTAATCCAGGGTTCGCGCTCGTTATCGTGGTCTCACTCGGCCTCGGAATCGGCGCCAATTCCGCGCTATTCTCCGTGATGGATGCGGTCTTGCTCCGGCCTCTCCCGGTAGCTCATCCCGAGCAACTCTTCGCGCTGGATCTTACCGAGTCCCGTTTCCGTTCGCCGCAGCCTTTCTCCTACCCCATGTTCGAGCAGATGCGCGCGGTCGCCCCGAGCGGCATCGCGGCGATGAGCCGCATCGCGCGCACGCATGGGCGTATCGATGCTACAAGTGGGGGCACGAGCGAGCTCGAAACCATACCTGTGCAACTGGTTTCGGGCGAATATTTCCGCATGCTCGGAATCGTTCCCGCGCTTGGCCGCGTGTTTGGGCCCGGCGATAACGAACGCGTCGGCCAGCACCCGGTGGCGGTCATCAGCCACGATTTCTGGCAGCGCCGATTCGGCTCAGCGCGCGATGTTTTGGGACGCGGCGTCACCCTGAACGGCGCCCACTTCACGATAGTTGGGGTCGCCTCCCCAGGCTTTCGCGGTCTGTGGCTGGAATCGCCAACGGACATTTGGATTCCACTGATGATGCAATCGGCGGTGCATTACGCGCAGAATTTCAGCGACAATAACGCCGATCCAGAGAAGCCATGGCTCAATCAGGAAGGCATCCGCTGGCTCGACATTGTCGTGCGCAGCCGGCATGATGCCACCGCGATCGATACCGTCTTTCGGCAGTGGCTCGCTGCGAGCGCGGAAAAGATTAGCAAGCCGGACAACCGACGCCTCTTTCTTCAGCAGCGCGTCATCCTC
>DATBID010000675.1:0-7313 GCA_036557125.1 Bryobacteraceae bacterium | reverse complement strand
ATCGTCAAATCAAATGAGCATTCCGAAACGAGCCATGGTTGCATTTGGTTGCAATTCGAAGCTAGTTCTAGGCGTCGAAAACGAATTCAACTCCCGCCTTTTCAGTGGCATGCAATTCAGAGAGCGCAGCCCTGAAAAGGCTGGCGTCGGCGGTTCGATTCCGTCCCTGGCCACCATGTTTTCAACGCGTCGTTCCGGCAACCGCTGTGAGAACCATAGTGTGAGTTGAGGTCCTGCTGCGCCAGACCGGCGCGGAAGGCGACTCCTCCCGCCGTCCCACAGTGCCGGCAGTTGTGCGGGTGCTGCGGATTGGAACGGCTGACCCCTACTTCCCGACGAAGTGACCCACGTCGCGGTTATTTTCTTCGCAAATGTATTCGAGCAACTCGGTATCCGGCTGGAGTACGGCTACTTCCTTTACCGTCCAGGGCTGGGTGTAAGCCTTCGCGTCGTCGATGGTAATCGTCACTTCCAGGTGGCCCATGTCTTTGCGGTGATAGCGTTCGATCAGGTGCAACGCCTCGGTGGTGGGGTGGCCGTTCGTGTCCATCCAGGCTTTGCCGTTGAAGCCGTTGGTCTCGACTACGAAATCGTCGCCTTCCCAGTGGCCGATCGAATAGCCTTGCCAGATCGGGTTGGGATCTTTGGGGAGCGGGCGGCCATCGGTGAAGATCTGGCGGAAGATGGTGCGCGACTCATATAGGATGATCGTCACTCCGGGGGTTTCCACGATTTTCCATGGCGAAGTGACCGCGATCTTTTCCGGGAAGCCGGAGGGAAGGCAGAAGTTGTTGGGATCGTCTTTGCCGCGCGTGTCGATGCGGCGTTGATACTCGGCCCGCGCCCAAGGCTGAAACGGCACATCCTTCAAATCGGCTGCCACGTTAATCAGGTATTTCAGGCCCGGGATCAGCCAAATACCGTTGAGGTCGGGCTGGCCATTGGCCTTGCGCGGAGCGGGAGCCGAAAGGTCCGGCTTTCCGTCTTTGCGCGGGAGCCCCGGAGTGGGATAGTTGAGCCACTGCGCGGCGGCGGGCATGGCGCAAACCGCCGCTGCAATCCAAAGAATTGTTTTCGAAAATCTCACAAGGACTAACCTCTCTTATCGGGGTTGCGTGATTACGTCCAGCAGAACCGGCTCGCCTTTCTTGACACGCTCGATGGCCCGTTTGAACGCGGGCGCAAGATCCTTCGGGTCGCTGATGGGGCCTTCGGCGTAAAGGCCGTAGCCCTGCGCGATCTTCGCGTACTCAATATTCGGCTCCCAGAGCTTGGTGCCGATGTGAGCCCGCTCTGCGCCGCGGTTATGAACGCTGCACATCTGCTCGATGAACATCACTTCCTGATGATAGCCGCGGTTGTTGTGCATGATCGTGAGCAGCGGAATGCGGTGATGCGCGGCGGTCCAGAACACGCCCGGAGCGTAGTTGAAATCGCCATCGGTCTGCACGTTGATCGAGAGCCGGCCGTGCTTCCGGTTCGCGAGCGCCGCCCCCACCGAAGCGGGAGCGCCGTAACCCATGCCGCCCGCGCCCTGCCCGCCAATATAGTGATAAGTCTTCTCCATGTTCCAAAGGCGGTTGGGCCAGCCGCCGAAAAAGCCTTGGGGCGAAACGAACGACCAATCCTCATTCTTGACCAGCGGCCACAGTTCCGCCGCGATCCGGGCCAGGCTGATAGGGCTCGCGTCCCAACCGTAAGACGCGGATTCGACGCCCTGATTGAATACTTGCTTATGCGCTTCGGCGAGCTTCTTGCCGCGCTCCTCCATCAGCCGCCGCCGATCGGCGGTGATCAGCTTCTTGCAGGCTTCGATTAAGTAAGGCAGCGTTGCCTGCGCATCGGCGCCGATGTCGAGATCGATATCGGCATAGTGGCCAAAATCCTGGATGTTGCTCTTGTGCGCCAAAGTGGTGGCCGAGATGCCGATCAGTTTCGCGCCGCGCGCGCGAGCCGCGCGCGCCTCGTTCTGCAAGTCGTCGACTTCCAGAGCTAGCGTGACATCGGGCTGATAGCCTGGGCCGCCATTGCCCGCCAACCGGTGCCGGTTGGGGAAATTCATCCTCTCCTGACTGTTTACGGGAGATTCGAGAGTTTCCGCCAGTTCAATCAGCAACTGGACGCCTTCCTGGGTGCGGGCGGCGCGCTGGGCGATGATCATCGGCCGTTCGGCGGCCACCAGCATTTTGGCCGCAGCTTCCACCGCGGCCTGATCGCCGGCCGGAGGCGTGGTCATGGTGAGCTTCGGAATGCGCAGGTTGGCTTCAGGGATCGGGTGGGACTGAATTTCGTTATTGGCAACCAGCAGCACCGGGCCCATCGGCGGAGTCATGGCGATCTTATAGGCGCGCACGGCGGAATCGGCGAATGCTTGGAGCGAGTAGGGCTCATCGTCCCACTTGGTGTAGTCGCGGACCAGCGCGCCGAGATCCTGCGCGCTATGCAGCGATTGCACCCCCTGCGCGCGTTCGGCGCCATCGGCGTGGTTGCCCACGATCATATAGACCGGCACGCGATCGGCGTAGGCGTTATAGATCGCCATGCCGGCGTGCTGCAAGCCGATATCGCCGTGGATGAGCGCCATCATCGGCTTGCCTTCAATCTTGTAATAGCCGTGGCACATGGCCACCGCCGATTCCTCGTGGCATGCGGTGAGGAATTCGGGCATGGTATTCGGCTTGGGACCGTAGTTGATGATCGATTCGTGCAGCGATTCGAAAGTCGAGCCCGGATTGGCCGCGAGGTATTCGATGTTCAAAGTTTTGAGAACATCGACCATGAAATCGGAGCCGGGGCGTTCGATCACGCGTGCGCCGGCAGCGGGCGTAGCAGCCCCATTTTCCCGCGCGATCCGCTGCGCGCCCGGAGCGGCTGCGGCTGCCGGTGCGGGGGCGTTCTGTGCAGGTTCCTGCGATTTTCCAATTTGAGGTTGGGCAATGATGGCGGCGGCGACGGCAGCCGCGCCTTTCAAGAATCCGCGGCGGGCAAATCTGGCCTTGCGGCTCGCAGCTTTCGACATGCTGGTATGTTATTGAGAAAGCTGCGAAAGTGTCAACTATTGCAGCCGCTGGACGTTAGCGTGACCGCCGCGTCCAAAGCACGCGCGTTTCCTGCTCCGACACGATTTTCCAGCCGTCGTCGCTATTCGCCAGAATCAGGCGCTCCTCCGTCTCACCTGTGTACACATGCCGGCCGGACGTCTGCCACTGCTTGCGGAACGTAACCGCCGACCGATCGTCACCCAGCGGCGTGACACGCATATTCGAAACACGGAGCACCTCGGTCTTGCCGTATCGCTGGGCAGAGCGCTCAAGCGATCGCGCCACCGCCGCGCGAGACACGTTGCGCTCGCCGAAATAAGACTCCACGCGCGGCGCGTAAAATGCGGCAATCGCATTCGGATTTCCGCTATGCAGCGCTTTTTCCCACTGGCTGAGCATAAGGTCCGGAAGAGGCTGCCGCGGCTTCGGCGCGGGTGGTTGTTCTGCGGGCCGTGGAGCAACAGGGGGAGAAGGCGCTGTCTCCTTCGGAGCTACAGCGGCAGGCGCCGCAACCGGCAATTCCGGCGCCGGCTTGCGCCCTAAATCGAGTGACCAGAAACCGAAGATGCCAGCCGCTCCGCACAGCACCGCCACGATCGCGAGCCATCGCCGGTCCCGCGGCGGCCGGGCTTCGTCGGCAATGGTGAGCGAAGGAGCAGTGAGGCGCGGCCGGGTGGGCGGCGGAATTCTGCGCGGCGGCGGTTCCGGTGGCCAGAAGCTATTGGCTGCGCCATTGCCATCATCCGCAACCGGCTCGGCGGCTTCCACGGGTTGCGGCATGGCCGGCTCCGCTTTGGCCTCGGCTACTGGCGCTTCCAGGAAAAGGGCTACGGCCCCTTCAACCGGAAACGGCAGCGGCCCGGCCACCTTGCTGAGCGCACTCTCGGTCCGCGCAAAATACGTCGCTTCCATCGGCTGGAGGCGCTCGGTTTTCAGCACCAGAAAGACCGCCCGCGTGTCGGGGAAGTAACGCTCGAACAGATCCCGGTCGTGCTCGTCGAGCTCCGTGCCGAGCCGTATATCGCTCCGGCAAAACCCTACTGCGACGCGGCTCGCCTCCGTGCTTGGAGGCCGCTGTAACGCTTCCTCAAGCCCTCGAAGGTCGCGCTCCGACAGGCGGTACAAAGGCCCCCAACGGTGCTCGCACGCTACCGGCTCGAAATCCTCCACCACGATCCGATCTTCTTCGTAGTGCCCCACCAGCACGCCGCCCATTTCCGCGCCCCGTCGCGGGATGGCGTGCAAGGCTGCCACCGTTTCCTTAATAATGCCGTCTGTCGCCGCCGCCAGGAAGCTCAGCGAGACCGCCGTCTGCGTTTCCACGAATACCCCCTCATTTGAAAGAACGCCCATAGGAAGAGCGCCCGGGACTTGGTCAACAGCCCTTCCGCGGTAATCTTGCAGTTCAGCGGCCAGAACACCGCAGACAGCGGATGGTATCCCGGAATTTAATAGTATCGAAAGACGCTGCCCCCGAACTATATGTTTCATTTGACGGCCGTCGCCTGACGGCGGAGGGGCAGGAATGCTACATTCGAGACAGGGTTTTCGCGGGTTGTGGCGCTTTTCACCAAGTCCCAAACCACTGCTACGGTCGCCGTGCGCGAAGCCGGGCGGTTATCGCTGCCTGTGCTGGCCTGCGGCGTCATCGTAGCTCTCCTGTATTTCGGCCGCGTGTTCTTCATCACCTCCATTGTGGCGATCATGATCGCCTTCATTCTCGAGCCGCTGGTGGGGCTGCTGATGCGCGTCCATCTTCCCCGCAGCCTTGCCAGTTTCCTGGTCTGCACTCTGGCGCTGGTTGCCCTCTGGGTTCTCGCCATGGGCGCGTACTCCCAGCTTTCCAATCTCTACGACCAACTTCCGACTTACGGCCAGCGCATCGCAGACCTCGTGGACGGCATTCAGCAGAGACTCGATCGCGCTGAGCAGCAGACCTACCGGGAGCTGATGCCGGCACGCCAGCGCCAGGAAGAAGAGCGCGCCAAAGCCGCCCAGCAGGCTGCCGAACAAGCGCGCGCCGCCAGCCGCTCACGCCGCCGGGCCGCGGCCCAGCCCCCTCCTCCGCCCGAGGCGCCGGCCATCCCCGAAGTCCGCATCCATCAGGAACAGAGTCCCATCGGAAACTTTATTTATGCCGGTCTCAGCTCCTTCTATCAAATCCTGCTGATGGCGTCCTTTGTGCCGTTCCTGGTGTACTTCATGCTGAGCTGGCGCGATCACATCAACCGCAGCTTCCTGCAATTCTTTCAAGGCGAAGACCGCATGGTCGCTGCGCGCAGCCTGGCGGGCGTGGCCGGTATCGTGCGCGCTTTCGTAGTCGGCAACTTTCTGCTAGGGTTGTTTCTTGCCGCTCTGAGCTCCGCCATCTTTGAGTGGCTCCGCCTGCCCTTCGCCCTGCTCGCCGGCGCCCTCAGCGGCTTTTTGAGCCTGGTTCCGTATGTCGGCCTCCCGCTCGCCATGCTGCCTCCCCTGTTTGCGGCTCTGGGACCCAACCGCTTGGAAATCTATGTAGGCGTCGTGCTCTCGGTCGCGCTTTTGCATTTGCTCGCGCTGAACGTCCTCTATCCGAAAATCGTCGGCGCGCGTGTGCATCTGAATCCGCTGGTAGTCACGTTTTCTCTCATGCTCTGGGGCTTTTTGTGGGACGCTCCGGGGCTGTTGCTGGCCATTCCGCTCACCGCCGCACTCAAAGCGGTGTGCGACAACGTCAAGGACCTGCGGCCCTTCGGCAAATTTCTGGGAGATTAACTGCAATGCGCATCAGACCATCTGCCATTCCCTTGTTACTCGCTTGCTGCTTCTTTGCCGCGGCACAACCCGCCCGGAAGTCTTGGGCGCCTTCGCGCACAGCGAATGGACAACCCGACCTCCAGGGATATTGGACCAACGCGACCTTAACGCCCCTCGAACGCCCCGCGCAGTTCGCCGGCAAAGCCGTGCTCACCGAAGCTGAGGCGGCTGCCTACGCCAAGCAACTGCTGGAGGGGAGTAATCGCGACCGCCGCGGCGAATCCGCTGAAGCCGATGTGGGCGGAGCGTATAACCAATTTTGGTATGACCGCGGCAACGGCATTGTTGGATCGCACCGCACTTCGCTGATTATCGATCCCGCCGACGGCCTGATCCCGCCGCTTACTCCCGAAGCGCAGAAGCGCGTCAGCGAATCGCGCGCCTACACCGCTGCTCATCCGGCCGATGGCCCTGAAAGCCGCAGCCTCGCCGAGCGCTGCATTCTTTGGGGCACCGCCGGGCCGCCCATGATGCCTGGGCCGTACAACAACGCCTATCAGATCGTCCAGACCCCGGGCTATGTCATGATCCTCGTGGAAATGATCCACGATGCGCGCATCATTCCTCTCGATGGCAGCTCGCACCTGCCTGCGAGCGTCCGCCAGTGGATGGGCGATCCACGCGGCCATTTCGAAGGCAATACCCTGGTGGTCGATTCCACCGGATTCAGCGGCAAAGCCCCCTTCCACGGCTCCGATCAGAACCTCCATTTGATTGAAAAATTCACCCCCGTATCGGCCGATACGCTGCTCTACGAATTCACAGTCGACGATCCCACGGCCTTCACTAAGAAATGGACCGGCCAGATTCCGTTCACTCGCAACGAAGGGCCGATCTTCGAGTACGCTTGCAACGAAGGCAACTACGCCATGACCGATATGCTTGCCGGCGCGCGCAAAGCGGAAAGCCAGAAGTAAGCTTCTACTGGAGCGGTAATTCAGAACCCTTAGACGATGCCGCTCAACTTGCGGACATGCGATCAAAGCCCGCGGTAGGCGGTGAAGATGAAGCGATCGCGGTCGCCCGAAATTGCCGTCGAAGTCCTTCATGGCTGGGTCTGAGTTACGCTGCGCGGTCATCAGCCTCCGCAGTGGGATTTTCGGCCTCGCGCACGAAGTTAGAGAAGAGCGGCCGGAGTTTTTCGGGGTAATTGAGTCTGGAGCAGTAGATCAAGTCGTAACAGCCGTAGGAGATGTTCCAAACCTTTTCCGGAACATCGACCACGCGCATATAGTTTCCGTTTTCGTCCTTGGTGTCGCGATAGAGCGCGGGGACGCGTGGACGTTTGGCTATTGCCTCGGCTTTCTCGGCGGCGGCTTTTTCGGCGGCGATCCGGCGGTCTTTCTGGAGTTTCTGAAGGTCGCGGAGAGCGCGCTGGAAAGCGCGTTGGAAACGGTCCTGAAAGAGGAGGATGCTATCAAGCTGCTTAGTTCGGGGATCGTCTGCGGAGAGGCTGTGGACGAGAGTTTCCTGGTTTTC
>DATBID010000674.1:0-7336 GCA_036557125.1 Bryobacteraceae bacterium | reverse complement strand
CAAGAAGCAAAATAACTGTTGAACCTGCGGCAGGCTGTACTTATCGCGTCAGGGTGTATTCTCTCATACGAAAGCACCTGATGCACCAATCCGAAGTCGTTATCCCGAAGATACTTGTAACAGGCGCTCGTATCTGAATGTGGAGAGGGACTCGGAAAGAAATCTGTGTTCTGTCTGACGATATCCGCTCTATACATGGTTGAACTTGGAGTTCCAAACACGTACATCATGTTTAGCAACTGATACCGGCAAATCTCGCGACCCGGTATGACCGTGCTCGGATAGGGCAAGGCGGTCCATTTCACGGACCAGTTCCGCCCGTCTTTTCCGCTTCCGCTGAGTTGGTAGGAGCCAACAATGCCGACAGACGGATGGGCCTCGGCAAGCTCGACCATTTTGGTCAGGCACTCGGGAAAGATGAAATCATCCGCGCAGACCAGTTTGCAATATTTCGACTTGGGCGAGATCAGCCGCAAGGCGATGTTGTGATTCTCCATCACTCCGACGAACGATTCATTCGTGTGGACTTGGATACGAGGGTCTTTGCGGGCATATTGGAGCGCGATATCGAGGGTTCGATCCGTACTACAATTGTTCACGATGATGTATTCGTAGTTCTGGTAAGTCTGGCTCAGGATACTTTCAATACACTCTGCGAGGAAGGGCGCGCCGTTGTATACCGGCGTAACCACACTAACCAACGGCTCCTCGTGGAAGTTCATGCTCTTACTCCGTCGGAAAATAAGTGATCAAATTGGGCTGCCAAGGCGGTTCTGTAGCCGGATGCCCTCTCGGCCATACGGCTCTTAATGTCCTCTCGTTCCGCCACCAAAGACAAGAAGGTGTCTTGCAAAGCCGCGGCGTCGCATCGATGGATATCGACGCAGTATTTGGAAAGCCCCAGATCGCTCATCAGGGTGGCGACTTTAGGATGATGCGACAGGGCCAGCACCGGCTTGTTCAGCAGATGGGCGAAGACGACTCCATGAAACCGGCAGGTGACAATATAATCCATGGAACTTATGCGCGATAACAGCTCGCCTACTGTTGTGATGTGTTCCTGGTTTACTGTGCCGCGGGGGCGGTGGCCGTTGGAGGTTTCGAGACGAGATCTTACTTCCTCCAGGGTCGGCAAATCAAACCAAATGTCTGTGCTGAAAAGTGAGAGGTTATAGTGATGTTCGCGAAGCCAATCCCCGAACCGCACCACGTTGCCGATTAAGCTTTCGTAGACAGCCTGATTTTTTTGCCAATAAACCCTGGGATCACCATACGCCATCGGCGACAGACCAACGACAGGGCCGTCTTTTCGCGCTACGTCGTGGCTGGGGAGCGCCGAGACATCCAGGGCGTAGACGCAATCCGCGGCGATATGAGCCTTGCCCTGGAATCCAGCCGTTTGTGCCAGGTCTCTTGAGTTTTCGTCACGAAACGAAACGTAATCGGCAAGAGCGAGGGCGCGCCTGATAAACCAGTTCGCCTTGGGATGCGTCAGCGGACCCGCGCCTACATTTAGAAAGTAGCACCTGGCGCCGGATAACTTGGCGAGAAGGGTCCATTTGAAGATGGTGTAGGGGAATTTCCAGGGGCCGCCCCAGGAATCGAGGAGTTGGCCACCACCGCTGACGACCAGCAAATCAAATGAGCGAATTACCCGGAGGGCATTCGCAAGAAAACGGATTTCCTTCCAGAGCGGGCCTAATTTCTCTGCTGTGGCGGCCTTGAGGGTACGCAGGAACGGCAAAACGGCCAATATCCTTTGTCGCCACCTCGCGGGCGGGCTGCCGGGACCTCGTTTTTCATGGCGGTTCCATGTCTCGGTTCGGATCGGGTAGGCGGCAACGCCGTGCCTGGGGGCCGTATCAGCGGGGTTCATGGAGAACAGAGCAATTTCCACGTCCGGCCATCGTGCTTTTATATTCTGGATTACGGCGCTTTGCGTGGCGTCATCCCCGAGATTCCCGCCGCCCATGTGATTCAGGAGTGCGATCTTTCGAATCATGCCGCGGTTTGGCAAATTGAGTCGAATGAGGTCTACCGGTTGAGATTACTGCATGCCGGCGGTCGCGGGGATGGTTTCCTCTGCGAGTGCAACCGGTGCTTGCCAGCGCAAGCCGGCATCGAGGCAGCCAGCGCCGATCAGTTGACGGAGATGAGAAATGCGCTGGTATTTCGGCCCTTCAAAATCTTCCAGACTTAGGTCCACCTGGCGGATGGCGTCGTATAACTGCTGCGCGCCCTTACGGGCATTCCATTGCGGCTGGAAGGAGGGTAGCATTTTCGTAACCTTGCCGAAATCGACGCGGTAGCAACGTTTGTCGGGGCCGCCGTCGGGGGCGTACTCGATGCGGCAACCGGGAACAGTTTTCTTGACGATCTCCGCCAGGTCGCGGATCTGGTAGTTTTCCGCGTTGGCGCCGATATTGAAGGCCTGGCGATGCACTGCTTCTCTGGGGGCGTTGAGCGCGGCGATGAAGGCGCGGCAGATGTCTTCCACATGCACCAGCGGCCGCCAAGGAGTGCCATCGCTCTTGATATGGATGCGGCCGGTGGTGGCGGCCCAGGCGACCAAGTTGTTGAGCACCAGGTCGAAGCGCAACCGCGGAGAGACTCCGTAGGCGGTGGCATTGCGCAGGAAGGTGGGGCTGAAGTCGGAATCCGCCAGCCGGAGCAGGTCCTGCTCGACCAGGACTTTCGAGCGGCCGTAGGGAGTCACGGGCCGAAGTTCGCCTTCTTCGTTCAAAACAGCCTCCGGGCCGGCGGCGCCGTAGGTGCTGCAAGAAGAAGAAAAGAGGAAACGCTTGACTCCATTTTCTTTGGCTAATCTCGCCAAGCGCACCGATGCCAGATGATTGATCTCCATGGTGAGCGCCGGGTTCAGATCACCCAAGGGATCATTCGAGAGCGCGGCCAGGTGAATCACCGCGTCAAACCCGGCGAGGGCGGATGAATCCACATCCCGGATATCTTGTCTTTTGGTTACCCACGACGTGGCATTCGGAGTGATGCTCGAGCGTTCAAACCAATTGCAATCGAGCCCAACTACGCTGTGGCCTTCCTGGAGCAGCATTGGGACCAGAACCGTCCCGATGTAGCCCTGATCGCCAGTCACCAGAATATTCATCGATAAGCTCCGTTGTCTTGAAAGAAGTCAAACGCCTACTGTTTTCACGGCCGCACCCCGAAAGCCGTTTCCGTTAGGATTCGCCGCCCGAGACTTCCACAACTCCCAGGGAGCGCAGCCCTTCTCGGCGAGATCATCGAGCTCCTGCTTTTCTTTGAAGGTATCCATGCTCTTCCAGAAGCCGTCATAGGCGTATCCTAGAAGGTTATTCGTCTCGATCAGCCGGTGGAACGGTTCATGGACGAGCTCCTCGCCGTCGCCAATATAGGTGAAGATCTCGCGCCGGAAAACGAAATAGCCGCCGTTGATGCGCAATTCGGACTCGCCGATGCTCTTAATTTCGCTTACGAGTCCATTTTGGCCGAGCGACACGAAGTGACAACTCACCGCCGGGCGGACGCAGAGAAAGGCCGCGGTTTTGTTTTGCCGGCTAAACTCGTCGATGAGATCGGGGAGGTGGAGATCGGTAAGGTTGTCGCTGTAATTGGCTAAGAACATTTCTTCGCCATCCAGGTAGCGCTCCACGGCTTTCAGTCTCTGGCCGAGATTGGCCTTGGCGCCGGTATCGACAAAGGTAATGGTCCAGTCATGAATATCGGAATTGAAGACTTTCAGGTCCTTGCCGCCGTTGGAGAGAACGAAGTCGTTCGATAAAAACTCGGCATAATTGACGAAGTAATTCTTGATTGCCTCTCCGCGGTATCCGAGGCAGAGGATAAACTCCTTGTGGCCGAAGTGAGCATAATACTTCATTAAGTGCCAAAGGATTGGCCGGCCGCCAACCTGGACCATAGGCTTGGGAATGTTCTCGCCGGCTTCCCGGATTCTCATCCCCAAGCCTCCGCAAAAGAGCACCACTTTCATGTCGCACTCATCCTTTCGGGGCTGCAGTTCGATGCGCCCCAATCAGGTCAGGCATAGATTGCCGGCTTAGGAATCGGGACGATGAACTTGCCGCCCCATTCGCGAATTCCATCCATCTGCTCGATGATCTCGTTTTGCAGGTTCCAGGGCAGAATCAATACGTAGTCCGGCCGGGTTTGGTAGATTCTGTCCGGGGAATAGATGGGGATATGGGTTCCCGGAGTAAACTTTCCTTGTTTGTAGGGATTGCGATCGACGGTGTAATCCAGGAAATCCGTTCCGATGCCGCAATAGTTCAGCAATGTGTTGCCCTTTCCCGGAGCGCCGTAGCCGGCGATGGATTTGCGCCGCTGCTTGGCATCGATCAGGCAGGCGAGGAGTTCGCGTTTGGTTTGCTTGACACTTTCGGCGAAGCCAACATAGCTGGACAGGTCCTTCAACCCCGCGGCTTCTTCCCGCGCCATGAGTTCGCGAACGCTCGGGGTGACCGGCTTGGAATTGTCCGCATCATGCCTTGCGAAGATGCGGAGAGAGCCGCCATGGGTGGGCAATTCCTCCACGTTGAAGAGAACCAGTCCGTTTGCCCGGAAAATTTTCTCCACCGCGAGGAAAGAGAAGTAAGAGAAATGCTCGTGGTAAATGGTGTCGAACTGGCGTCCTTCCATGAGCTGCAGCAAGTGCGGGAACTCGAGAGTGAGCACGCCGTGCGGCTTGAGAAGGAGTTTCATGCCGGCAACGAAATCGCGGAGGTCGGGCACCTGGGCGAGCACATTGTTTCCCAGCAGCAAATCAGCCTGCTTACCTGTTCGAACCAACTCCGCAGCCAGACGGGAACCAAAAAACTCCACGAGCGTCGGCACGCCTCGCTCGAGCGCCGCTTTTGCGACATTCGCCGCCGGGTCGATTCCGAGGACAGGAATTTGCCTTGCGACAAAGTACTGCAGCAGATAGCCATCGTTGCTGGCGAGCTCGATCACGAGGCTCTGCGCATTCAGCCCGAAGCGCTCGACCATCTCCGCGGTGTAGCGGCGGCAATGTTCCAGCCAACTATCGGAATACGAGGAAAAGTATGCGTATTCGGTGAAGATGTGATCGGGGCTTACGTATTCTTCGAGCTGCACGAGGAAACACCGGCTGCAGACAAAGACATGCAGCGGATAAAACGCTTCCATTCGATTCAGCCCCTCCGCCGGCACGTAACTTTCGCAGAGAGGGGACATGCCGAGGTCCACGAAGGTGTGGCATAGTTGCGCGCCGCAAAAACGGCAGGGCGCTGCGGGTGAATGGTTGTTCCCAGATTCCAGCATTTTCAAACCTGGGCGACCTCCCGTTTGGCGGTGAGGCGATCCAGGGCTTTTTGGGCCGCATTTTCGCCGCTAATGAAGGCCTCGTCAGTCCAGATGTAGAGCCACTCTCCATAACGGCCGCAATAGGCTACTCCGATGTCGTCGAGGTAGCCATGCACCGCCGCCACGGCGGCGGCGCGGTCCAAATCGAAAATCACCTGAGCGTACTTACTGACGTGAACGTTCGTATGCAGAATGCGATCGTCTTCGCGGAGAACGCCGCAGCGCTTCAGGTCTGCGATTACCGGCGCCACATAATCGGCAGGGGCTCCCTGGAGGGGACGGTATTTATTCGAATAATAGACCTCCGCCTGAATGCTGCCGCAGCCTTCGGGAACGACGTGCGGAGAGAACATATGAGGAAAGCTGAGGCGAGTGAAGCAGATATCGCGGTCGTAAAAATAGGTCCACTGCCCTTCGGAAAGATCGGGGCGATTGATTCCGAGATTTATCATCACGCAGCCCGTACAGGCTAACTTCTGGGCTGCCTTCAGGATATCGGCGGGCACACCCACAATCATAGGAATCAGTTCGGGCAGCGGAATGGAGGAAACCACGCCTTCATAACCGGTGGTAACTCCGTTGGAAAAGTGCAACTCGCGCCTCTTCGGATCGAGTTGCACCAATTTGTGGCCGAGTTCCAGGCTGGTGGTTTTTGGTAGCGAGCTCAGATAGGAGACGAAACCATCGTAAGAGGGGTAACGGACATGATCGACATAGTGGACGTGAGACGTTGCGGGGGAAATTGCGCCCTGCAGCACCTCTTCAAGCTTAGGCCGGTAGAGCCTTGGCCCGAGCCAGTCGGTGCTCATGTTATCCGCCGTGGTGGTGTGGTATTTCCAGCCGTACTCCATGGGAAAGGTTTCCGCGAACGTCTTCCCATAGCTGGCGATGAGCCAGTCGGCATAATTGGTGATTGGTTGCGGTTCTTGATTCTGGACCTGAATGAAGTCACGCAGGATGCTGACTAACAGTTCGGCCGGCAAGCCGTACAGGTTGCAGATAGCGGGGTGTTTAATCCAGGATCCCTTCCAGTAGTTATTGGGGCGGGCGCGAATGATCTCGTAGTTCTGATCGACGCTATCGGCAAAGAACTCTTGTAGGCGCTCATGCTTGGTAAAGGAAACGTGCGGCCCTTCGTCGAATATAAAGCCGCTCTCGTGCCGGAACGAAGCGGTATGTCCGCCGTAGTAGTCGTTTTTGTCGTACACTACCGACGGCACACCCTCTTGCTGTAGGCGGCGAGCGGCTCCCAGACCTGCCATTCCCGAGCCTAAAATCGCTATTTTCTCCATCGTTTCGTCGAATCCTCTCCGTTCGCGGTTTCCTGCGTTCAGGCGTGGAAACCAACGTACTTTTCGGGCGACTCCTTGAACGTCGCCCGGTACCAGTCCACTGTTTGCTTCAAACCTTCCCCTAGTGACACCTGAGGCTTCCATCCGGTCTGGCGACAGGTTTCTCCGATTTTCGCTACGCGAGTGGGTTCCAGCGGTCGATCGGGCAATGCGCCGAAATCCGCCATTGCGGCAGTATCAATCAAGGGAATTAATTGTTGTACGATATCGCGAATAGAAACCAGGGCTCCGGACCCGAGATCTAAGGTCATACCGTCGATTCCAGGCGTCTGAGCCAGCGCGAGGAAGCCGCTGACTACATCCGACACATAGATCCAATCCACCAGGCGTTGTCCGCTGCTAATTCTGGGCGACTTCCCCTGAAGTAGGGAGAGCGTGACATACGGAATGAGCTTAGTTAAGTCCTTTTGAGCCGGACCGTAGACCATAAATACTCGCGCAATGATCACGGGAAGCCGGTACAGAGCGTGGAACATGCGGGCATAACCGGTAGAAGCCCATTTTGCGGCGGCATAGGGCGCTGAAGGGAACGCTTCTCCGCTCTCGATTTCGGGTTCGGCTAAAGAGCCGGTCAATATGATGCGGCGGCATCCGGATTCGGCGGCCAAGAACAGGAGGTTCACCGTACTCTGCAAATTGCTCTGAAA
>DATBID010000673.1:0-13056 GCA_036557125.1 Bryobacteraceae bacterium | reverse complement strand
CATGGATTCCCAGCCGAAGCCATAAAATGTCTGGCCCGCATGGAAAAGGGAAAGCTGAATAGCCCAGAGGACAAACCACACCAGCGCGGAGAGCCAGTTCGTGTAGCGATCGGCCAGGCCCGCCAGAACCACGCACGAAAGAACGATGCCCACCCACGCCGCTGCGCGAAACGCCGCATCGCTTGATGACCAGAAGAAGATGCTGGGAGCGGCGCGGAACGAAATTCTTTTCAGGTAGAGACGCGCCGGCAACAGTCCGTGCTCGCCCAGCAGCGGAATCCATTGATTCACCGCTACCAGAAACGCGATCAGGTACACCAAGCCGAGGCCCCGCTGGAAAACCAGGCGCGTCAGCCAATAATTTTCGTTCCCCTTCAGTATTGCGGCGTACGCCTGAAGGCCAGCAGCCTCTGTCACTGTGACAAATAGCCTACCGCGCGGCCGCGACGTCTGGGGAAACTGAAAGTGGGCGCAGTGCTTTCTGAGCCGCGACCAAAGGGAGCGGTTGCCTGCTGAAAGTGGGCGTGGTTTCCATGTGGACCCTGCTGGTGTATTTCGGGTTGGTATTGCTGTTGGTCGCAGTCATGCTGACGCTGTCCTGGCTGCTGGGGGAACGTCACTCGGAGCGGGCCACCGGTGTTCCCTATGAAAGCGGCATCCTGCCGGCCGGTTCGGCGCGCGTGCGTGTCTCGGCGAAGTTTTATCTCGTCGCCATGCTCTTCGTGATCTTCGATATCGAATCAATCTTCCTGTTTGCCTGGGCCGTAGCCGCTCGCCCCCTGGGTTGGCCGGCATTCTGGGAGACCGTCGTCTTTGCCGGGATTCTGGTCATCGCCTTGCTCTACTTGTGGAGAGTGGGCGCTCTCGACTGGAACACGTTCCGCCGCCACTCGGCATAAAGAAAGCGACACGGCAAAGGCGATGTTGTTTTCCATCACTCAAACTGCGGATGTGCAAGCCTCCCCCACCTTCGAAGAGGCGGCGCGCAAAAATGTGATCCTTTCGCGTCTGGAAGACTTGGTGGCTTGGTCCCGAAAAAATTCCATATGGCCGTTCAATTTCGGTCTCTCCTGCTGCTATGTAGAAATGGCCACCAGCATCACCAGCAAGTACGACATCGCGCGGTTCGGCGCGGAAGTGATTCGCGGAAGCCCTCGCGAGGCCGATCTGATGGTGATCGCGGGCACGGTATTCATCAAAATGGCGCCCGTAATCCAGTGGCTTTATGAGCAGATGATGGAGCCGCGCTGGGTGATCTCTATGGGTTCCTGCGCCAATTCCGGCGGCATGTACGACATCTACAGCGTGGTGCAGGGCGTCGACAAATTTCTCCCTGTGGATGTGTATGTGCCGGGCTGCCCGCCGCGCCCGGAGGCGTTTCTGGAAGGAGTGATGCTGCTGCAAAAAGCAGTTGGCACGGAGCGGCGGCCTCTCAGTTGGGCGATCGGCCCGCAGGACAGCTTGCGCCCGCCGATGCCTGCTAATCGCGACCTGAAGCGGCCCATGCGGCAGAAGCAAAAAGTTCTCGCGACTCCGGATCATGTATAGCCATGGCTTCCGTTCCTGTAGATACCGGCGCGATTCAAGGTCTTTTGGAGACCCGCCTGGAGGTCCCCCTCGAGCGGCAAATCACCGCCGATGGCATGGAAACCCTCTGGGCGCCGCCGGACCGCATTCATGAGTTGCTGAGCTGGCTTAAGGACGGCATCGATCGCCCGTACAAAATGCTCTACGATCTGACTGCGATCGACGAGCGGGAGCGCACCCATCGCGAAGGGCAGCCGCCGAGTGACTTCACTGTCGTCTATCATCTCTACTCCTTCGATCGCAACGATTATCTGCGCATCAAAAGCGCACTTGCTGAAGATGCGCTCCGCATGGATACTATCACTGACATTTGGCCTTCCGCCAACTGGTACGAGCGGGAAGTCTGGGATATGTTCGGCATCCGCTTCGAAGGCCACCCCCACCTGGAGCGCATTCTGATGCCGCGCACCTGGATCGGGCATCCGCTCCGCAAGGATCATCCGGCCCGCGCGACCGAAATGCCGCCGTACCGTCTGCCTCTATATAAGCAGGAAGTGGAGCAGGAGGCTCTGCGATTCCGGCCGGAAGAGTGGGGATTTCGCACTTCCCGCGATGGTTCGGATTTTCTGTTTCTCAATCTGGGACCCCAGCATCCCGGAACGCACGGCGTGCTGCGCGTGATCGTGCAGCTTGATGGCGAGCAGATTGTCCATGCCGTGCCGGAAATCGGATTCCATCACCGCGGCGCGGAAAAAATGGGGGAGCGCCAGTCCTGGCACACTTATATTCCTTATACCGACCGGATCGATTATCTCAGCGGTGTAGTCAACAATCTGGCTTATCTCAATTCGCTCGAAATGCTCGCTGGCATTCCGGTGCCGCCGCGCGCGCAGGTGATCCGCGTGATGCTGACGGAACTCTACCGCATCATCAATCACCTGGTCTGGTATGGCACCTTCGCGCAGGATCTGGGCCAGATGTCGCCGGTCTTCTACACCTTTAACGACCGCGAAAAGGCCCTCGGCATCATCGAAGCCATTTGCGGCGGCCGCATGCATCCCAACTGGTTCCGCATCGGCGGTGTTTCGCAAGATCTGCCGGAAGGTTGGGACGGCATGATTCTGGATTTCGTCCGCTACCTTCCACCCCGCCTGGCGGAATACGACCACCAGGTTTTGCAAAATCCCATATTTCAGATGCGAACCAAGGGGGTGGGCACGATCAGCGCGGCCGATGCCATCGATTGGGGTTTCACTGGACCGAATTTGCGGGCTTGCGGCGTCAATTGGGATTTGCGGAAGAAGCGTCCCTACTCCGGCTACGATCAGTTCGAATTCGATATTCCCACCGGCACCCACGGCGATTGCTACGACCGCGCCGTAGTCCGCGTTGAGGAAATGCACCAAAGCCTGCGCATCGTCGAGCAATGCGTGCGAAACATGCCCGGGGGACCCTATCAATCCGAACATCACCTAGCTACGCCGCCGCTGAAAGCCCGGACCATGCACGATATCGAAACGCTCATCACGCACTTCCTCAACGTCAGTTGGGGGCCCGTGATTCCGCCGGGTGAATGTATGGCGCCCATTGAGGCTGCCAAAGGAAGCAATGGTTACTACCTGATCAGCGACGGCGGCACCATGTCTTACCGTACCCACATCCGCACGCCTTCGTTTCCGCACCTGCAAACGCTGCCGCTGCTCACCAAATACCGCATGATTCCGGACCTGCTGGCTGTGTTAGGCGCGATGGATTACGTGCTGGCCGATGTGGATAGATGAGGGGAGAAATGCTGACCGAAGAAGAGACCCGCGAAATCGAGCAGGAATTGGCGCACTACCCCACGCGCCAGGCCGTGTGTATTGATGCCATGAAAATCGTGCAAAAGCATCGCGGCTGGGTTTCCGACGAAGCGCTCCGCGATATCTCCGATTTTCTGCGGTTGTCTCTCGCGGATCTGGATGGCGTCGCCACCTTTTATAACCTGATCTTCCGCAAACCGGTGGGCCGGCACGTGATCCTGTTCTGCGACAGCGTGAGTTGCTGGATTATGGGATCGGCAGGGCAGTTTCGCCATCTGAGCGGCCGGCTTGGCGCGGCGCCTGGCGAAACCACGGCGGATGGCCGGTTTACGCTGCTGCCTATCGTCTGTCTCGGCGCCTGTGATCATGCTCCGGCCATGATGGTCGATTCCGATCTGCACACCGATCTCGATCCCGCGAAGATCGATAGCATCCTGGAGGGCTACAAGTAATTGGAGACGCCTCTCACCGAGAACATCCGCCCGGGCCACGAGCCGCTGGACCGCGCCGCCTATGAACGTGCCGGCGGCTACCAGGCTTTGCGCGCCGCCTTGCAGAGCATGACGCCGGAAGCGGTTATCGAAGAGATGAAGAAGTCGAATCTTCGCGGCCGCGGCGGCGCGGGATTCTCCACGGGTCTGAAATGGTCTCTGGTTCCCAAGGACGCGCCGCATCCCCGCTACTTTGTTGCCAACGCAGACGAGATGGAGCCGGGCACCTTTAAAGACCGCTTGCTGCTCGAGCGGGATCCGCACCAGTTCCTGGAAGGCTTAATCCTCGGCTCGTACGCCATCCAGGCCGACGTGGCGTACATCTTCTTGCGCGGTGAATATGTGGTGCCGGCGCGCCGGCTGGAGCGCGCTATCGCGGAAGCATACGAAGCCGGCTATCTCGGCCAGAACATTCTCGGCTCCGGCTACCGCCTGGAAATGTATCTCCACACCAGCACTGGCCGCTATATGTGCGGCGAAGAGACCGCGATGCTAAATGCCCTCGAAGGCAAGCGGGCCAATCCGAGAACGAAGCCGCCATACCCTGGAACCTCCGGGCTGTGGGGTAAGCCAACCACCGTGAACAACGTCGAAACGTTGTGCTGCGTGCCGCACATTTTGAATCGCGGCGCAGAGTGGTTCCGCAAACTCAGCCACACGCAGGATGGCGGCACGAAGCTTTACGGTGCGAGCGGCAAAGTGAAGCACCCCGGGCTTTGGGAGCTGCCGATGGGCGCCACAGCGCGGGAAGTCCTCGACCGCGCCGGCGGCATGCGCGACGGTCTCGGTCTGCGTGGCTTCCTTCCCGGCGGCGCTTCCACCGATTTCATGACCGGTGAGCATCTGGACGTTCCGCTCGATTTCACCGAGCCGCAAAAGATCGGCAGCCGGTTGGGAACCGGAACCATGATTATCCTCGACGACCAAACCTGCCCAGTCGGCATGGTGTGGAACCTCGAGCACTTTTTCGCCCGCGAATCCTGCGGCTGGTGTACGCCCTGCTGGAGCGGCCTGGCATGGGTCGAGCGGATTTTGCGCGCGATGGAAGAAGGGCAGGGAAGGCCGGGCGACCTGGAGAAACTCGAGTCTCAAACCAAATTCTTCGCTCCCGGCCACACCTTCTGTGCGCTCGCCCCCGGCGCCGCCGAGCCCCTTCAAAGCGCCTTGAAATACTTTCGCGAAGACTTCGAAAAACACATCACGGAGCATCGCTGTCCATGGATCTGAATTTTCGGTCACATAAAGATCGCGTCCGCCCGAAAATCAGTAAGTCTCTTTGCTGCAGCAGTTACAGATTGCCAGGGGCGCTCCCCGCCCGGAACTCGCTTCAACCCTTCGGGATAATAACATCGCCAGGCTCAAAAATGGCCGCACCTCGGGAAAAGTGGGGCAGGCGCTTCCGCCTGCCAAAAGGCGGCGCTCGCGCTAACCACCAAACGGCGAAACGAACCCAATTTTCCCCTCCGCCCCATCCGGCCCCATTGCCTGCACCAGCGGCCCGCACCAAGAAACGACGAAACGAACCCAATTTTCCCCCGCAAATGGGGGTAGTTTCGCGAGCTGAACAAAAAACTGAAAAACGCCGTCACACCGTCACGCCGGTCAGACAGGACCGCTCCCTAACGGTCGCGGCTCCGATCAGAGCCGCGACCGTTAGGGAGCGGTCGCCGATTGGCGCGAAATCGTGCGTTCACGGCTCTAGTGCTACTCCCCCGGTGAACTAATGGCTACCGTCTACATCGACAACCGCCCCTACCCGATGGACGAAAACCAGAACCTGCTCCACGCCTGCCTTTCCGCCGGCCTGAACCTGCCCTATTTCTGCTGGCACCCCGCGCTGGGGTCGGTCGGGGCGTGCCGCCAGTGCGCCGTCAAGCAATTCAAAGATGAATCGGATAAGCGCGGCAAAATCGTGATGGCATGCATGACGCCGGCAAAAGAGGGTACTCGCATTTCCATCGACGACCCGGAAGTAGTCGAGTTCCGCCGCGCCATCATCGAAGGCCTGATGCTCAACCACCCCCACGATTGCCCGGTGTGCGACGAAGGCGGCGAATGCCACCTCCAGGATATGACCGTGATGACCGGCCACGACTACCGGCGCGCTTCCGTCGAAAAGCGCACCTTTCGCAACCAGTACCTCGGCCCCTTCGTGCACCACGAGATGAACCGCTGCATCCAGTGCTATCGCTGCGTTCGCTTCTATCGCGAGTACGCGGGCGCGAGCGATCTCAACTCGTTTGCCCTGCGCGACACCGTCTATTTCGGCCGCGAGCGGGAAGGAGTTCTGGAAAGCGAATTCGCGGGCAACCTGGTGGAGGTCTGCCCGACGGGCGTCTTTACCGATGCCACACTCCGCCGCCATTACACCCGCAAATGGGACCTGCAGTTCGCGCCTTCCCTCTGCGTTCATTGCGGCCTGGGCTGCAATATCAGCGTCGCCGAACGCTACGGAAGCATTCGACGCACCGTGAACCGCTATAACGGCGCGGTCAATGGCTATTTCCTGTGCGACCGGGGGCGGTTCGGGTATGAGTTCACCAATCGCAGCGACCGCATCCGCCAGGCCCGTTTGCGCTCGAAACCCGTGCCCGCCGATGCCGCCATCGGCTATCTCCGTCTGCTTGCGTCTAGCGGCGCAATCGGCATCGGTTCGCCGCGAGCGTCTCTCGAGAGCAACTACGCGCTTCGCGAGTTGGTGGGTCCCGAGCACTTTTTTGCAGGCCTTGCGGGAAGCGAGACCGGAGTGGTGAAGCTGATGCTGGAGGTCCTTCGCTCGGGCGCTGCCCGCACGCCGTCGCTGCGTGAGATCGAAGAGGCGGATGCGGTGTTCATTCTGGGCGAGGACATTAGCAACACCGGCCCGCGCATGGCCCTGAGCGTCCTCCAGTCAATCCGCCAACAGCCCATGGAAATCGCGGAGAAGTTGAAGATCCCGCTATGGCTCGATCATGCCGTGCGCGAAGCCGTTCAGGATGCCCGCGGTCCTTTGTTCATCGCTACGCCATACGCTACACGTCTAGATGGCGTCGCCACCCGCGTCTTCCGCGGCGCGCCGGACGATCTGGCCCGGCTGGGTTTCGCAGTCGCCCGCGCCATCGACCCATCGGCGCCCGACCCCGAGGTGGGGCACGCTTCAGCCCGCCAACCTGCCAGAGGCCCTTCCGAGCCGCGACCACAGGGAGCGGTCCTCGACGCAGCGCAAGAAATCGCCGAAGCGTTGCAGTCCGCCCATCGGCCCGTAGTCATCGCCGGCGCGAGCCTGCGCAGCGCAGCTTTGATTCGGGCTGCCGCCAATATTGCCCGCGCGCGGCCCGGCTGCGCACTTGCTTTTGTCGCCCCGGAATCGAACAGCATGGGCCTCGCGCTGATGGGCGCGCCCGCCCTCGATGCCGCATTCGAAAGCCACGCCGAAACGCTCATTGTTCTCGAAAACGATCTCTACCGCCGCGCGCCCGAACCAGTTATCGAAGAATTCCTTTCGCGCTTCCGCCACATCGTAGTTCTCGATTCGCTTGAAAACGCGACCACTGCCCACGCCGAGCTTCTGCTTCCTGCAGCCTCTTTCGCCGAAGGAGATGGCACCTTTGTGAGCAGTGAAGGCCGCGCCCAGCGTGCCTATCAGGCGTTTGTGCCCGAGGAGCCGATTTGCGAAAGCTGGCGCTGGCTGGGCGACTGGCATGGTCTGGATGATGCCATCGCCGCCGTCGCCGCGGCCTTTCCCGCGCTCTTCGCCATCACCGCGGCCGCTCCGCCCGCAAGCTTTCGCCCGACCGGCAACAAAATCCCCCGCGAACCGCATCGCTACAGCGGCCGCACCGCCAAACTGGCAAATATCGCGGTGAGCGAGCCAATGCCGCCGCCCGATCCCGATTCCCCTCTCAATTTCTCCATGGAAGGTTACTCCGGCCAGCCTCCTTCGCCGCTCATTCCGTTCTTCTGGTCTCCCGGCTGGAACTCCTACCAGGCCGTGAACAAGTTCCAGGAAGAGATTGCGGGTCCTTTACGTGGGGGCGATGCCGGCGTGCGCCTGATCGAGCCTTCCCGCCAGGCTGCGACCTATTACGCGGACATCCCTTCCGCCTTTGCGCCTCACCCCGGTGAATGGTTGATCGTCCCCATTTTCCACGTGTTCGGTTCGGAAGAGTTGAGCTGCCACGCGCCCGGTGTGGCTGAACTTGCTCCGCAGCCCTACGTCGCTTTGAACCCCGCCGATGCTGCGCAATTCGGCCAGCAGGTCGAGTGCCTCGGCCAGCGCGTTCCGGTGAAGCTTGCTCCGGATCTACCCGTGGGAACCGCTGGCGTGCCCGCAGGCATTCCGCCTTTCTGCGGCTTGGACTTGCCGCTGCGCGCTGCCATTGGGAAAACCACATGAGCTGTCCTTATCCATTCGCCTGCATCTTCGGCATCCTGATTGCGGCGCTCGTGATCGCTGGCGGCCTCATCTGGCTCGAGCGCCGCCTGCTGGCGCTCTGGCAGGATCGCTACGGCCCGAATCGTCTGGGTCCCTTCGGTCTTATGCAGGTCACGGCCGATATGGTGAAGATTTTTTTCAAAGAGGATTGGACCCCTCCTTTCGCCGATAAACCCCTGTTCATTCTGGCGCCGGCCGTAATCGTCGTCACAGTTCTGCTGTCTTTCGCCATGGTGCCGGTCGCTCCGGGCATCATTGTTACGGATTTCAACGTCGGCTTGCTCTTCGTTCTCGCTATGTCCTCGCTAGGTCTATACAGCGTGGTGCTGGGCGGCTGGGCGTCCGATAACAAATACGCGCTATTGGGCGCGCTGCGCGCGGCAGCGCAGATGCTCAGCTACGAAGTGTTTATGGGATTGTCGCTCATGGGTGTGGTGCTGCTCGCGGGAACGTTCGATTTGACGCGTATTGTGGAGGCGCAGCGCCATTTGTGGTTTGTCATCCCGCAATTTCTGGGCTTTATTTTGTTCTTCATCGCCGGGTTGGCCGAAACGCGCCGCCTCCCTTTTGATCTCCCGGAAGCCGAAAGCGAGCTGATTGCTGGCTTTCACGCCGAGTACTCCGGCATGAAATTCGGCATGTTCTTCGTGGGGGAGTATCTGGGCATCACGCTGATCTCCGCGTTGATTACCGTTCTGTTTTTCGGAGGATGGTTGGGGCCGGTGCTGCCGCCCATCGTCTGGTTTCTGGTGAAGATGTTTTTCTTCATCTGTCTCTTTATCCTGTTGCGCGCATCGCTGCCCCGTCCGCGGTTTGACCAGTTGATGACCATGGGTTGGAAATTTATGCTGCCGCTCGCTTTGGCCAACTTGCTGGTAACCGGCGCAGTGGTGCTGGCGGAGGGCCGCTGAATGTTCGGCATTCTCAGAGCGCTCTGGAGCGTGTTTCTGCACGCCTTCCACAAACGCATCACAGTGCAGTACCCCGAGGAGAAGCCGCGCCTCGCGCCGCGCTGGCGCGGCCGTATCATTCTCTCTCGCGATCCCGATGGCGGCGAGCGCTGCGTGGCCTGCTACCTCTGCGCGGTCGCTTGCCCCGTGGATTGTATCGCGCTTCAGGCGACCGAAGATCAAACCGGCCGCCGCTACCCCGAGTTCTTTCGCATCAATTTCTCGCGCTGCATCTTCTGCGGCTTCTGTGAGGAGGCCTGCCCCACATACGCTATCCAGCTCACGCCCGATTTCGAAATGGGCGAATACGACCGCCAAAAACTGGTGTACGAGAAGGAGGACCTGTTGATTGACGGCCCAGGCAAATACCCGGACTACAACTACTGGCGCGTGGCGGGAGTCGCCATCGGCGGCAAAGACAAAGGCCAGGCGGAAAACGAAAGCCCGCCGGTCGACTTGCACACGCTGTTGCCCTAATTCGTATGGAAATTGCCTTCTACATTCCGGCCAGAGTATGTGGGGTCAGGGCTTCTGCCCTGCCGCCGGGCTTCTGCCCGGCGCAATCCAGCAGACCAGAATCCGCCCTGGGCCGAAGGCCGTTGGACCCGTAACTATGGAAATTCTCTTCTACATCGCCGGTGCCGTGGCCGTGGCCGCTACCGCCCTAATGCTGGTGCAACTCAATGCCGTGCACGCACTGCTCTACCTGATCGTCTCCCTACTCGCGCTGGCGGTAGTTTTCTACACACTCGGCGCGCCCTTCGCCGCGGTTTTGGAAGTGATTGTCTATGCGGGAGCCATTATGGTGCTGTTCATCTTCATAATCATGCTCCTGAACCTCGGCCGGGATGCGGTGCGCACGGAAAAACAATGGCTGCCGCGCGGCGCTTGGATCGGTCCCTTGATATTGGCGTTCGTGCTAGCCGGGGAATTCGTCTATTTGATCGATCGCGGCGCGGGCGCCAGCCGTGTCCCCACCGAAATCGGTCCAGTAGCCGTGGGCGTCTCGCTTTTTTCAACGTATCTGCTCGGTGTCGAACTCGCCTCGATGCTGCTCCTGGGCGCGCTGGTCGCTGCTTATCACTTGGGGTGGAGAAGGCGGGAACCCGTCCAACCGCCGCGAGAGAAAGTGCTGGAAGCCGTCGGACCCGTGGGGTCAGCCGAAGAAGTTTGGGGCATGCCCGAACCCGAACCAGCCCCTCCGGTCAGGGGGCGGCGATGATTTGGGGGAAGCGGTGATCCGCGACGGTTTGGCCCTGGCGGCGATTCTGTTCGCCCTGGGTCTGATAGGCGTGCTGGTGCGGCGCAATATCCTCTTCATACTGATGTCCGTGGAAGTGATGCTGAGCGCTTCCGCTTTGGCTTTTATCACGGCCGGCGCGCGCTGGGGCCAGCCCGATGGGCAGGTCGTCTTTCTCTTCATTCTGGCCATGGCCTCGGCGGAAGTGTCGGTAGGGCTTGCGCTGCTTCTGGCTCTCTATCACCAAAACAATACGCTCGATACCAACGCCGCAAGCCGGATGAGAGGCTGATGTGCTCCACCTGCTTTGGCTAGTTCCAGCAGCCCCTTTCGCCGGCGCGGTGCTCTTGCTGCTATTCGGTCCACGCTGGCCACGCAAGCCCGCTGCGGTTGTGGGCGCCGGCTCGATCGGTTTGTCAGCCGCGATCGCCGGCGCCATCGCTGCGAGTTTCCTCACTGCGCCGCCGCCCGGCAGCGTCTACACGCAGCATCTCTGGACCTGGCTCTCCACTGGCGGCTTCCGCCCGGAAATCGCTCTCTACCTCGATCCGCTCTCTGTAGTGATGATTCTGGTAATCGCCGTCGTCGCCTTCCTGATTCACCTTTATTCGGTCGAATATATGGCGGGCGATGAAGGCTACAGCCGCTTTTTCGCCTATATGAATCTGTTCGTCGGCTCAATGATCACCCTGGTCCTGGCGAACAATCTTTTCCTGCTCTATCTCGGCTGGGAAGGCGTGGGCCTCTGTAGTTATCTGCTCATCGGTTTCTGGTATCGTGACCCCGCGAACGGCCGTGCCGCGCGCAAAGCGTTCATCGTCACGCGCGTTGGCGATACCGCATTCACCATCGCGCTCCTGTTGCTCTTCCACTCTTTAGGCACGCTCGATATTCCGCAAATCTTGGCGGGCGCGCCCGGCGCGTGTCCGGTTGGCTCGGCCTTCGCGGTCGCAGCCGCGGCTCTGTTGCTCGGCGGCGCAGTGGGCAAATCGGCGCAGTTGCCTTTGCAGACCTGGCTTCCCGATGCCATGGCCGGCCCCACCCCCACCAGTGCTCTGATTCACGCCGCAACTATGGTCACCGCCGGCGTCTACCTCATTGCCCGCATGCATGCGCTGTTCGCCCTGGCGCCAGCGGTCGAGCTCGCTGTCGCCGTAGTAGGCGCAGCCACTTTGTTGCTCGCCGGCTGCAGCGCCTTCACCCAGACCGATATCAAGCGCGTGCTGGCCTACTCCACCATGAGCCAGATCGGCTACATGTTTCTGGCCCTTGGTGTGGGCGCATGGCAGGCCGCCATCTTCCATTTCATGACGCATGCGTTTTTTAAAGCGCTACTCTTCCTCGCCGCCGGCATCGTCATTCACGCCCTGCACAACGAGCACGATATCTTCCGCATGGGCGGCCTGCGGCATGTCCTTCCCTCCGCATTTTGGACTTTTTTGATCGGCGGATGTTCCCTTGCCGGACTCCCGATCATCACCGCTGGCTACTACAGTAAGGATTGGATTATCGCCAGTGCCGCCAGTAACCAAGCCCTCTGGATCGCTGGATTAGTGGGCGCGCTCCTCACCTCGCTTTACACCTTCCGGCTCATCCTGCTGGTTTTCTTCGGCCCTCTGCTCTTGCCGCAACCTGCCAGGCCTGGTCTCATCATGACCATCCCCGCATGGATATTGGCTGCCCTTTCGATCGGCGGCGGCTTCGATAGGAGCCGGTTCGCCGCCCTGCTCGGGGCGCAGCCGGCTGAATCCGCCCTGACCTCGGCCCTCGCTTCGTTAGCCTTTCTCGCAGGCTTGTTCGTCGCCTGGGCCTGGTGGCGGAGAGCGGTCGTCGCCAGACCCGTGCTCACCACGCTCGGGCGCTTCTGGTTTGCTGGCTGGGGGTTCGACTGGCTCTATGATCGCGTGTTCGTGCGTCCCGTAGTCTGGGCCGCAAACCTCGATCGCGCGGATGCCATCGACTCCGTCTACCGCGGCGCTGCCCGTTCCGCAGCCTCCGCCTCGCGGGCGTTGAGTTCCACCGAAACCGGAAACCTCCGCTGGTACGCCGCCGCCATTGCCGCCGGAACAGTCGTTTTTCTGGCCATTGCGGAGTTCTTATGATCCTCGCCTGGCTCCTCATCATTCTGGGGGCTGGCGCTTTCGCCTCCGTAGTGGCCGCTCGCTGGAGCACGGTCGCTTCCCGCTCCATCGCGCTCGCTTGCGTGCTAGCCGATTTCGCGCTGATGCTGGCCCTGTGGATTCGCGGCGTCGCTCCCGCTCTCGATGTGCCCTGGATGGACCAATTCGGCATTCATTTCCAACTCGCCATCGATGGTTTGAGCCTTCTTCTCCTGCTGCTCACATTCTTCCTCGGCGGTGTCGCCGTCCTCGCTTCCTGGCGCGAGATTACTTATTCGATCGGCTTCTTCCATCTGAATGTGCTGCTCGCTGTGGCCGGAGTAGCCGGTGTTTTTATGGCCCGGGATCTCTTCCTGTTCTATTTCGCCTGGGACCTGATGCTCGTCCCGACTTACTTCCTGATCGCCGTCTGGGGCCAGGAAAACCGCGTCCACGCCGCTCTGAAGTATTTCATCTTCACCCAGCTCAGCGGCTTGCTAATGCTGGTTGCGATTCTCTCGCTTTATTTCCTC
>DATBID010000672.1:0-10734 GCA_036557125.1 Bryobacteraceae bacterium | reverse complement strand
CCTGAATCTGGCGTTTCCGCGGTAAGGACGGCTGCACGTTGTTTTTCTACCCGCCCTGCCCTGTCGGCTAACTGCGCTCCCGGGCTCGAACCATTCTCTAGAACATTCCGCCCCACTCCGTCGAGCGAGGTCTGAGACTGCAGGCTGTTTGGCGGGGCCGGAAGAGGAAGGCCACCGGACTCTCCTAACCCAAACACCGTCATTCCCCGCGCCGGCAGTTCTCGATTTTGAGGCACGGGCGGTACGGGCGGCGCGCCCAATAATGGCACGGCTACAGTCTGGGATTCCTGTTTGGCGCTGGACTTCTCCTTCTTTTCTACAAGGCGTCCGAGCAAGCTCGAAAATGCCGGAGTCTTGGAGCTTGCTGGTTGATCGGACTTGCCACGATTTATGGAGGAACGCTTGTCGGCTTTCGCCGCAGTGGAAAGGAAGGCGGCGGGTTGAGGACCGAGTGGCGCCGGACGAGTCACGCAGGCTGATTTGCAGATCGTTCGCCAATCTGTCGGCCCGCTATTTTCAGTGAGTTAACAAAAGCAGGCGCGCCAAAACAATGACACGTGAAAAGCCACGCGGCAATTTTCTGGCGCTCGAGCACCCCGCCTCAACCGTTCTCATCGGCTGCGGAGCCTCATTTTTGAGAGATTTAGATCCTGACCTAGATTCGGCAGCCTGCGTGCATTGATTGCAGTCGCTATGGACCCACTGACCGCGGTGGCCGCTAGCGGCCTTCGATCCCGCATGGAATCGCTCGAAATGCTGGCTAACAACGTTGCCAACGCTTCCACCGGCGGCTACAAATCTGACCGCGAATTCTATAGTCTCTACACAGCCCCCGATGTGGACCTCGAGGCCGATCTGGTAGACCCGGCCACCATGCCGGTTATCGAACGGCCCTGGACCGATCTCTCTCAAGGAGTGCTGACCGCAACGGGTAACCCGCTCGATCTGGCTCTCTCCGGGAAAGGCTTCTTCCTGGTCGACGGTCCTTCGGGACCTCTTTATACGCGCAACGGAAGTTTTCGATTATCGAAAGACGGCAGGCTGGTGACTACGGACGGGTACGCAGTTCGGGAAGCGGCTGGAGGAAACCTGCTTTTCCAAGGTTCGGGACCGATTACAGTTTCGAGCGATGGCACCATGAGCCAGGACGGCAATATCATCGGCCAGATTGCAACCGGCGATCTTCCGGCAGGCGGTCTGGTCAAGCGAGGCAGCAACTACTTCATGCCTGCGGATCCTTCTATTCAGCCGGCAGCGGCGGATGCCTCGGTAACCCAGGGGCAACTCGAAGCCTCCAACGCCGGCAGCGCCGAATCGGCCGTCCGGCTGATCGGCATTATGCGACAGTTCGAGATGTTGCAGAAAGCCGTTTCCCTGGGAATGGAGATGAACCAGCACGCCATCCAGGATGTGGCGAAAGTAGGTTCCTAAACGGGAAGGAATAACCTCTTATGCTCAGAGCATTGAACTCCGCCGCCAGCGGTATGGCGGCTCAGCAAACCAACGTAGAAAACATTGCCAACAATCTGGCTAATGCCAACACAAACGGCTTCAAGGCGCGCCGCGCGCAGTTTCAAGATCTGATGTACCAGAGCATGGTGCAGCCGGGCGCGGCGGCCGGGCAACAAACGACTGTGCCCGCCGGCCTGCAACTCGGCCTCGGCACCCGCACGGCTTCGAACGCCATCAATTTCTCCGTCGGCTCACTATCGGAAACCAATAATACGTTGGACGTCGCCATTCAGGGTAGCGGCTTTTTCCAGGTGCTGCTTCCGAGCGGAGAGTTGGCCTACACGCGCAATGGGAGTTTCCAGCTCGACAAAAACGGCAACCTGGTTACGTCCGACGGAAATGCCGTGCAACCGCAAATCACGTTTCCGGCCCAGGCGCAATCGATCGTGATCGCCGCAGATGGCACAGCGAGCTATTCGCTTCCCGGGCAGACCGCGACTCAGCAGGCGGGCCAGATCCAGCTTGCGAATTTCCAGAATCCGGCGGGACTTAACTCCCTGGGCAACGGTCTGTACCAGCCTACGGATGCTTCCGGCAATCCCACGGTCGGCGCGCCAGGCGGCCCGGAAGGCATGGGATCGCTGCTGCAAGGTTATATCGAGCAATCGAATGTTTCGGTGGTGCAGGAATTCGTCAACCTGATCGTGGCGCAGCGCGGCTATGAAGCGAACTCCAAGGTGGTTCAGGCGGCCGACCAGATGTATCAGGATGTGAACAACCTGAGCCGCTCATGATCGCTTTCGGTGCGTTTCTTTTGATGAATTGTCTGCCGTTTGAATCCGCGTCGGACCGCATCACGGCGGCCGATCTGGCGGCGGCGTTTCCCGGTCTCGAAACCGTGCCGCCGGATACGCCTCTGGCCATCGCGCCAGCGCCAGGAGTGGCGAGGGTATTCCGTGCGTCGGAACTCAAGACGATCGCCGAAGGCTTTCATTTGGCTCCGCCCGCAGGCGAGATCTGCATCCGAAGGACCGTAGCGCCGCCCGATCCGGAGCGCATGCTGGCCGCCATGCGGAAGACTCTCCCTGGCGCCCGCATCGAAATTCTAGACTTCAGTCACCGGCCGATACCGGAAGGCGACATGGAATTCCCGCGTTCCGGATTGCGGGACTCTCCTTCGGGAGCTTTTTGGAGCGGCAATATCCACTATGGCGGCAATCATCTGTTCTCGATTTGGGCCAAGGTGGCTGTGTGGCTCAAGGTAAAGCGGGTTGTGGCGCTCACCGATTTCGCGCCTGGCGAGACCATCGCCGAAGACCGGATTCGGGTTGAACCGCGCGAAGAGTTCCCCGCCGCGGGTAATTTTCCGGATTCCACCGACCAGGTCTCAGGACAGTTGGCACGCACCCCGATACGCGCCGGTACAACCATTCGCGCCACGCAGTTGGAAGCGCCTAAGCAGGTGCTGAGCGGTGAAATGGTTACCGTGGACGTCTGGAGCGGCGGGGCGCATCTGAAGCTGGAGGCGCGGGCTGAAAGCTCGGGGGTTCGCGGGCAAACGATTCCGGTACTCAACCCGGCAACGCAGAAGCGCTTTTGGGCGCGTGTCGAAGGAAAAGGGAGGATGTCGGTGGACGGCTCCGCCGCACAGATCCACACGAACTGAAAACTAAATATGAAGGCGCTTTCAATCCTGATTCTGTCGTGGGCACTGGTAGAGATGCCGCTTGCGGCGAAGAAAAAAAAGGATCCCTCTGCCGGGCAGCCCTCTCCCTTGGACCGTTACGTCCGGGAAGCCGATGCGCGCTCCGCCGAGAACTCCGCCAGCACGCCCGGTTCGACCTGGATGGCCGGGTCTCGCCTGGCCGATGCGGCGCGGGACGTGCGGGCCAGCCAAGTGGACGACGTGCTCACCATTGTCGTAGCGGAATCGGTCTCCGCAGTCAGCACGGGTGTCACGAAGACAGCGCGGACCAGTAGCACCAAAAATTCCATAACAGCACTGGCAGGTGTCACTAACCCGAATGGACCGCTGGCGAATCTGGCAAACGTTAGTGGTGACACGGAGCTTTCCGGCCAAGGAACCACCAGCCGGACCACTACCCTCAGAGATACCTTGACGGCACGCGTAACCCATGTCCTGCCGAATGGCGCACTGGTGGTCGAAGCCACTAAGGATCTCCAGATCAATTCGGAGCGCCAGACTATCACTGTGCGAGGCGTGGTGCGGCCGGCCGATATCGACCCCTCGAACAGTGTGGCCTCGAACCGCCTCGGTGATATCGAAGTGCGGGTCAACGGCAAGGGGGTAGTCGGCGATGCCATACGCAGGCCCAACTTTCTATACCGTCTTCTGCTAGGAATTCTGCCGTTCTGACTATGATTCTCCGTGCCACTTCCATTTTTGCGTTCACCGCGGTTCTGACCGGGCCGGTGAACGCCGCTCGCTTGAAAGACCTGGTCTCTATCGAAGGAGTCCGCCCGAATCAGCTCGTCGGATACGGCATCGTGGTCGGCTTGGCAGGAAAGGGTGATAGCCAGCAGACCATATTTCCCTACCAAAGCCTGGCCAACGTGCTGGAGCGGATGGGAGTCGTGACGAACCCGGCACTGCTTCGCGTGAAAAACACCGCGGCAGTCATGGTAACCGCTCTTTTGCCTGCATTCGCGCAGCCCGGCATGCCTATCGATGCAACCGTTTCTTCGATTGGCGATGCATCGACGCTCCAGGGCGGCATTCTGGTGCTGACTTCTCTGCGGGGCGCCGATGGCGCGGTTTATGCGGTGGCGCAAGGGCCTGTGGTGACGGGCGGGTTCGTCGCGGGGCGCGCCGGCACGACCCAAACCGTAAATCATCCCACAGTCGGGCGCATTTCCAATGGCGCCCTGGTGGAGCGCGCCGCCCCGAGTGTCGAGCCGAAATCCGTTGTCCGCCTCCAGTTACGCGACTCCGATTTCACTACGGCAGCGCGCATCGCCTCAGAACTGAATAAGAAATTTTCTAGCGGTGGAAAGGCCCCGGCGCAGGCTGACAACGCCGGGCTGGTTAGTGTCGCCATACCGCCCGAATACACCACCCGAACTACAGAATTCCTGGCGGAACTGGAGAACCTCACGGTCGACGCCGACGGCCCTGCGCGAGTGGTGATCAACGAGCGTACCGGAACGATTGTTCTTGGCAAGGACGTCCGCATCCGCCCGGTGGCGATTTTGCACGGCAACCTAAGCGTCGAGATCCAGACAAAGCTGGACGTTTCGCAACCAGGGCCTTTGTCTCAAGGCTCTACCACGGAGGTCCCCCAAACCACCGTGGGAGCCAGGGAAGAAAAGGCGCGCAGCGTCTTATTGCGCGACGGCGCCACCATAGAGGAATTGGTCAGGGCAATGGCGGCAATCGGTTCTACTCCTCGCGATATCATCGCTATTCTCCAGACGCTGCGCTCCGCGGGAGCCCTCGATGCGGATATCGAGGTGATCTGACATGGACAGTTCTCTGTCGGGCATCTCTACCCCGAGCGTGGACAGTTCCCTGATGGCGCAGCAGTCACATCCCACCACTGCCCGGGAGGCGGCCCAGCAATTTGAGGCGCTGCTACTGTCCGAAATCATGCGATCGGAACGGGAAAGCGGCAGCGGCTGGCTGGGATCGGGCGAAGACTCGAGTGGTGACAGCGCGGTGGAATTTGCGGAACAGCAACTGGCCTTGGTTTTGGCCCGCCAGGGCGGCCTCGGTCTGGCGGGCCTTATTTCGTCCGGACTGAAATCGTCTTCCGGCTCGTGAGTTTTTACAGGCTCCAACTTCCCGTGGAATAGGCGGCTTCGGGTTCTGCGCCCGCGTATGCCGGGGCGTCGGACCAGGGATTGTTGGCGGTCTCCGGCGCCTGCGTCCGTTTGCTGATTTCTACCCAACTCTCAGAAAGCGTTGCCAGCAGGCTAAGGACCTCTCCCAAAGGCTCGTCACTCTGCCGGAAGTTCGCTTCGAGCAGTTTCCGGCGCATGTAGTCGTAGAGACTCCCCAGACGTTTGGCGAGCTCTCCACCGGCTTCCCCATTCAGGGTGGTCGTTAATTCGGTCAGTATGGCGCAAGCCTTCGTGATGGCCCGCGACCGCTCAATTATCTTCCCACTCGCCAAGTGGTGCCTGGCATCCTGCACGGCTCCGATTGCTCCCTGATAGAGCATCTTTACCAGCTCCAGCGGCTCAGCCGAAAGCACCCGGTTCTCCAGATATGCGTCGTGCGCGCTTTGGAACATCTTGTTCTCCCGAAATTACTTATCGGTCTCGCACGCGCTTTTTGAGGCCGCCGCTTATTTTTGTGGATTCTTCAGATCCTCACTTAAACGCAAGACGTACTCAGCAGGAATTTGTGATACCACCTCCTTAGTCTGGCGGTTTACGATCTGCACCACCATCCGCTTGGCTTGCCGGTCCATCTGAAACACCAGTTCGTTCTCCTGCCCGAACATCTCGGTGGCGTTCAGCGCTTTGACTGCTTGAACCACGTCGCGCGTTTGCGCGGGCTGTTCCACGGCCGTAACAGGCGCCGCCACCTCCAGCGGCTGGAGACTCCGCGAGACCGCACTGATATTCATAAAATGCTCCTATAGACGAAGGTCGGCCTTTGAAAGCGGCCCTCGTCTTTTTTTCCTTTGCGTCTTTCCTGTGCTTCTCATATCGACTCTCAAGCAGAATCTTTTAAGGCCTATCCGGGAATAGACGTAGCTTTTCCGGCCGATAAGGATTTTGGAGAGAGCCTATGTCCCGCACGACGGCCGTGATCGGCATTCATCCCGAAGAACTTCGCTGGATTCGCATGTTGCTCGCCCTGCTGCGCCACCCCGATCCCGGCATGCCCGAACTGGCCCGCCAGGCGCTCCTCTATCTTTCGCAGTCGGCCGACGAGCCCGCCGCTCCCCTGTCCGGCACCCGGCCTCTCTAATCCCGCCACTCTTCCCTTTTCCATTTCCATAGGCGAAGCGAAGGCGAAACACGTACAATGAAGATGTCGTGCTCCCCTCCTTCGATCCCTTAATCGCCGACTGGTTCGAAGCCCGTTTCCGCGAGGCGACGGAGCCACAACTGCGCGGATGGCCGGTAATTCGCGAGGGCCGTGACGTCTTAATCTCCGCACCCACAGGCTCGGGCAAAACGCTCGCCGCATTCCTGCTGTGCATCGACGACCTGGTCCGCCGCGCCCGCACCGGCCCTCTACCCGATCAGACAGAAGTACTCTACGTCTCGCCGCTCAAAGCCCTGAGTAACGACGTTCACAAAAACCTGGATATCCCCCTTAGCGGCATTGCGGCACTTGCCGCGGAGCGCGGCGTTCTGCTCTCGCCTATCCGCACTGCTCTGCGCACGGGCGATACACCGCAGTGGGAGCGCCAGCAGATGACGCGCAGCCGCCCGCACATCCTGGTCACCACTCCCGAATCGCTCTTCATTCTGCTCACTGCCGCAGGGCCGCGCGAGATGCTGAAACGCGTCCGCACCGTCATCGTGGACGAAATTCACGCTGTCGCCGATGACAAGCGCGGCTCACACCTCGCGCTAACGCTCGCACGGCTCGATCATCTGGTCGAGCAGAATGGCGGACCCAAGCCGCAGCGCATCGGTTTGTCAGCCACGGTGAAGCCTATCGAAGAAGTAGCCGACTTTCTAAGCGAGGACGCCGAAATCGTCAACGTGGGCCACCGCCGTGCCATGGAATTGGCTGTTGAAGTCCCGCGCGATGAACTCGGCCCCGTCGCCAGCAACGAGATGTGGGGAGAGATTTATGATCGCGTCGCCGAACTGATTCGTGAAAATCGAACTACCCTGGTCTTTGTCAATACTCGCCGCCTTTCCGAGCGCGTCGCGCACCATCTCGCTGAGCGGCTCGGCGAGGATCTAGTCCTGGCGCATCACGGCAGCCTTTCGCGCGCCACCCGTCTCAACGCCGAAAAGCGGCTGAAGAGCGGCGAACTGAAAGCGGTGGTAGCCACGGCATCGCTCGAATTGGGAATCGATATAGGAACGGTCGATCTTGTGTGCCAGATCGGTTCACCACGGTCGCTCGCTGTAGCGCTGCAGCGGATCGGTCGAGCCGGCCACTGGGTGGGCGCTCTTCCAAAAGGCCGGCTGTTTGCCACTACGCGCGATGAGCTGATCGAATGCGCCGCCTTGATGCGTGGTATCCGAGCGGGCGAACTGGACCGCCTGGAGATCCCGCAGAACGCCTTGGATATTCTGGCGCAGCAAATCGTGGCTGCCTGCGCCGCCGAAGATTGGCAGGAGGACGAACTCTTCGCCCTGGTGCGCCGTGCCTGGCCTTACCGCGCGCTGGATCGGGCGGCCTTTGATGCGGTGCTGACAGTGCTCTGCGAGGGCATCGTTACCGGGCGGGGCCGAGCCGGCGCATACCTGCATCGCGATGCCGTGAATCGCAAGCTCCATGCGCGGCGCGGCGCACGCCTGACGGCGATTACTTCCGGCGGAGCCATTCCGGACACCGCCCAATATTTCGTCGTAGCCGAGCCCGAGGGAACCACCGTGGGCACCGTCGATGAGGATTTCGCGGTCGAAAGCCTGGCCGGCGACGTCTTTCTGCTAGGCACTACTTCCTGGCGGATCCGCCGCGTCGAGCAAGGCCGCGTGCGCGTCGAGGATGCGCATGGCGCTGCCCCGTCCATTCCGTTCTGGACCGGAGAAGCGCCCGGCCGCACTGCTGAGCTATCCCGCGAAGTGGCGCGCCTGCGCGAGGATATCTACGCCAACCGGTCCGCCGAGTGGCTCACTCGCGAGTGCGGTCTCGATCGGCGCGGCGCCGAGGAGGCCATCGAATATGTAGTCGCGGGCCGTGCCGCCTTGGGCGCTATGCCGTCCGCCGATCTCGTCGTTGCTGAGCGCTTCTTCGACGAAGGCGGCGGCATGCAGCTCGTGCTGCACGCTCCTTTTGGCTCGCGCATTAATAGGGCTTGGGGATTGTCGTTGCGGAAGCGTTTCTGCCGGACCTTCAATTTCGAACTGCAGGCCGCCGCTACCGATAACGGCATTGTGATCTCTCTGGGCGAGCAGCACTCGTTTCCGCTCGAAATCGTCTTCGAGTTTCTGCGTCCCGAAACCGTAGAAGAAGTCCTCATCCAAGCGATGTTGCCCGCGCCGATGTTCGGGGCACGGTGGCGCTGGAATGCCACGCGGTTCCTGGCGATTCCCCGCTACGCCGGCGGACGCAAAGTGCCCCCGCCCATCCAGCGTATGCGCGCCGACGACCTCATGGCGGCGGTTTTTCCCGATCAAGCCGCCTGTGGCGAAAACATCGTTGGCGAGATTCGCATCCCGGACCACCCCTTGGTGAAAGAGACCATCGACAACTGCCTCTACGAAGCCATGGACCTCAACGGCCTCCGCGCCGTCCTCTCCGGCATTCGCGAAGGCCGCATCCGCACCCACGCGATTGAAACCCCGGCGGCTTCGCCTTTCTCGCACGAAATCCTGAACGCCAACCCATACGCCTACCTCGACGATGCCCCGCTCGAAGAGCGCCGCGCACGGGCCGTGCAGTTGCGCAGCACCCTCCGCACCGATTTCGCCGAAGGTGCGGGCGCGCTCGATCCCGAAGCCATTGCGCAAGTCTCCGCCGAAGCCTGGCCGCCCATGCGCGATGCCGAAGAAGTGCACGAAGCCCTCTGCAGTTTGGCACTGTTGAGCACAGAGAGCAGCGAAGCCGCGGCGTTCCTGCCAATGCTGATCGAAGCTCGCCGCGCCACCAAAGTTCAGATCTGCGATCGCCAATACTGGGCTGCCGCCGAACGTATTGACCTGATCCGTCGCGTTTTCCCGCAGGCAATCTTTGATCCTCCCATCCAGACGCCTCCAGGTATGCGCCCCATCCCCGAAACCGTGGAAGGCTGCGTCGCCGAAATCCTGCGCGGCTGGTTCGAATGCGCCGCTCCTTTGCGTGCCTCCGAACTAGCCGCTTATTTTTCGATGCCCCGAGAGCTGATCGACCAAGCACTGGCGCAACTGGAGGCGGAAGGCCAGATCCTCCGCGGCCAATTCACTTCCGGTTCAGAACTCGAGTGGTGCCATCGCCGCCTGCTGGCGCGCATTCACCGGCTGACCATCGGCCGTCTGCGTAAGGAAATCGAGCCAGTCACCACGACGGAATTCTACGCCTTCCTGAACCGTTGGCAGCATCTCTCGCCCGGCCACCAACTCCACGGCGTGGATGGCACTCTGCAGATCGTCCGCCAGCTTCAGGGCAGCGAATTTGCAGCCGCGGCATGGGAATCGGAAATCCTACCGCGCCGCGTAGCGCAGTACGACCCGGAATATCTGGATCAGCTCTGCCTTTCGGGCGAAGTGAGTTGGGGCCGCCTTTCGCCGCATCCGGCTTTTGAGCGCGATGGCGAAGAAGGCCGCCGCGTCCGTCCTACGCGCGTCGCGCCGCTCGCTATTTTTCTGCGCGAAGATGCGCCCTGGCTGCTAGCTACACCGCAACCCTCGCCCAAAGAATCGCTCTCCCATCCCGCGCGCGAAGCGCTAGCCGTGCTCGAGACACGCGGCGCTTCGTTTTTCGCCGATCTGAGCCGCGCCACTCACCGCCTGGCTAGCGAAGTAGAGGACGCACTCTGGGAACTGGTCGCGGCCGGGCTAGTTACGGCTGATGGGTTCGAAAATCTGCGCGCCCTTCTTGATCCGAAACGCCGCCGCGGAGAAGGCCGCGGACGCACTGCCCGCCCCCGCCACGCTCCCGGCCGATGGGCACTGCTGCGTCACACGGAACCGCCGGCGAGCGAGACAGCCGCCAACGCCGAGCCGTTCGCAAAACAACTCCTGCGCCGCTGGGGCGTAGTCTTCCGCGATGTGGCCCACCGCGAGCCGCTCGCGCCAGCCTGGCGCGACCTGCTCCTCGTGCTGCGTCGCATGGAATCGCGTGGTGAAATCCGCGGCGGCCGCTTCGTCGCCGCTTTCGTCGGAGAGCAGTTCGCCCTTCCCGAAGCTCTGGATCTGCTTCGAGCCATCCGCCGCAACGGCGAAACCGCTCCCGTACCCGAAGGCCCAGGTCCTTGGACTGGCTGGCAGAGCGCAACGCCGGCTGTACCGGCGCCGGTTTAATTCACCTCTGATTCGCTTTCAGCACTTTTTTCCGCAGCCGGATCGATTGGGGCGTGATCTCCACCGATTCATCATCGCGGATGAATTCCAGCGCCTGCTCGAGGTTCAGAATGCGCGGTGGGACCAGGCGAATGGCTTCATCGGCGGTCGACGCGCGCATGTTGGTCAGCTTTTTTTCTTTTA
>DATBID010000671.1:0-7264 GCA_036557125.1 Bryobacteraceae bacterium | reverse complement strand
CCCGAAGAGTTTTGATACAGTTCGCTGCGGAGAACGGTTATGATACAGTTTTGATACGGACTGAGGAATTGGTGTAGCAGAAGTACTTTGGAATCAATGCGGGGACGTAGCTCAGATGGATAGAGCGGTCGCCTCCTAAGCAGCTAACGGCCTTCTAATGGTTACATTCCTTCGTTCTAATTCCTTGTCCTTTTAACAACTTGGGGAATCTGTCTTTCGCTCAGCGGATATCCCCTGTGACCCCGAACCGCTGGGGTTTTGATACAGTTCTGATACAGTCACCCACCCCCAAGCGTTTCCGTGATCGTGTCCTCGATGAACTAGAGATCGACCGGCGTACGCTCACTTTCATTGCAGCGGCGCGTAATAGCCGCCGCGCCAGTGAACGTTTAGTTTCGCGGGAAGGCCGCGCGGCGGAACGAGCTTCACCTCTAGACGGTGATAGCGCCCGTCTCGCGTACGTTCCGTTGGTGAGAAGCCGAGCACATAGCGATTTCGCAGATCCGTAACGATCTTCTGGGCGAAATAAGGCAACGGCATGCCGCTGGAGGGGAAGGCGCGGCCGCCGGTCTCGGAGGAAATCTGACCCAATAGGGTGTGACGTTCGTATTCTGAACCATCGCCACTTCCGAAAACGCCGATCGTGTAAATCAACACATCGCTTTCGCGGACCGAACGTTGGAGCTCACTGGGGGTAAAACGGCTGTTGTTCTCTCCGCCGTCGGAAATCACGATGAGCGCCTTTCTCGACTTGCGGGATTTCTTCATTTGGTTGAGGGCCAGGTAGATTGCGTCGATTAATGCCGTGGAGCCTCGCGATTTCGTAAACATTAGCTCGTGATCAATTTCGCGGGGGTCATCGGTTAGCGGGACCACCACTTTTGGAACGTTGTCAAACGTCACAAGGCAAAACTCATCGCCCGGGTTGGCAGCTTTGAAGAACTCTATGGCAGCCAGGCGGGATTCCCGCAGTTCTTCTCCCATGCTCCCGCTGGTATCGAATACAAGCCCTATGGCTATGGGATCGTCCTCCATGGCGAAGGACACGATGGCCTGCTCGACTTTTTCGTCAAACACGCGGAAATTGGACTTTTCCAAACCGTTTAGCGGACGATTCAGCAGATCGCTGATTTCAACTGGGACAAGAACAAGATTGGCGTCAGCCCGAAGATCGGTCCTCGGAAAATCTGGCTGGTCGGTCTTGTCGTTCACGCGGGCCTTCTGGTGAGGCTCGATCGATACTTGCCCTACCGCCAGGCCCGTTGCTAGGCCAACTGCAATCGCGAATCCGGCAGCTCCCGGCGAAGTCATTCGACTACCGACAACTCCATTCTACTGGCCAAGCTGCGCCACGACGGCCAGGGGGCGATATGCTGATGCCGCGCACTTGATGTGTAGAGAAAGGACTTCTGGGGCGCGGTTACGACTTCGGCGTACGAGCGTGAACCGTTTGTACGTTGACGGACACTGGCATTTGTCGATCACCCCTGGAGTCCTTCCATGACCAGCGCGGAATGGTGAGACCCTCAGGCACATCGTCAGCGGACCGGTGGTAGCGGGCCATGGTTGTCGTTGTCGCCCAAACTGTCACCGCCAGTGCAATAATGGCTCTTCCGCACTTTTGATGCAACGGCGGGTAGAAACAATATTGATATGAATTGTCTTAAGCTGGGAGAGCGATGGCAACTCCCCCGAGCCATTCGCAATCTCTCCTTCCCAACCCGGACATCTTAATTTTGGACGGAATCGAACGCGATCCCGATCGGTTCCGCCTGATCGTGCATGCGGAGCAAACGCCTTCCTGCCCGCTTTGCGGGCAAGCGTCACAATCGCACCATAGCAGTTATCGCCGCCATCTCCAGGATCTGCCGTGGCAAGGCGTCGCTGTTCAGATATGGGCGACCGTCGGCCGGTTTCGCTGTGGGAACTCCACGTGTTCGCGCAAGATCTTCTGCGAGAGGCTTCCTCGCGTGGCGCGCGCCTACGGCCGTCAAACCGAGCGAACATCGGAGAGATCGTGAGGCTGGTCGGTTATGTAGCCGGCGGTCTTCCCGGCCAACGGCTGCTCACTCGACTGGCAATCGCCACCAGCGATGACACGGTTCTGCGCCGGGTCCGACAGAAACCTGCGGAGATCCCGGTCCCGGTACGCAACTTGGGAGTCGACGATTGGGCGTGGCGCAAAGGCCAAGACTACGGAACGATCTTGGTGAATCTGGACCTCCACCGGGTTATCGAGCTCCTGCCGGATCGTGTGTCTGAAAGCTTCTCGCAATGGCTCCAGCGCCATCCTGAAATCGCGACGATCTCCCGCGATCGGTGCGGCCTCTATGCCGAGAGCGCAGCGCTGGGAGCGCCCCAATCCCAGCAGATCGCAGATCGCTTTCACCTGGTCGTAAATCTCTCGGCCACCATGGAGCGCGTGCTGGAGGAGCGGAGTCGCAAGCTGATTTTGCCTCCGCTGGATCCGGGAGCGACCGAATCACAGCCTACACCAGTCGCCGATGCAAGCATCAAGATTTCACCGCCGCTGCCGCAACCGACGCAGTCCCAACTGCGGCGGCAACGGCGCCCGGAGCGCTACGAGCAAGTGATCGCGTTATTCCAGTCAGGCCATTCACAAGCAGCGATCAGCCGCACTTTGGGACTGCAACGGAAGACCATTCGTCGCTGGCTCCGCGGCGGCCAGTTTCCAGAACGGAAGCCGCCGCATCGGCCGCCGCCGAAAGTGAATGAGTTTGGGGCCTACCTCCAACAGCGCTGGCATGAGGGATGCACAACGCAACGCTTCTGTATAAAGAAATTGGGGAGAAAGGCTATCAAGGCAAGCGCTCCATGGTGGCGCGCTTCGTGGCCGACTGGCGGAAAAGCGGTAAGGCCACACGGCCCAACGCTCCTCAGAGGATCTCTCCCAAACACGCCGCCATCCTGGTCACTCGCTCCGCCGACCAGATAACCGAGGAGCAACGGCAACTCTTGGACCGCATCACGAATCAATGCCCGGAAGTCGAGGATCTCCGTCGCACGGCGCTGGCGTTTCGCGCCGCGCTCACGTCCGGAAATTCGCTTCAGCTCCGACAATGGATTGAAGGGGCCAAGCGCAGCGAATTTGGCCACGTTGTGCGCTTTGCCTATGGCCTCCAAAAAGACATTTCCGCCGTAGCCGCGGCTGTCGACACGCCTTGGAGCACAGGACAGGTAGAGGGCCAAATCAACCGGCTCAAAATGATCAAACGGCAAATGTACGGCCGCGCTGGTTTCGAACTCCTCCGCGCCAGTGTCTTACCGTTCAGTGCTTTCACTGCTTTGAGTGGTCCGGCTCCGTGACATGCATCAAAAGTGCGGAAGAGCCATTATTGCACTGGCGGTGACATTTCCCGCGCGGGGAGAAAGAAGAGCCAGCTTCCGGCCGGGACCCGATGTGGCCCCCCCCGCGGGGCATACGGTTCCGGGCTCGCATCGCCGTCTGGAGCATAGAACAACCCCGCGCACCGATCGCACGGCCTCCAGTCCCTCTGCCCGGTCGCATCCGTTGCGTCCTGATGGCCGTTAGGCAGGACGACATTCCATCCACAACCACGCAGCCGAGAGCGAGGTGGACCGTTCCCCACGGCCAGCGGCATAGCTTGGTTCGGGTCGGCTGAAAGCCGATATTCGGCGGATCTGACCCGCGCACACCCGATGGAAGTGGATCTGGGCTCGTGAAGATTTAAGCTAGAATCGTTATGGTCGTCGATGGACCCGCAGTTAACTGACATCTTCATTTAAGCCTGAGGCGTAAGTCTCCCGGCTGGCTCACGGTACGATAGAGGGTTTTAACAAATGGAAGTCCGAGTAACGGCCTGCGATTTCGGATCGGGAGTTCTAAAGTTGAAGTGTTCTTGGGTTTTCGGCATAGGATCGAAGGGGAATCCCTCAGCCGCGAAAATCACGAAGGTAATTGAACATTGGATCAGCGATCACCCAGAAACACTCGTCACTGGGCTTGAATTAGACTACACAGACGTCGATTACTCTTGGGGAGACGGCCCTATATCGTCGTTGATTCCGTTCGTGGTCCGGGGTATTACCAAAGTGTGCTTTGTAACGTCTTCCCGAAACTACGCGGCACTCGAAAGCCTGTTCGAAGGTTGCCGTACTGTATGTGATTTCGAGTTAATGCGACTGGACACCATTGGCGGGAGTGGTGTTCTTGCCAATGTCAGACGATGGTTGGGTATAAAGCGATGCGAAGCAGCACCTGTAGCCCCGATACCGCCAATAACCCAAAGTGAAGCCCCCCAAGTGCTCGACGCACCGACGTTGAGACACATCGAGGTCCTGGAAGACGCAATTGGCGATGTGGGACGCTGGCTCTCGTGGACGGATGGCTTGCCCGATGAATTTCGCGTGCAGTTTGGGGGCGTCCAACTCTGGAACCCGCCTGCAGTTGATGGGGGCCCGCCATCTGGTAGGGTTGCGCTTATCTTTCAGGCCCCGTCGCTGGTTGCTTTTATAACCGACGAGTCGATGGAGTGGGTTGTTCGGCCATCGGGTGTGAACATCCAGCCATCGGCACGGAATTGGGATCGAGCTTTGAAGAATCGGTCCTTGAAGACCCCAATTGGCCCTTCAACATCGATAGCTTTACCCTGAGTTCTGACAATGAGATCGAAAGCATCGTTGAGGGACGGACTATCAACTTTCGTTTCGGGACCCGCATTGAACTCGCCTCTCGTGCTGACCCGGTTCGCCTAGGATTCTTAGCTGGTCCTGTTGGATTGGTGGTTCGAGCAAGGGCATTGAGCGTTATTTCCACGGTTGGAGAAATGTCACGAGAAAAGATTATCGAGTCATCCGACGCATGGTGGGGCTACTGGCGGGATTATTGGCGCGTCCGCAACTCGGTGTCTCCTATGCCGAAGGACTATGCATGTGAGACCACGATTCCGGCCAAACGAGCGTAATTCTCTCTGTGGCGACCTCGAACATTGCAGGCCAAGAGCGAAAGAAACAACCCAGTTGCGTCAGAAGGCCTGATGAGCCTTGCCGCACTTCTTGCAGGTGTAGGTGAGCATCTCCGAGAACCCCAGAAAAAGATTTGCGCCTCCGCAATGCGGGCAAATCGCGCTCGCAACATCAAGCGTCACTTCCATCTCCTCAAAGGTCTTCCGAAGCTCCGTCGCCGGACTCTGCGGATAATGCCGCTGCACTCGTTGCAAACGATGTCTGCCCATTCACCCGGCGGCGCACGAGTTGGGCAACAGAGGAGAAACGGTCAGTAGCCGAGTAAAACCTCTAGATCGGCAGCATGAATCGGAACGGAGATCGTCTGGCCTAATCATCCAGCAGGGCGTTGGCTTCAGAAAACACACGAACGAACGGCCGTTTGGTTTTTACGAGATATTTACGCTTTAATAACGACAACCTCCGGCCGTAGCTCGATTCTAAAGGGGTGATTCAATACTTGAGAACAACAGAGAAATGGAGAAACAATTGAGATACAATCCTGACCAGCCGACCAAAAAGAATGCGCGAGTTCGGGCCCTTTTGGCGCCGGCTTTCATTCTTGGGTGCATTCAGCGCGGCCCAAGGGCAGAGCGTTACGCCCCCAGCTACTCCCGCGATCATCACGCCCCCTCCGGGAAGCGTCGCGTTCCTGCTTGGCCACGCGACTGGGACTCAGGGCTATCTTTGCCTTCCCACGAGCCCCGGAGCTTCTACCGCTTCCTGGACAGTCAAGGGTGCACGCCCCGAAGCTACTCTTTTTCAAGATTTCTTCGGGCAGCAATTTCAGATCGTCACACACTTCCTCAGCCCAGACACTAACCCCAATGCGGCTGCCCCGAACCCGATACCTTTCGGCAGCGCCACCTGGCAGAGCTCCTTCGATAGCAGCAAGGTGTGGGCACAGGTCCTGCACTCGAACACGATTCCCGCCGGCAGTGACCCGAGTTGCCCGCATACTGGCTCGATTGCCTGCCTGTTACTTCAATCAATCGGGTCGGAGTCAGGGCGGACGGGCGGTACACTCCTGAGCAAAACCACTTTCATCCAGCGCCTGAATACCAATGGAGGATCGGCGCCCATCATTGGGTGTTTCGATTCCAACGACGTGGGTAATCAAGCACTCGTCCCGTACACTGCCGACTACTAATTCTACTGTTAGGCCGAATAAGTAGCCGTACGAACGCGGAGTGCGCGATGATTGGTGCTTTGTCGCGCGTCGCTCCCGCAACGAGCCTGCGATTTCGATTGCAATCGCAGGCTCGCACCCACCGGTGCTACAACACAACGGTGGCAGTCGTCGCCACCGGCTTCCGGGCGATCCCGACCAATCGCACTCGCTTCGTCCCTTACGGCAAGTTCGGCTTCGGCTACACCCGCACCTGGCTTCGGCGGCGGGCTATTCCGCTGGCGTCAATGCTCCGGCGCTGCTGAAGGGACGCCACAAGTGAGCCAAGGCGCGCTGGGATGGAATGCGCGCCGCCCTGCGCCTGTCCCGCTGTCTTCTGCCGGTATCTTCCGCCACATCAAAGGAGAGTTGCCCCTCCTCTTTAGCCGGACGGGGGCTCGGCTCGCTCCGGTCATCGCCGTGAGCGTCACCCCCTAACAGCGGCAACTTCTCGCGCACTCGCGTAGATTAACCGTCGGGTTCGCCGCTGCTTGAACCGGTGGGTTAATCGCTTGAGCCGCCAAGATTAGTCTATCAGCAAATCAGCAACTTAGAGTTGCCTACGTTTGTGGGCTGCCGAGTGCATCCCATTTTGCCGCCTGCGGGAAAACCGAGCGATTCCTGCCGGAGGAGGACAAATGACACGAACAATGACCAAATTGATCATCGCTACGGCCATGATGTTGGCCGCAGCCGGTAGCCCCCCCCCGCTGACAACGACGGGAGATTCCGGAACGCCTCCTGATTTGAAGGCGCTTGCCACCACACGGTCCGCCCCCACAGACGAACAGCAAACCGGCGAGAAGGCCCCGACATTCGAGAGATTCAATCCACCCTCACGAAGGCCTTCCAACGGGCCGGTCATCCTAGTAGCGCCCAGCTTTTCTGAGGGGTGTGGCAAGTACCTTTCGCCGTGGCAGCAAATCCAGTTGTACATCTCGGTATTCTCGTGGCTATAGTTGTTGCAGGGGTTCTGTTGCAAAAGCAGACTGGACTGATTTGGTAGGGTGTATCGTGACTCGAAGACGGCCAGCACTATTCCGCGGGCGGCATTTCGAAGACGTGATCATCCTCGTGTGCGTTCGGTGGTATCTGCGCTATTCGCTCACA
>DATBID010000670.1:0-8736 GCA_036557125.1 Bryobacteraceae bacterium | reverse complement strand
CGAAGAGTTGACTGGCGCCATAAACACCTATCGCGATGCGGTTCACTTCACGAATGACGTGCAGTTGCGAATCCAGGATTTGCCGGAAGGATTGCACGTTGTGGTACTCGATCTCGGCGGCGAAGAAATGGAGACGCCGCGCACCGGAGAGGCTGTTTTGCTTGGCCGGGAAAGATTTTAGTCTCGAGCCGGCTGACGGCAAGCGGGCCTGAGGTCTGCCCCGCAGGCCCGCTCAGTCACTAAAAGACGAACTTCATAGCCATCTGAATCACGCGGTAATCGCCCGGCAACAGACCATTATTGCCGCTGATATCGTTCGTAATCCGGCCAGGGGCTGTCGCGTTGAGGTTCACCTGGCCGCCGAACAAAGTCGTGTTGATGGGCGCAATCCCCGGCGTGAACGGATTCAAGTGATTCGGCAGATTGAAAGCTTCTGCGCGCACCTGCACCGACTTGCTTTCCGTCAGCCGGAAGCTGCGAGACAGTGCCATATTCAGTTGAACCACCCCCGGACCTTTCAGATTGTTGAAGCCCAGGTTTCCGTATGTTCCGAGGGCCGGTTGCGCAAAAGCGGACGTATTGAACCAATTATTTACGCTCTGATTGGCCGGATAAATGGCACCAGGATTGACGAGGCTGGCCGGTTGCCCCGGCACCGTGCTTAGGGCGCGATCGGGTCCGGCAAGCAGGGAGAATTCCTGAGCGGATTTGATCTGCAGGATGGGGGCTATCTGCCAGTCGCTCGCGAGGAGACGGAGCGCCTTTCCGGAAAACTTAGGTACAGTGGCGACCATGTTCAGGCTGAACAGTTGACGCTGATCGCTGCCGATACAGTTGGCCCGCCATTGCCTGCGGGCGTAAGGAATTTCTACGCCGGCTCCAGTGGGGTTTTGCGCCCAGGGATCGCTGATGCAGTGAGACAGCGTATAGTTTGACAGGATGGTGACACCATGACTGAGCCGCTTTTGGGCCGATACATAGAAGCCTTCATAGCTGGCGGTGCCGCCGTCATCTAACAGGCCAACTCCGGCGTAGTATTGACCTTGCGTAGGGTTCTGCAAATACAGCACGCGGCGCTGATTCTGATTCGAGGTGGCGTTGCAACCCACGACCACGCGCGGGGGGCATGTTCCCAACGCAGTTCCCGCGGTGTTCGGCACAAGCACAGCTTGGTTGATGTCTTCCGTCCCGGCCAAGTGAATGGTAGTAGTTCCGAGGTAATTCGCCGTGAGCAGCCAGTTCTGTCCGATCTGCTTTTGTATGCTGAAGTTCCACTGATTCACATATTGCGGGTGGAAGTTCGTCAGCGGTGAAGTAACATAAGTACCGAAGTTCGGAAAGGGAATCGCCGGATTTACCACACCGAGACCCTGTAAAGAGGCCAGCACGGGCATTGGATTCTCGCCGGGCTGCGTGAAGCCTGCCAACCCACCATAGCTGGACCAGGGGTTTGTCAGTATCGATCCGGCGACACTCAACAAATTCCCGAAGGGCGCCCCAAACTGCTCCTGGCTGAGCGAGAGCATGCTCATTCGGTCGCCAAACATTCCGTAAGCTGCACGGATGACCATTTTCCCGTCGCCTTTGGGATCCCAAGCCAAGCCTGCGCGCGGGAAGAATTTGTCCCAGACCGGGCAATTGAAATAATTGCCGCAAGCATACTGCTTATCGCCGGAAAAGAACATGCCTGGGGGCGCGTTCGGATATATCGCGCTACGTATGTTTTGCTGAAATGAGGCCAGGTCGAAGTGGGCGTCCTGGCCGGTATATTTCTGGTAAACCGCAGTATACGGCTCCCAGCGCACGCCGAAGTTGGCAGTGAGCCGTGAGGTAATCTTCCAGGAATCCTGAATATAGAGGGACTGATAGAATTGGCGGCTGTAAAAGCCGTAGATGGTGCCTTGCGTGAAGGTAGCCGGTCTGCCGATCATAAAATCGGCCAATACCGAGCCGGTGACGGAACCGTCGAATGTCGCCGCGCCTACCGCATTGACGCCGGAGTAGTAGTTCAGCCGCTGCTGATAAATGCTTCCGCCAAAAGTAATCTGGTGGGCTCCCTTAATCCAATTGAGATCTTCGTAGATCGACCAGAGCGGTCCGTTGTGCGATTGGCCTGGTGAGGCTGCCCCGCCGCCGATTGCGAACTCGCCGGCAGCCGCCAGGGAGATCACGTTGCCGCCGAGCGGAGAGACATTGGCTCCCAGACTCGCCCAGGAGTTGTAGTTATCCGGGACCTTCACAATATTGGTTCGGCTGGCGCCCACGCGAAGTGAACTCACCAGGTTCGGATTGAAGACGAAGGTGTAGCCGAGGGCGAGTCCGTAGTCAAGATCGTTCAGACCGTAGTTATTGATAGAAAGGGGATCCTTGCCGTCGAATGTGGAAGCCTGAATCAGGCGGGCAAGGTTGAACCGGCCGAACAAAGATTGGCGCGTGCTGATCTGGTAGTCCATCTTGCCGATCACCAGGTCCTCATTGGAATTGGCAACCAATCCGTACAGAACACTGCCGGCGGCGTTATTGGTGACCGGCAAGGTTTTCAAAATGTTGAGCGCGACCGGGTCGAGCAGGCTGGGCGATATCTGGTTATTGCCGGTGAATCCGAGCGTTGCCGGCAACTTGACCGGAATCGAGGAGAAATCGCCCTGGGCCATGGCAGGCGAAGGGACGTAGGCGGTGTTCTGCGCCGAATCGGAGCGAAGCGTGGTCCTCTGATAGGCCCCAAAGAAGAAGAGTTTGTCTTTGCGGATCGGTCCGCCGACGGTGCCTCCGAACTGGTTACGCTTGAGGGTGTCGCGTTTCGTGGCGAAGAAATCGCGCGCGTTCAGGTCGCCGTTCCGCAGAAATTCGAACAGATCGCCGTGGAACTGGTTCGTGCCGGACTTAGTAATGGCATTGACCATCGCGGTCGAGTGATAGCCGTATTGCGCAGGGATTGCGCTGGTTTCGACCTTGAATTCCTGCAGGGCATCGGGGAAGGGCAGCGGCAGGCTCAGATTGTTATACGGGTCCTGGTGAATCACCCCATCCAGTGAATACGCCACCGAATCTGGCGCGCCGCCGGCGACCGAGACGACCACAGTCGGATAGTTACGGACGGTGTTGAGTGAGGCGGCTCCTGGATAGTTGGCCATGCCCGCGAGAAAGATCAACTCGTGCACCTCGCGGCCGTTGAGCGGCATTTCCAATACGCGCTGACTGTCTACCACTTGCCCGATGCTGGTAGTGCGGGTTTCGACCTGCGCGGCATCGGCTTCCACCGTCACTTGTTCGTTCACCGCGCCCACGCGCATGGAGACATCAACCGTAGGTGTTGTGTCTACTTGCAGCACGATGCCGGTTTGCACGTACTTGCTGAAACCTTCTTTAGTAACTTCAAAAAGGTACGGCCCAGTAGGAAGGTCCGGCAGCACATAACTGCCATCCGGGCCGCTGACGGTGGAGCGGGACAAGCCTGTGGCAGTTTGTGTGGCTTTGATCTCTGCTCCCGGAATCGCCAGACCACTGGCGTCTCTGACGGAGCCACTAATCTGCGAAGTCTGCGACCACGCGGCGGCAGACACTACAAGAAGGACGAAGAAAACACGTTGAATGGCAGGCATAATCCCCTCCAGCTCGCACTCACCCAATATTGGGGGGAACTGTATCAGGGAAGAGCGCCGGAGTCAAGCGGACATCGAACTTTTTACAGGGTTCGAATTTTTGAAGGCGCTTAGTGGCCGCGACCGAGTTTGAAATCGTAGCGGCCGGAACGGAATCGTCTTACTTTGATTCGGCGCTGGTGTTCGTCTTTGCGGCTGGCGGAGCCGGCAGCGGCGCTTTGCCGTCCAGGACAAACGTCAGCAGCTTCGGCGTGACTTGGGGACCGTTGGCGAATCCCGGAGGCGGCGGCTCTTCGGCGGCTTTTTCCTCGGCGGCTGCGCCTGTTCCCGGATGAGCCTCGTTCGATTTGGCGGGAGCCGGCGCGGCGTTGTTTCCGCCACCGCCGCCGGGGAAACGCGGAAGCGGACCGGTGCCACCCATAAACGAGATATATTGCTTGCCGTCGATCATATATGTGACGGGCGGACCCATGCCGCCACGCAGATTGGTTTGGACGTCGAGAAGCTTCTCGCCCTTATCGGCGCTATACGCGACCAGGCGGCCATCGGGCACCACCTGAATCACCAGATTGCCGGCCGTTGTGACCGTGCCACCACCAATGCTGCCGCCGCCGGGCTTGCGCCAGCGCTCTTTCTGCGTCACCGGGTCCCAGGCGATCAATGCGCCGCCGCGATCGCCTTCCTGCGCGGCCGGCCCAATCGTGGGCGGGGGAGTGGCCGCCTTCGGGAGCTTAGACTGCGCGTTCTGACCACCGCCCCGGCCGAAGCTGAAAACGATGCCGAGATTTTGTCCGCCCGGCTTGTAGTTGAAGTCTTTTTCGATGGCGTAATTAAAGCTGCTGGCCGTCGAGGTCGGGATGTACACTAGACCGGTGTTCGGGTTATAAGACATCGGCGCCCAGTTGTGCGCACCGCCCGGGCCCGGCACGATGTGGATGGTGCTATCGGTCCCGTATAACGCTTCGGGATTCACGATCGGCCTGCCGGTTTTTGGGTCGATGCCTTTGGCCCAGTTCACCTGCGCGAATGGCTCGGCGGAAATGAACTGGCCGGTGAGCCGGTCGAGCACATAGTAGAAGCCGTCCTTGTTAGCCTGCATCAGCACTTTGCGCGTTTTGCCGTTGATGTTGAGATCCGCCAGCGTCATCTGCTGAACGGTGTCGAAATCCCAACTATCGCCGGGCACCGTCTGGTAGTGCCAGCGCAGTTCGCCCGTCTCCGGCTGCACGGCAAGAATTGAGGCTACATATAGGTTGTCTTTGCCCTTGGATTTGCGCAGTTCCTCCGGCCAGGGGCCGCCGTTGCCGGTGCCTACATAAATCAGGTCGGCATCGGGATCGTAGGCGAGGCCATCCCACACGCTACCGCCGCCGCCCAATTTCCAGGCATCGGCATCCCAGGTCGTGGCGGCTTTGCGCATGGCGGAATTTTCGAAAGGCTTTGAAGGATCGCCGGGAACGGTGTAGAACTTCCACGCCTGACGGCCAGTGGCCGTATCGAATGCCGCGAAGAATCCGCGCACCGGATATTCTCCGCCGCTCACGCCGATGATCACCTTGCCCTTGGCGATACGCGGGGCCATCGTAATGGTGTAGTTATCTTGCGGGTAGGCGACCCGCGCTTCCCAAAGCACTTTGCCCGTATCGGCATCGAGCGCTTCGAGGCGGCCATCGATGATCGGCGCGATCACCATATTCTGATAGAGCGCAAGACCGCGACTCACGATTCCACAGCAGATTTTGGACCGCACCGCCTCCTGATTCACTTCCGGGTCCCAGCGCCAGCGCTCTTTGCCGGTGCGCACATCGAGCGCGAACACTACGCTCCAATTGGTGATGCTATACAGGGTGCCGTTCACTACCAGCGGGGTGGCTTCCTGTCCCCCGCCGCCCGGACCGACTTCATACATCCACGCCAGGCCGAGGCGGCTCACGTTGCCCGCGTTGATCTGGTTTAGCGGGCTGTAGCGGGTCTCCTGCAAACTGGACCCATAAGTGATCCAGTCCTCTCCAGTCTTGCCGGCGTTCTTGAGAGTGGCATCATCGATTCGGCGCGGCTGCTGGCCAACAGCGATCCAGCCAGTGAGAAGGACTCCAGCCAGCACGGGAAACCGCAGAGTTTTTATATTGAAGCGCATTTCGATTACCTCGGGGCCGCTAGGATAAAGCACAGCGGACGGCGTATCGGCTATTGTATCCCAAGGGGAGAGAGCGAACCTATGTTGCGCCATATCCTGGCAGGATCTGCCGCTTTCTGGCTGGGTGCTTGCGCTTCGCTGCTGCGGGCACAGGCTTCGGGAGGCGTTGATGGGAGCTATGCCGCGCTGCCGGGCGTGCACCTCTTTTATCGAGATACGGGAGGGAATGGAACGGCGGTCGTTCTTTTGCACGCCAACACCGGCAGCAGCCGGGTTTGGGAATACCAGATTCCCGCCTTCACGACGGCAGGGTACCGGGTGATCGCGTTTGACCGCCGGGGCTGGGGCCGCACGGAAGTAGTGCCAGGCGCACAGCCGGGCACAGCCGCTGACGATCTTCGGGCGCTGCTGGATCACCTCGGTATTCAGCGGATTCACCTGGTGAGTACGGCAGGAGGAGGGTTTGTGGCGCTGGATTTCGCAACCTCCTATCCCGAGCGGCTGCGCAGCCTGGTGGTCGCCAATAGCATCGGAGGCGTGCAGGATGCGGGCCTTGCGGAACTGAACCGGCGCCTCCGGCCGCCGCAGTTCGGCGCGCTGCCGCCGGAGATCCGCGAGGTGGGACCTTCCTACCGGGCCGCGAACCCGGAAGGGACTCAGCGCTGGGTGGAGTTGGAGAGACTGAGCCGGCCGCCCGGCCCCGTCGCGCCCGCCCAGCCATTGCGCAACCAGCTCACTTTTTCTTTATTGGAGACGATCCACACGCCCACACTGCTGCTCACCGGAGACTCTGATTTATTTGCCCCGCCTCCGATCGTGCGGATGTTCGCCGCCCATATCAAGGGCGCGGAAGTGGTGATTGTGCCCGAAGCCGGCCACTCGACCTATTGGGAACAGCCGGAAGTATTCAACCGGGCAGTTTTGCAGTTTCTGGGTAAGCATTAAGAGCCATGTTGGATTCCAGAATCTCTTCGGGAGCGCCCCAACCCGCAATGCTGCCTTCGTAAACGACTGCCACGCGGTGGCACAGGTTGGCTACAGACGCGAGATCGTGCGAGACGTAGAGGATTGCTGCTCCAAACTCGCGATTGCACTTGCGGAACAGCTCGAGAATCCCGTGTCCCGTGACAGGGTCTAGGGCGCTGGTAGGCTCGTCGGCGATCAGCAACTTGGGGCGGTGCAGCACGGCCATAGTAATAACCACACGCTGCGCCTGGCCTACGCTCAATTCTCGGGGATAGCGGCGAAGGAAGCGGCCGCCTGAAGGGAGGCCCATCCGCTCCAGGAGTTCGCAGACGGTTTCGCGGCCTACGTTCCACGATTCGGAGTTGTGTGCGCGCCAGACCTCGCGAAGCTGCGTTTCGAGGCGCAGCGCGGGGTTGAGTGCGGTCATGGGACTTTGCAGCACGATGGAGATTTCGCGGCCGCGCAACGAGCGCATCTCACGTTCACTTGTAGCCATCAGTTCCCGGCCGCGGAAGCGAATGGAGCCTCGCGCGATGCCTCCCCTCATTTCGAGCAGCCGCGGAATAGCAAAGGCGATGGTGCTTTTGCCTGAACCGCTTTCCCCAATCAGCCCGAGAATTTCACCTTCCTGCATCTCGAAACGCACGTCGCGCAGCACGCCGGGCTTGGCCGGATAATCGGCGGAAATCGCCACTTCGAGGAGCGGCCGCGAGCTTACTTCGTCTGCGCGAAATAGAGACGATCCATGTTCCATAGAAGTTGGGGGCGCAGGACCGAAGGCGCCAGATTGCGCAGCGCGGGCGAAGCGATTTCGAGGGCGTCGGTGTTGACCAGGAACAGAATCGGCGCCTGTTGCCACACGATCTCCTGGACGCGATCGAACAGCGCCTTGCGTTTTGCGGGATCGATAGTGGAGGCCTGCGCACGCATCAAGCGGTCAAGCTCCGCTTCCCAGGGCGTGGCCGGCGATTTCTGATTCGGATTCCAGACGTGGTTAGCCGATGAACTGAGCCAGAGATTCATCTGGCCATCGGGATCGAGATCGACATTGGTGAGGCCAAGCAGAACCGTCTCGTATTGAAACGTTTGGCTGATGCGCTGGATCAGCGCCGGAAAATCGAGCGTGACGATGTTAAGCCGGATGCCCAGTGCCGCGAGATCCTGTTGAATCATCGCGGCCTCCCGCTCGCGCGCCTGATTGCCGGAATTGGTGATGAGCGAAAATTCCACTCCGTGTCCGGAGGAATCGCGAAGAGTGTCGCCCTGTTTGCGAAACCCGTCCGCCGCCAGCAACTGGACGGCTAATTTGAGATCGAATGAGTGCGGCTGCAATTTCCGGTTGAACCAGAAGCGATTTGCCGGAGAGAATGGGCCAATACCAGGCTGCGCGTGGCCGCGATAAACAACACGGCACAAGTCTTCGCGGCGAATAGCGTGCGAGATAGCGAGCCGGAAATTCTGCGAGCCGAACCAGCGCTTTTCGTAATCGGAAAGCGGAGCGGCGGGATTCATGTTGAACCCTAGGAGCTCGCCTTCGAGCGTCGGACCCGCATCGCGGGCGAAGGCTTTGCCCAAAGCAGCGACGCGGTCGAACAACTCGGGATCGGCATCGGAGATGGTGTGCAGTTCGCCGCGCTCGAACCGCAGCAGTTCGAGTTCGCGGTTCTGCTGGATCTGGAGCCGCACGGCATCGAGATAAGGCAGGCGGCGGCCGTGATCGGTTTTCCAGTAATGCGGATTTCGATCCAGCAGGATATATGAACCGGGTTTGTGTTCCGCCAAATGAAACGGGCCGAGGACGGCCGCTTCTTTTAGCGGCGAGCGGCGCGACATGATGGCTACCTGATCGAACAGGCGCGCGGGAGAGGCGACCGGTGTGGGGAAGAAAATGGCCACCGTGTAGGGATCGCGAACCGTCGTCTTCACCTGCCCGGGGCCGGAGCGGAAGGCGTCGCCCGTGGGAGAGTGCAACGCCGGGTCCATTAATGCCTGCATGGTGTAGGCGACATCATCGGCGGTAAACGGAGTGCC
>DATBID010000669.1:0-6220 GCA_036557125.1 Bryobacteraceae bacterium | reverse complement strand
ACGAATGCATCGAAAACAATCCCGATAACGAGCACATTAAGAAAGCCTTCGAACTGGAAAAGCAGAAAGACTCGAAGTAGTGGGGCAGGCTTTCAGCCTGCCGCCGGGCTTTCGCCCGGCGCTCCCCGGTGACTGCGAATTCCTGCGAACTTTGCCAGAATGCCCCCCGTTTATATCTTCATGCGAGCTTATAACGTAATTCTGCTGTCTACTGTTATGACACTGGCCTTCGCCCAGGCAGCGCCCGGCCCTGAATTCGAAGTAGCCACGATTCGTCCCTCAGGCAACCAACGTGAAGGCCAAGTCAAGGTCGGATTGCACATGGACGGAGCGCAGGTCCGAATTGCTTACTTCACCTTGAAGGACTACATCGGGATGGCATACCGGATGAGGGTGTCACAGGTATTCGGGCCGGACTGGATCAGTTCGGACCGCTTTGATATTGCGGCGACTATTCCGCAAGGCCACAAGCCGGACGAGTTCCGGGAGATGCTCCAGGCGTTACTGGCAGAGCGGTTTCAGCTTAAATTCCACCAGGAACAGCGGGAGTTTTCCGTCTACGCACTCGCGCTGGGAAAGCGTCCGTTGAAGTTGAAGCGGGTGCCGCCCGATGAGGACACAGGCAATTCTTCCGAGCCTCTGGAAGTTGCGGGCGGCGGCTCGGTCGCCGGCGTCAGCGTGAACCTGGGACACGGCTCGTCCTGGTCTTTTGCGCCAAATCGATTCGAAGCGAAGAAGCTGAGTATGGAAGTCTTTGCCTCGAATCTCGAACGATTCGCAGACAGGCCCATCGTGGATAAGACTGGGCTGCAGGGCCAGTTCGATTTTGCCTTCGACATTAATCCGGAAGACTACCAGCCGATGCTGATTCGCTCCGCCATTGCCGCCGGAGTCTCGCTGCCGCCACAGGCATTGCGGCTGCTCGACGGCAGTTCGTCCGCATCGCTATCGGACGCTCTCGAACAAATCGGCCTCCGCCTGGAGCCTCGCAAAGAGCCACTCGACGTGATTGTTGTCGACAACACGAACAAGACGCCGAGCGAGAACTGAGCGCCGGGCCTATTTCGCCTGCACGTCTTCCAGCGCCCGGGCCAGCAGCGTTTTGATCACAGCCTGGCGACTAATGTTCAGCCGCGCGGCTTGCGCGTCGAGTTTCCGGATCATCTCGTCTGTGAGATCGACGTTAACTCGTCGGATCGGCCTCACGACGGTGAACCGATTCGTGAAATAGCAGGAAATATCCTCGCCGCGAGAAGCCATTTCTGCGATCTCTTCGGCGCTGGGACCCCTTTTAGACGTTCTCGGCATACCGTTGCCGCTCCTCTTTGGTGGCTTTCCACGCTGTGATCAGGTGGTAATATTCTCCTACCGCATCGTAGCGGATTTCGGCCGGAAATCGCACCAACCCTTTTCCTCCGGCGCGCGTCTACCTGGAAAATGCATAAGCTCCGCTTCTTTATCAGCTCGCTGTTCGTCGCCGCCGCGTTCGGCCAAACCGCGAGTGACCTTAACAAACTTAACTTTGAAGTTGCTTCGGTTAAGAAAGCCGCACCGCCGCAGTTCGGCCGGGGCCGGGCAATCGCGTTCGGCAGGCGCGGCGGTCCAGGCACTGCCGATCCTGGTCAGATCACCTGGTCGGGCGTGACACTGAAGATGCTGATCAGCGATGCCTACGACGTGAAGCGTTATCAAGTGAGCGGCCCGGCTTGGCTGGATATGGAACGATACGATATCGTTGCCAAGGTCCCGCCCGGTACGACCAAAGAGCAGGTCAGGGTGATGTGGCAGAACCTCCTGGCCGATCGATTCGGTGTTGCTCTGCACCAGGTTTCCAAAGTTTTCCCGGTGGACGAAATGGTTCCTGCCAAGGGCGGCGTCAAATTGAAGGAGACCACCCTCGATGCCAAAGCTGTAGCGGATTCTTCCCCAGACGGCGGGGGACTTCCGCCTCCTCCGCTGCCGCCTCCTCCTGGCGGGGTAACTGCGGGCGGACGCGGTCCGGGCATGCCGGAAATCGACAACAACGGCGTCCCGCAGTTGACGCGGCCGGGCCTCTTCATGATGATGACGATCAGTAGCAATGGGCCAAGCGCGCGGATGGTCGGCAAGGCGCAAACCATCGAGCAATTGGCGGCAATGCTTAGTAATCAGTTGGGCCACCCGGTCGTGGATAAGACGGGCCTGACCGCCAAATACGATTTCGTTCTCGAATTTACGCCCGACTTCAATGGCGGTATGCTTCCGCCCGGAGCGGTCGGACTAGGCGCCGGACCAGGGCTGGCACCTGCCGGAGGGGATTCGACACAAGTGCCCAAGGCGAGCGACCCTGCCGGGGCGACCCTCATCGCGGCACTGCAGCAGCAGCTCGGTCTGAGACTGGTGGCGACCAAAGCCCCGCTGGACACGATTGTCATCGATAAAGCGGAAAAGGAACCGACGGAGAACTGATCCTCAGTGGGCCATCACTTGGCTCGCCGCCCCCGCCGCTTGCGGCTGCGGTTTCGCTACTCGATCGATCGCGATCATCACTATGGCGGAAATCAGAGCGGGCACAGCGGCGGCCACGAACAAACTTTGCGTACTCCAATGCGCGCTAATCAGTTGGCCCGCCAGCACCGGTCCCACGATCGAGCCCATCCGTCCGACTCCGAGACCAGAGCCAATGCCTGTAGATCGCAAGTCAGTCGGATAGAGCGTGGCTGCGAGCGCGTTCAGTCCCGACTGACTCCCCACAATCCCCACTCCGGCCACGAACACCACTAGAAACAGCAGCCCCAGCGACAAGCCCGGCTGCCCGATTGCGCCGATACTTGCGCAGGCAAACAGGAAGCACGTCGTCAGTACTTTCATGAACCCGAACCGATTGATGAGCGGGCCGAGCATCACTGCCCCTAACACGCCACCCACCTGCAGAGTGCTGCCGATCAGCGAAGCATAAGATGCGGAAACACCCGCCGCCTTGACCAGCGGTGTCGTTACGGTGGGCAGCCAGCTCGAAAGGAAGTAGAGGTTCAGCAGGTTCATGAAGTAAACCGTCCACATCAGCAGCGTGACCCCTCCCCTGCCCTGCTCGAACAGTTTGATGAGCGGCACGCCCATTTGTCTCTGCTCATGTACGAGGAATTGGGTGTTGTGCGTAATTGTGAGGGCTGGGTTCACGCGCTTCAGCCACTGAGCGAGCTTTTCCGGCGACTTTCCATGTAGCGCCAGATATTGCAGCGATTCCGGCAATCGGAAGAACATCAGCGTGCCGATCACCAGTGGGATGGCGCCACCAAAGTAAAAGACCGAGCGCCAGCCGAATCGCGGAATGAGCCAGAACGAAACAAAGCCCGCCACCATCGCGCCGGCCGTGAAGCCCGTACCCACTACAACAATCGTCGCCACACGCACGCGCGGGGGAGAATATTCGCCCACCAGCGCCATTGCATTCGGCATGATACTGCCTAGCGCCACTCCCGCGATAAATCGAATTATCAGCAACTGTTCGACCGATGTTACTCGCGCCGTGAGCAGCGTCACCACGGAGAAGAACAGGCACGCGCCGATCAGCACTGGCCGACGCCCGATGCGGTCCGCCAGCATGCTCAGCAGAATCGAGCCGAACAGCACGCCGACCAAAGCCGCGCTCAGTACCGACCCGAGCACCGCCCCCGAAATCTTCCACTCCTCCATCAGCCGCGGCGCGACAAACCCGATCGCCTGCACGTCAAAGCCGTCCATGATCAGGCAGAGCGCGCATAAAACGAACAAACCGAACTGGAATCGGCCGATTCTGCTTTGCGCAATTACGTCAGAAACATTGATTTTGGCTGCGCTCTGCATAGGGCGTAGTATATATCACCTCTTCCTGTATCGGTTTCGGGCAAGCCCCAGGCGGCCCAGGCTTAATGTTGTTGTATTCTGGCTGCAAGCCAAATGAAGAACTACTTGGCAGTCCATTGGCACATCTTCTGGGCTGCGCTCGAAAATACCTCATGGGGACCATGGCTGGCTGCGGTCGCCTTGGTCGTCGGCGTCGGGGCGTTCTTGGATGAATACTACGTTGGCGAAGGTATCCGTGATGCTATCAGACAACACCTCATAAAATGCCTGCAGCGACTGGCTTATCCACGAATCATCCTCGATCTGTTCGTCTCCGAAATCAAAAGGATGGTCGTCTTAACCGCGGTTGCTCTCGTACCAGGTCTCCTTTACGTTATTGACTACGCTCTTTGGAAAGGGGGTCACCACACTATCGCGATAATAATTTTTTCGATAGAGTTTTTATTGATATTCCCCGTGTTTATGCTTGCCGCGGTTCCACTGATTCCTTTCGGGCTAATCGCCCTGGGTAGATTGTTATATTTGGTGGCCATATTAACTTTCCTGCTCGTCAAATTGTTGATATTACTCGTGTTCAAGCCGGCAGCGGAGCCTAAGCGTTCGCCATTCAAATTTGCAACGGGAATGGTTGGAATATGGCTATTAGCCGCAAAGTTTGCCCTGGAACTCAGCAAATGAACAGTTTGATTCTGCCGCCACCGCGTCAGTTTACCAGAGCAGCTTCAGCCCAAATTGAATCTGCCGCGAAGTTGTAGCAGTGGACGTAATCACGCCGGCAGTCGGCGAGGGGGTGGTGGTCGCGGAAGAGAACACCACCGGGTTCGGCGTGCCGAAATTCGCGCGGTTCAGAATATTGAAAAATTCCGCTCGGAATTGTAGTTTCGTCTTCTCGGTAATCGCGGTGTTCTTGGCGGTCGAAAGATCCAGCTCGGCCATACTCGGACCGGTCAGCACGTCCCGCCCCACGTTGCCGTAAGTGCCGTTCACGGGCACAACGAACGCGTTCGGGTTGTAGTATTCATTCGGGCCACCCAGAATCAGCGGCCCGCTGAATGCCGGGTTCCATGATGGCCGGATCGGATTGCGGCTGTCTCCATTGTTCGTAGGGTTGTAGCCCAACTCCGGCGTAAATGGAAAACCGGTCTGCAGAGTTTCAATCGCACTGACGGACCATCCACCGGCCAGCCGCTCGTGCCATTTCTTCCCCGGATGGAACGGCAGCTCGTAAGTGGCGTTGATCACTCCCATGTGGCGCACGTCCGTCGTGGCCGGTCCCCAATCGAGCTTGGGATCGAGTGGATACATCACGAAGCCAGGAGCGTTCGCGCCCACGCTGCTGTTCAGCGCAGTGCCATCGTCCAGGCTCTTGGAAAACGTGTAAACGCCGCGGAATTGCAGGCCCTTTGTCATGCGCCGGCTTACGTCCACCTGCAGCGCGTTATAGGAGCTGAGGCCTTCGGAAAACCAGCTTGTGGTGTTGGCCACGCTCGGATTAGCCAGCGGCGCGCCCGCCGGATAATACACCCCGCCGCTTGGCAGAATCGTTGGCACAGGCTCATTGGCATCGAGCGAAAGAAGTTCGTGATAGCCGTGCGATCCCACATAGCCGAGAGCCAGAAGCGTAGATGGGCTGAGTTGCTGTTCCACTTTGAAGGTCCAGGTAATCACCGTTGGCGTGTATGCATCGGGCTGCATGCCGCTCGGCGAAATCTTGCCACCCGAAGGAAGAGCGGCGCCCGGCGTGATCAGCAGGCCGGCCACCGGAACATTTTTCAGCGAATCCGTCGTATTAAATGGCGCCGTCTGATCCAGGCGGTAATCGATATTGTCCAGCAGCGCCCGATAAATACCGAAGCCGGCGTGGATTACGGTCTTGGATTTTCCGAACGGGTCCCACGCCAGTCCCACTCGCGGCTCCGGCAGAAATTTGGCGCGGTTTCTCGCGAAAGCAGAATTGCCAATCGTAGGGTTGGTCTGGATCACGCCGTTGCTGAACAGGTAGTTGGAAGCCCTCCCAAAGGCTTCGTTCCAGCCGTTAGTCGATTCAAACCGGAAGCCGAGGCGCAGTTGCAGGTTCGAACCCAGCTTGATGTTGTCCTGCACGAAGCCCGCGGCTTCGAGAGAGCGCCAGCCGAGTTCAGTCGGCGATGGCACTACGGTGAACGTCGCGATCGTGCCTTGCAAAAAGCTTGCGAGACTACTGAACGAAGCCTGGCCATATTGGTTCTGCGCGAGATTGTCATTCGAGCGGATCTGCTGGAACCACACTCCGGCTTCCCACTGGTGAACGCCGTGCGAGATGTAGATGTGGTCGTCATAAGTGAACAGGTTCCGCGCCTGGCGCGCGTTGCTGCTGGTATTGGCGCCCGCGGTGGTGATTTGCGACGCGCCATTG
>DATBID010000668.1:0-6936 GCA_036557125.1 Bryobacteraceae bacterium | reverse complement strand
CCGCCCGCCAGCGCAACGATGTCGATATCGGGCGCATTCGCAGCGAGCACCAGGGTCGGCAGAGCCAGCGGCGTCGACCGGTTCAAACCAGCGCGGCCGAGAAAGATACCAGTGGCGGTATGAGTCAGGGGATCCATACGGGAGGAGGTTTGATGTAAGAAGGAATTGTCGCAAAAAAACCCGGCCGCTCGAAGCGGCGTCCGGTGGGGCCGGAACCGCAATCAGCGGCCGGGGGCCACAGAAGCTGCTAGCTACGCGGCTTGGAGCATCGGAAACGGGGAGGGCCGCCGGGGGGCGCGCGCCGGTGTCAAGGGCGGCGGAAGCGGGTGCGGCGATCTCCGCCGGACCGCCCCACCGAAGTATTCATCCAAGGGATAGAGCGCATACGGCTGCAACTCGGCAAAAGTGCGCCCCAGCGTCTGTTCGATACGGTATACCGCGTGGAAGAAATTCCCGCGGTCCATTCCCAACTGGCGGCAGCACAGCCTCCAGTCGGCGCCTAGAAGAAAATGAAAACGGAAGATGCGGTAATCGGCTTCGCTCAATTCCCGCTTGCTGACGAGGCAAAAATCCGCGATATATTCTTCTTTTTTCCGGGAATACGTCCTCCGGCCGTCTTTTCCCGGGCAAAATTCCAATGAAACGGTGCTGGTTTGAACGCCATTGGCCACGCAATCGCGAAATCGGTTGTAGCAAGCTCGGAAAACAGCGCGGTACACGCAATGGCAAGCTGTTTCGCGATTCTTATGGACAACCCGCAGGCCGTATCCGTGGCAGGTACAGCAGGAGACTCTAGCAAGCCCGAGCACGTTCGATCTATTCCACTGCATTAAGAGAATGTCCTCCTGGCGCGGCTTAAAATTCGTTGGGGCCTCGCCTGAACTTGCCTCCAGCTTAGCCCGGCCTCAAATCTTGTCAAGCGAGTGCATCGTGTCATTACCTGATATACGCATAGTAATGGTACTTACTAATACATTCTAAGTGATTGACATTATGATAACTTACATTTATTAGAAATAATTATAAGAAATCCGATAATTTCATGGCGGCAGGAGACCCAGAAAAGCAGATCCCGTACTCCTCTATTTCTCAGAGAAATAGGGTCCCGGGCGGCGCTATCACCTTCGCCAGCCTCGAAATGCGGCTGCTACGCCACCTCCGCGACAGGATCCGGCAGGGAGAAATCACCGAGCGCAGCCTCGCCAAAATCACTGGAATTTCCCAGCCGCACCTGCATAACGTTTTAAAAGGAAAGCGTCTACTCTCCACCGAAAAGGCGGATCGGATTCTGTCCTATTTACGGTTGGACCTGCGCGCCTTGCTGGATTCGGACGACCAGCCGTAGCTTCCCAGGCTGAAGTATTCCGGTTCGGCTATCCTGGTGGGGAACGATCTCAAATACGCCTTACAGAAAAAACGAACTCATGCGGCCGCCGGACCATCGTTTGAAACGTCTTGCCGAGAATATCGACGCACTTGCGGAAAAAGACCAGCAACTGCTCCATCGCACACGGCAAATTGCCCAATTGCGCCGGTGCGCTGCTGTCGAAATGCATACCATCTGTGCCGAGTTTGCAATCTCTTTGAACCACCTGCTTTCCCGGGCGCAAGTAGTCCTCGATCCCCCTATGTACAGCCTCGACTCGTTTGACGAGGAGCGTAAGAATCTTTTTCAAATCAACGCCAGCGGGAGAATTCTACAGATCGATTTCGGGGCCACGCCGGAACTGATCTCTACCGAAGAATTCCGCGTTCCGTACACGCTGGAAGGCTCGGTGCGCGCTTTTAATCAGCAATTTCTCGAAAAAGACGTTATCGAAGAGCAGTTGATCTTTTACACCCTGGAAAACGAAAAGAACTGGTGGCGCTTCTTCGACGCGCGCACCTACCGCTCCGGCCCGTTCGGACAGGATTACCTGGTTTCTCTCATGGAGCGGTTGATCTGATCTAATTTAACGGAGCTCAGCGCAGCATCTCGCGGAGAATTGCCGGGGCGGCGGTGAAACTCACCAGTACCTTAGATTGCTGCCGGCCGATGCGCACGGAAACCAATGTTGCCGCCAAGTCGGCGGCCCGGGCGGCTTTTTTGGCCAGCGTCACCATCGCACGCAAACTCTCTTCCAGCTCTTGGGCCTTTTGCGGCGTCGCGCAATAACCGGTGAGGCTAAGCTCAACTCCGGATTTCCATCGAGCCGAGACGGCTGTGTATTCGGTGAACTCGAGTGCCCGCTGAAAATTAAGGCCGTTTCCGTGAAGCGGCAAAGGGGCATCCCCGCGGATTACGGCCCAAATGGGTTCGTTTCGTAAGGGCTCTGCCTTTTCCAGCAATCGACTGGTCCCGGCCGGGCCTGTGACATGCCATTGTTCGGCGGCCTTGATGGCGTTTGGCGCGCCCGCCAGAGCGAGACCCCGGCCAGCGAAGACCGCTCCCGGCGGTACCGGAGGGAATTGCCCGCGAGCGATCACCAACAGTTCTTTGCCGTCGTATGCAGCCCAAGCTTGGCTCGCCTGCTGGAACGGCTCGAGAGCCACGAGCCACCCGGCAGGAAGAGCCTTGGAGAGGGGGCTGCCGCGAAACTTCTCAAGCTGGATGCCGGCGACTGCTACCGTGTCAGGTCCGAGCCAAGCCGCTATCCTGCTCTCTCCGTCAGACCGGGACTTCGAAGAGCAGCCCGATTGCGCAATCGTTGCTGCGATGCAGGCTCCCGTAAGCAGCAGGCTTCGAGTGCGGCTCAATTCGGCGGCAATTGCATGTTGTTGCCCGCTTCCGCGTTCAGGCGCAGGGTCAAATCGCGGTCAACCAGCGATAGTGACACCTGGTTGTGAGTGGCGCCTGAAGTGAAGTAGTGCAGGGTATCGCCCTCTACCCAGTAGGCCACGGCCGAGTAAATCGTATGGTCCTTGAACGCAATCAGGTACGTGGTGGGCGATGGTGTGGCTGCGGCCTGATCCTGGTCTGCGGCAGGCGCGGCGTTTTGAGCAGGCGGACCGGTTGGAGGCGCAGCATACGCTTCCCCGTATCCTCCGTATGGTGGAGCGCCGGCCGGCATTCCGGATGGATAGACTACAATTACGTTCGGCTGGGCAGGAGGCGCGCCGGCCGCCGCGGCTTCGTCCGGTGGCACGCCGCTATCGTAATAACCGGTGTATCCCGCATAGCCGCCCACATAAACCGGAACTGCGTAAGGCACGGCGAAGCCGCCTGACTTGTAAGCCGGACGCGAGCCGGGGAATCCGTTCGGGTGGCCGAACCGGGAGCTCAGCAGCGTAGGATCTCTCACCGTGCCGGGGACATAAAGCCGCGGGGGATTTCCGGCCGGAAAAACTGCGTTTGGGAAGAACCGGGTGACTCCGGGTATTGCGGCGGTACCTCCGGGGAAAATAACATTGCCGAATGTTCCTTGAAATACCGGAGTAGGATTTCGAAACGCCGGAGTCGAATTTCCGAAGCCGCGAAATTGTGCAAAACCGGCAGTAGAAAAAATGAGTGCGGAACCAAGCACAAGGCTTCTCATGGGCGTTCAGCCCTCCACTCCGATTCTACCGCCGAAGTTCCGGCGTCGAGATCAGCTACTGTTTCTTCGTAGCCGCTGGCGAAGGCGCAGTGCCGGATGCAGGCGCGGTAGCAGGACGGGCCTGTGGCGCGGGAGCGCTGCCGGTTGGAGCGGGCCTCGTAGCCGATGTGGCCGCCGCCGACGGATATGCTTTATCGTACAGCCCGATCACCTCATTGGTGATGTTGATGCTGTCGGAGGCCCACCAGACGGGCTGGTTCTGTTGGCTGACGTCGATAATCATCGAGTAGCCGTTGTCCTTGGCGTATTTCTCGACGATGGCGTACAGCTTAGCGCCCAGCTCATTGATAATCTTGCTTTCTTCCTGCTCTACATCCGCCTGCGCATCCTCGGTTGCCCGCTTCAGGGCCGTCGTCTGGCCATCGATATCCCGCATCAGCTTGTTTTTGGCCTCGTCACTCATGGTGGCGCTGCCCTTCTGCAACTGATCTTTGAGCTGATCGATACCGGCCTGCTTCTTCTCCAGGTCAGCCTTCCTTTGGCTGAACTTTGCATTCAGATCCTCGCCGGCCTTCTTGCCTTCCTTCGTACCGAGGATAGCCGCCTGGACGTGGATAATGCCGATCTTAGCCGGCGTAGTGCTCTGGGCCTGGGCGAGCACGGTGGCCCCCAGAACCAGCGCGGAACTAATCAACAGATTCTTTTTCAGCACGCAAACTCCAAATTCTTAGTATACTCAAGGGCCTTTGACTTCCGTTCAGAACGTCCTGCCGACTGTGAACCGGAACATGGTTCGCCGTTCAAAGAACGGATATGCCTGCCCGTAGGAAGCCAGGGCAGCGTTGAAAGTCGCTTCATTGGGGAACATCGAACGATCTGCCACAATCGGCGGCTGTAAGTATTCCCGCACAACGGTGGGATTGTAAGCGAAATAAACCCGGAACGGAGCCTGCACCACCGGCAGTAATACCTGAATTTCGAGGCCGGTAGAGGTACGGACCATTTGGGTTCCGGGTGCGAGCTTCACCTGGCTGCTGAAGCCGGCGGAGGGGAATTGCTGGTTGAGCTGATCCACCCGGCTCTGCACAACATTGAGCTGGCTGGCGCGCAAGATCCGATTTTCCCCGGCATCGAAGAACAGCGCCGCCGTCACCGGACCGAAAATCGGAATGCGATATTCAAAATTACCAATAGCCGTAGCATCGCCGCCAGGTGTGATGAGCTGATAAGTGGGAATCTGCATGGTGACCGGCACCTGGGTGGCAACTCCCCCCTGAACAATGGTTTGTGTCCGCGCCGAGCCGTCCGCGTTCAGCACGTTGATCGTGGCGCTGGATGGAATAAAGCCGATCGGCGTGATGCCCCAAATTTCAAATCCGCGCACATCCTGCTCGCCACCGATAAATCGCCGGGCGAAAGGCGGAATCTCCTTCCCTCCATAACCCGTGGTGAGATCCGCGGACAGATGGAACGCCAGCACGTGCTTCCTATTTATCGGAGAGGTGTGGAAGTATCGCAAATCCATCGCCGGCTTGATGGTGTTCACGTTGCCCCCGAGAACACTGGCGGCGCCATCTACCGAGAAAAACAGGCTGCGCCCCGCTGTCGGGTTCATGGCCGAATTGGTCGTATTGTACGAATACGAGGGGGTGATGTGAACGGTACGGATGCCGCTCAGGGCGTTCGGCCCCGAGACGCCGCTGAAATTGATGTATTCGAAATAGTTCGTGGCGGCCGAGGTGAGCGTTTTGAGGCTCGAAATGTCGTAGCCGAAGCTGATCCCCACGCGCGAAAAACTGCGTCTGAGCTGGTAACTGCTCGATACGGTGAAACCGTAGCTGTTCTGCGAGTAGTTGAGCAGGTTTGCGCTGCCCAATTCGTTATAAAGCGGAATCAGATTCGCGCCCGCCAGGATCGACGCCTCGCGAGCCTGGTCGAAGTCGAATTTCTGAACGTATAGGCGGATCCCGGCCTGCACCGGTGAATCGAGCAGATACGGTTCGGTAAAACCAAAGCTGGCGGAGCGAAGGCGGGTGCCGAGCTGCGACTCAAGCGATAGAGTTTCGCCCAGTCCCAGAAAGTTGTTAGTGGAATAATTCGCCCCAATAAAGCTGCCCGCGATGCCCGAAACGCCGCCATTCAACCCGATCGAGTTTTTGCCGCGCTCTTTCACCTTCAAAGTGATATCCACCGTATTCAACTGCCGGTTGGGCCGGATATCGGCCGCATCCTCTTTTTTGAGCGGCTCGAAATACCCGAGCTGGTTCAGGCGCAGTAAGCTCAACTCCCACAGTTTGCTATTGAACATATCGCCTTCATCCAGCAGGAGCTGGCGGCGAATCACTTTATCGCGGGTGGTGGTGTTGCCGGAAAACTCGATGCGCCGCACGAAGAACTGCTTACCTTCATCGGCTGTTAAGGTGACATCGACCTGTCCCGGGCTGGGAAAATCGAACGAAGGCTCGGGGACGAAATCCATATACCCGAACTGGCCGTAGAGATCGCGTATGGCTTTTAATCCATCCCGCAGCTTAGCCGTGGAGAAGACATCGCCGGGCTGCATTTTGAATAACGCACCGGTCAACGTTTCGGGCGCACGGAACAGCTTCACGCCTACGTAATTGAAGGCATGCAGATGGTAAAGATCTCCCTCCTCGATGGGTAAGTCGATATCCGCGTAGAGCCCCGGAGAATTCGATTTGATCAACGGTAGCCGCCATCCCTGGCCGCCGGTCCGCCGGATGGTAACGGTTGCGTCCAGCGCTTTAGCCATGAAATAGCCTTTATCCTGATAAGCGCTGCGCACCATTTCCTTATCCTCTTCGAGCTTATCCACGTCGTAAGTTTTGGCGAACAGGTTTTCGAGCACGATCGAATAGGGAATGCCGATGGCGTGGGTGTTTTTCATAGCGCGGACCACTTCGCGCTGCGTAAACGCCTTATTGCCTTCAATCTTGATGTGCCCCACCTTCACCTTGGGACCTTCTTTCACGTTGAAGGTGACTTTGAGCGAGGAAGGAGGAATTTGCTCAACTACGGGATCGACGGTTGCGTATTGCCTGCCGCGCTCCGCCAGGTATTCCTTCAATACCACCGCGGCGCGCTGCACTTTGTTCGGGTCGTATTGCGATTCTACCGTCAGGCCCACGCGCCGTTCTTTGAAGCGGTCCAAAATCTCCGATACGGTGACCGAGTGAATACCCTGGTAATCAATGGAGCGGATGACGCGCCGCTCGACCACCACAAACCGCACAATGATGCCCGTTTTCCCTTGTTCGGTTTCGACCGTGATGTCGTCGAACCGGCCGGTGTTCCAGAGGGCTGTCAGGTCGCGCCGCAGAGTTTCTTCGTTATAGATGTCTCCGGCCTTGCTGTAAATTAGCGCGCGCAGGGTATCCTGGGGCACAGCAGATTGGCCATT
>DATBID010000667.1:0-11034 GCA_036557125.1 Bryobacteraceae bacterium | reverse complement strand
AGAATCTGTGCAGCCAGACCGATTGCGGGAGCGGTGTTGCGTTGCGCGGGCTCGGCCAGGATCTGCTTTTTGGGAATTTCCGGAAGCTGCCGGATAATCTCCTCGCGGAGGTCGCGGCTGGTAAGCACCCACAAGCGGTCGGGCGCGATCACTGGGCGCAGGCGATCCACGGTCGTTTGGATAAGCGAGCGCTCGCCTACTACATTCAGCACTTGTTTGGCGGAGCGCTTGCGACTGCGCGGCCAGAAACGCGTGCCGCGACCTCCGGCTAAGATGAGTCCGAAATAGTGTGAATTGGGCATCGGCAGGCGGTCCGAATCAGTTTAGCGGATAACCGCGAATTAAACGGAAGGTGCGGTTCCAGCGAGTCTTGGAAGGGAAATGCAAAAGCATGTCGCCAATGTGGTGTAGCCCGATGGATTCGTCGGAAAGTTCGGCGGTCGAGGCGTTATAAGACCAGTAGATAACCAGCGGCTTGCCGATGATGTTACCGCGCGGAACGAAGCCCCAGTAGCGGCTATCGAGTGAGTTGTCGCGATTATCGCCCATGGCGAAATAGGAATTCGGGGGCACAACCACTTCGCCGTTTTCGACATGGTGACGCAACATGTCCAGTGCCGAGGGTGGCAGCGCGACATTCGGGATGTCGGGAAAATTGTCACGGTAGGAATCGATATAGTCGGCGCTGTGGTAAGCGTATGGCTCGTTTTCGGGCTTGCCGTTGAGGATGAGTTGCTTGTCTGAGAGGCGGATGCGATCGCCGGGCATGCCGATCAGCCTCTTTACGAAGGTCTGCTTGATGTCCACGGGATAGCGGAACACAATAATGTCGCCGCGCTTCAGGGCATCGTAAGGCAGCAGGTGTGCAGTCCCGGCGGAGGAAGGTGCGTACGCCAGCTTATCGACTAGCAGGTGGTCGCCGACCAGCAGCGTGTTCTCCATCGAGCCCGTGGGGATTACGTAGGCCTGGACAAGGGTAGTGGTGCCGAACAGGAGCAGAATAATCGTGATCACCCATTCGGCGATGACGCCACGCTGATATAGCGCCGTGGCAGGCCCCGCGGTGTTTTCGGATGGCTCGGGTTCGCCCCCGCTGGTTTCGGCGACGGTCAGGTCGTTTTCGTCCACCAGAACTAATTTTAGCCAAAAGCCTGCTATTCTGTTTTCTGATTGAGCACAGCCGTTGTTCGACCAGCGCCTGGAACCGAATCCCGTGACCGCCGAAGAGCCGTGGGATTGGTGTTCTGCTGCACGCTGCTGGGCGCCGCCGCGCAGGTTCTGCTGAAGGCGGGCGCGAACCACCTGACGCATCCGGGCGTGGTGGCGATGGTGACGAATCTCTCGCTTTTGGGAGGTCTGTCTTTTTACGGCATTAGCACCGTGCTGCTGGTGCTGGCGCTGAAAGATGGGGAACTCTCCTTACTGTACCCAGTGATTGCCCTGACGTACGTTTGGGTCACGCTGCTCTCGCTGATCATCTTCCACGACCGGGCGAATCCTTTCAAATTGGCAGGGATTGCGATTATTGTCATCGGCGTGGCCGTGCTGGGAAGAGGTGGGAAGGCTTGAACGGAACACCTCTCAGTTCCATGGGCCTTGTGCTGCTTGGGTCGGTGATCGGTTCCTTCGGGGCCGTGTTTTTGAAGTTAGGCGCGGCAAAGCTGAAGGACGGTTTCTGGCGCATTCTGAACCTGCAGCTCGCTATCGGCGTCGCGCTGTTTCTGCTTTCTTCGGTCTTCTTTATTCTGGGAATCCGTCGCGGAGAACTATCGGTTCTGTATCCGATGGTTGCGGCCGGCTATGTGTGGACCCTATTGTGGTCGCGGCTGTTTTTCCAGGAGCCGTTCACTCGCAATAAGTTCCTGGGTTTAGGGCTAATCCTTCTGGGCGTTTTCTTCGTGGGCTTGGGCAGCCGGTAGGACTCGATGCGCAGTTTGCTTGTTGCCGCCCTCGCGGCCTCCTGTCTGTTTGCGCATCACTCCACCGCGATCTACGACCTGGTGCACGGCACCATCATCGTGGGCGAAGTGAGGCGCTTCGAGTGGGAAAACCCGCACGCGCACATTTACCTTGATGTGGACGGCGAAAATGGCGAGGTGGAGCACTGGCTGGTGGAGATGGAAAGTCCCGCGCTGCTAGGCTGCTTCGGCTGGAAGAAGGACACGCTGAAACCGGGAGACCAGATCACGGTAACCGGCGGGCGCGCCAAAGACAACAGCTTCCGGATTCGCGCGGCTAGCATCCTGCTTCCCGACGGGCGGAAGCTGCCGGCCCTGCCGCCGGTAGACAACTGATTCCAGTCGTCGATCACCGCCACGCACTCGTTCTGGCCAGCGGGCCGCAGACCGCACGTCTTTTGGAACGCATCCTTGCCGGCAAGCCGCACCCTCAGATGGACTACGGGTCCTGCCTGGGCATCATCCGGCCGCCAACCCGTTAACGTTGGCCTACCAGAGCCAGCATCCGGAAGACCAACTCAGCCGGCGGTGCCGAAACGTCGAATGGCACGCCGAGCCCTAAGCCTTCGAGCGCCTGTCTTTCCTGAGGCAAGGTGATATGCTCGAACTCGCGCTCGTCGATCGCGCGGGCTGTGTTGCAAATAGAAAAGTCGGCTCAGGATACCCCGGTGTGAGTTGAATGCCGGCCCGCGGTGACTTATCGTGACTGGGGAGTACCCATTCCGCTTTGCGTGCTGTAACGAAGCCCTTCGAACTCTCACAACACTTCGTCAAAGACGGTAAGTGAGCCCTCTTCGGATGGTACAATTGGCCGCCCGTGGCGACCAAACGGCCCACCTTGTTTAGGAAAGGAGCAAGTGGCAGGAGCTAGAAAGCCGGGTCCGCAGTGTTCGTACACCGATAGTGCGTCTCTCGATGACGGAACCATCTGCTTGACGCGGACACCTGCTCCCGGCCCGCTTGGTACTAGTAGTCCTGGAATTCCCGAATTTGTAGCGTTCGACCAATGCATCACACGAGCCTACGCCCGAGCCGTTCAGCTTGCTCCGTCCGCTCTGTTTCGCGAAACCGGCTACCCCTTCAATGGAGTCGCAGACAGCTTCTTGGCCAAGCTGATTGACACGCTTCAGCCCCCCGCCGATCCTCCGATTGAGTCGCTTCTAGGTCCGGAATTTCTGCGGCTGTCAGTCCAAACTAATGTGGGTGACGTGGTCTGCGCCCGGCAGGCCGGGGTCTCCATGGCGAAACATGCCGCTGAACTGAGAGACTTCGCAAGTGAGCGAGAGGTTGAGCTCGCAGCGGAGCAACTGGCGTTGGCTGCCGGTATTCTGATGCGCCTTCTTCTGGAGAGCATTGTTGCGTACGTGCGGTCCGGAACCAGACACGTAAATCAACACAATGCGGAACAACTGGTGCGACAGCTTCGTGCCCGCAAGTTGGGTGATGGCTTCGCGAATTGGGTGGAAGAGAACTGGGCACAACTGATGAATGATTCCCGGCTGCGCGCTAACCCTCGGGTCGGCGGGCCAGTTGTGACCGAGCGCTTCATCATTCAACGCAAGCCGCGTGTTCCGACGGCTACACAACCAGTCAGCGAGCCGCCCACTTTTCCGTCCGATACCGACGGCATGGCGCAGGCAGCGACTTTGATTGCAGCGGCAGCCCAGGGCAAGCCTTTTTGTCCGGAGTGAGCGAAACACAGGGCGGCGGTCGCCGCTGAGGTAACTGAGACACAGAGCGATCCGCAGACTTTTCCTTCGGAAACGAATCTTGAGGCCCAAGCGAACACGTTAGTAGCGGCAGCCGCTCAGGGGAAGCCGTTTTGTCCGGAATGAGCGAAAGGTAAGGCGGCGGTCGCCGCCGGGTCAGGCCAATGACGAGTCAATGGCTAAAGCAGATTGAGAGCTATCTCTGGCCGGGCGGCTTCAGCCGCGATGTTTGGATGATCGTCGATGGGGCTCGCGATCGGCGCATCTTCTGGATGTTGCGCGAACTCCACTTGGAACATTACTGTCTCTATGCCGGACCGTTATCCCCCGCGCTGGAAGCCGCGGCCCCGTACCTGGTACAGCTTGACCACAATGATGAGGAGACACACCGCTTTCTCCGCAACGCATGGGGTAACAGTTGGGGAGTGTTTCTGGAGTGTGATGCGCACCGAAATACACTGCGACAGCATCTTCGTGGATTCCTGACGGTGCGCGATCCAGCCGGCAACCGGCTGGTGTTTCGTTATTACGATCCACGTGTGTTGCGCATCTACTTGCCCATCTGTAACGAGGAGGAGTTGGCGCGCATCTTCGGTCCGATCGGCTGTTTCTGGACCGAGGGCAAAGCTGCCGGGAACATGCTTGAGTTTCAGTTTAGCCGTGGATACCTGTTGCAACGAACGCTCTCCCTCGAAACCGGCACCCTGGTGCCGAGCGCGATCCCGGCTCTGTCACGAGACACTGCGCCTCGCCCCGATGCCTCTCCCCGGCAAGGGCTGCTCACCATTCGGCACGAGCAGATGGCAGCATTCTCGCGGGTTGAAGTGGAGAAATTCGAGGCGGGGATGCTAACTCATTTAGTGCGGTTCTTCCCGAAAGAATGCGCGGCGCTCAAGGAAGCGCAGCTCCGGGACCTGATTCAGTATGGGATCGAGCGTGCCCGTGCTCACGAAATTACCTCGGAGCGCGATGTTACGAAATATATCGATTTGATGTTGGTCTTCGGCCGGGATTTCGATACGGACAAGCGGTATCCGTGGGCGAGCTACCTTCTGGCAAATCGCAAGACCGCCCGCAGCAAAATTCGGTCTCTCTCCGAGGCCGCCGAAGGACATCTGAGGCAGGTGTAACCTCGTGCCCGACCCAACTCCCACTCCTACACCGGTCCCCGCGTCACCCGCGCCCGCGCCCACCCCAGCGCCCACTTCCCCGGGACCCGCACCAACGTCCTCTGCTCCCGCACCCACGCCCGTACCGACCTCGCCTACTCCCGCGCCCACACCCGTGCCCACGTCTCCCGGTCCGGCACCAACGCCCGCGCCGGCGTCCCCTGCTCCCGCACCTACGCCTGTACCGGCTTCCCCGGGTCCCACGCCTACACCCGTGCCCACGTCCCCCGGTCCGGGACCAACGCCCGCACCAACGTCCCCTGCTCCCGCACCCACGCCCGTACCGACCTCGCCGGGTCCCGCGCCTACACCCGTGCCCACGTCTCCCGGTCCGGCACCCACGCCCGCGCCGGCGTCCCCTGCTCCCACACCTACGCCTGTACCGACTTCCCCGGGTCCCGCACCCACACCGGTACCGACTTCCCCGGGTCCCGCACCCACGCCGGCACCCGGACCCATACCCATACCAGGCAACCTCAGCGATCCAGTCACGCCGTGTCCACAACCTGAACCCGCGGAAATCGCTGTGCGCGTCCGGACATCGGACGGGACTCCAGTAGAAGGGGCGAAGGTTTCCATAACCGAGCTTGGTTCGTCAGACATAACCGGGGCGGATGGAGTTAAAGACTTCGGTGAGGTCACTCCAGGCGCGTATACGGCCGTTGGGCAAAAGGACGGCTATTCCCCCTCGGGCGGCGGAGACACCTCCGAGCCTACTTCCCAGACGCAAAGCGCTCCCGCGGGAGTTTGTACGCAATACGAACTCACGCTGAATCCCCTCGCAACTAGAATCTCTGTCCGCGTACACGCGTCGGATGGAACTCCGATTCAGGGAGTTACAGTCAGCGTCGATAGCAAAGGATGGGATGGAGTAACCGATGCAGATGGGAACTTTGACTTCGGGCAGGTACCGCCGGATACGTATACGGTTATCGGGCAGAAGGACAGTTACTCGCCTACTTCAGCCGGAGGCGTCACCGGCCCTACCTCCCAGACACTCAATGCCCCAGCCGGAACGTCTACGGTATTTACGCTGTTACTCGACCCGCTACCGATCCCCCTCAATGCGAGAATAGCTGTTCATGTGCAGAAGTCGGATGGGACACCGATTGAAGGAGTTACGGTGAGCGTCGATGGCAAAGGGTGGGATGGCGTTACGGATGCAAGCGGGAATTTCGATTTCGGTGAAGTGCCGCCGGATACCTACACGGTGTCGGGGGAAAAGTCGTGCTGCGCGCCAGCATCCCAGACACAAAACGCTCCTCTAGGGTCGGCCACGCAATTCACGCTAGTGATGACCACATGCTCCATCACATCCGAAACTGTGGCTACCGCACCCCCTAGCCGCAATAGAAAGAAGGTCGGCGTGGGCGAAGAGGTGACATTGACATTCTCGCTTGGTAACGCCTCATGGACGACAAGCGGTGGGAAGCTCTCGTCGACAAGCGGCCCTAGCGTAACGTTTGCTGCCCCCGACCGCGCGGCATCCGTCACAGTAACCGCCAGCGGTTCGAGCTGTACTTGTGCCATCACTTTTGACGTGGTCGAGCCCTCTGAGGCTCGAAGGCAGCAAAAACCGGGCACTGGCATCGAGCACACCAAAAATCGGCCGGATATCGGCATCGCAACCGATCTCTACCTCTTCCCGGACGACGTCTGCTTCTATAACGTTGAGTACAAAGAAAAAGATGTTATAGCCGTCACCAGCGGTGTATATGACCAAAGGCCACTCAAGGGAATGGGCCATCATCCTAGTCGGAACTTTTGGACCTTTAGTATGACCGTTGTTAGTGGGCTTGGCACGAAGGTAAATTCTCCTGGCGACCAGGCATACTCTGGTGACCCCATGACGCCCGCTCCATTTGCTCCCGGAAGTATCTCGTTCGATATACCCTACGTTTTCCGTGTGGCTGGTGGAGCGGAGAAGCAATTTGCCACCGTTCGCCAGATACATACGCTGGCAAACGATGGGACACTGACCGTATCGAAAGCTGGGGCGACCGCAACTCTCCAAGTCAGCAGCGATTCCAGTAGTTTTTAGGTATGCGTCAATCTCCTGTTTGCGCCACAACTAAACTCGTGGGTAAAGCAGGAAAAATGTCGAGATACCGGCTGCGCCTTAGACTCCACAGGATCTCCTCCGCAAAACGCTTCGAGATATTTCGAGCCGGTCGCTGTGGACTCTCTTCCGCTTCTCGAAAACAGTCTGCCGTCAGTAGCCTTTCGATGGCAAGTTCAACCTGGGCGGCGCTGTTTCGTCAAAGCAGGCGGTTCAAGGGTTTGCGTTTGCCCTGCCATCTTAGCCCTGGTCGCTCTGGGAAGAGCAGGCCTATCATCGCCCCAGCAGCATGGGAACGAGCGCAAGGAGAACGAATGCTATGTCAGAACAGATCGAAAGCGCCCGCCGTCAACTCGGCCAATTTCAGAACACAAAGGAAGTGAACTACCTGCAGAACGCGGTCGAATCGATGGAGAGCGTTTCTATAGGCGGCAACGGCCCGGAACGCATTGAAGCCCGGCAACAGGCTCTGACTATGTGGTTCACAATTCTCGCAGCCATCGATAAGGAGTTGGACCCAAACTTCAACCCCGACGACGCTCCTCCGGAGAGCGTCAGGCCGCGATCCTCCGGAGCCGCCGTGTACCCGTCGGGAATCGACCCGAACTCGATACCTGATCCGGAGGTGCGCGCCGAGTACGAAGCTGCTCTAGAGGAGAACGAAAGGAAGGTGGAGAGGTACCGTCTTCAGATCAGGCTGCGCCGAATCGATCCACGTGCAACCAGTGACGTCGAGCGATCTTTGATAAGGCACTATACCACCTCCGCAGTTGATCAGGACGAGTTGGACGGGTTAATTAAGAGTGCGAAGCTTTCGGGCGCCAGACAGAAACAACTCAAGGTTCTGTTCCAAAACAGGGATCGAATATGACCACTCGAAGCTGATGGGATCGGAACCTTGATGCCGCTCACGATTTCCTTCATCATCGCCGTCCGGGACGAACCCCTACAATTGCTCGATGCCACCCTCGATGGCCTGCTCGAAACCAGCGCTCGTTACCGCCGGCAAATCATCGTCGTCGACGACGGCAGCCTGATCCCGCTGGCGTTGGAGCGCTCCGAGGTGCTCGTCGTCCGGCATAGCACGCCCGTCGGCTCCTCGCGCGCGCGCCGCTCAGGGGCATCGTTCGCCACCGGCGACGTGCTCGTCTTCCTCGATCCCCACATGAGTTTTGCCTCCGATTGGCTCGACCGAATGCTGCCTCATGTCGGCTCCGGAGCCCTCCTGTGTGCCGCCTGGTGGGACTGGGAACTCACCAACCCTGTATGCTGGGGGGCCGAGTTCGTCTGGTGCGGCCAACGGGATTATCATCGGGGTCTCACCCCAGGTTTCGCCTTCCGGCATCTGACACGCTTTCCGGGCGATGGCGCCGTGGAGGTTCCCATGGTGATCGGCGCCTGTTACATGCTGCTGCGCCAAAGCTATGAGCGGATCGGCGGCTTTTCTCCGTTCTTTCGAATCTGGGGAAAGCTCGAGCAGGATCTGTGCAGCCGTGCCCGAATTTTGGGCTTAGGTGTCAAGTGTGTAACCGGAGCGCGCGTGGGACACTTTTCGCGTCCTAAGTTTCCATACCCTGTGCGATGGGACGATATCGAGTTCAATCAACTGGTGACCCTTCGCACGGTGTTCGAGGAACCCATTCGACAAGCACTTGAGAAAAGATTCGAACCGCTCCCTAACAAGGTCGTCGAGTGGCTTCGAGACGAAAACTTTTCGGATTTCCGTCGCATCCTCCAGTCGCGCCGGCGGATAAGTGACTTGGAGTTCTTCCGCCGTTTTGTGTCCAATGCGGAAGAGCTCGAAGAGTGCTTCAAGGACCCTCAAGCCACTCCGCCGGATACTCGCCTATCGGCTTCTCCCATTCCCGCCGGATTCATCTCCGCCTGACTGATGAGAACTTTTGCATTCACCAATTTTTTCCCAAAATCGTCCGAATCTCCTCAGCCAACTACAGCTAATACCGGAAAATCGCACCCTGTCGTCCTGTTAGCCTGAGCGTGGAAATAACCATATGCTCACCGAAAAACAACTGGAATCGAATCGCCGCAATGCCTCTAAAAGTTGCGGACCACGCAGCGCGGAAGGGAAACGCATCAGTTCCCAAAACAATTTCAAAACCGGCCTCTATTCCCAGGCCCTGGTCACTCGCGGCGAAAAACTCGAAGATTTCGAGACCCTCCGCGACGAATACTACGCCCACCATAGCCCGCAAAGTCCCGAGGAGCGTGAGACTCTCGATACCGTCATCCGCCTCGCCTGGCAGCTTCGCCGCTACGCCATGGTGGAAACCCACAGTTGGAATCTGGAAATCAAGAGAGCGGAACTGCACGCTCCGGCGGACCTGCTCGAAGGTAACCTCTACGGCTCCGCCTTCTACGGCGCCGATCAGCGGTTCGCCCGCCTCCACCGCATGCAGGCCGCCACCCAGCGCCAGTTCAAGGAAGCCCTCCACGATCTCGAACTCCTCAAAGCGGCCCGCCCGTGCCAACCCATTGACGAGGAAACCACTTCAATCGATCCCGGGTTCGTTCCGTCAACCGAAGTGGGGCAGGCGCTTCCGCCTGCCAATATCGGCGAAGACGCCACGCCGGCAGAACCGGCGGACTCCACGGAAAACCCTTCCCCCTCCCCCGATTTCGGCTTCGTTCCGCCAACGCCGAATGGTCAGCGCTAAAGCTCTCGCTCTCCCCAAATCCAAGCAAGAGTCGAATGATCCATTACAGGAGCAGAACTTCAATCCGGTGCGCATGCACCATGTTCTCGCACGAGGACCACGCGAAAGCCGTAAACCGGCCGTCCTGCGAGGCCACCAACGCCAGAGAATCGGGCTGGTCGCGGGCGAACTGCGAAGCCGAGAGGTGCCGCGTCCCGCCAAGTTGGGATGGCTCGACGATTTCGGCGCGGGAGCCTTCGATCGGCTCCGTCACCAGAACCTCGCTCACCCGCGAAGCGCCATCGCGGCGTGAGATTTTGGCGCCGAATGCCAACACTTCGTACGCGTCCGTCATGATCGTCGCGCCATCGACTGCGGTGAGCCCTGCCACCGCGTCGACGGTATTCTGAACAGCCTCCAGCCAGCGGCGATCCGCATCCGGAGAAGCGGCCTTCCTCATCAACTCAGCCAAACCGGAAAATGGCGGGTCGAGCGCATAGAGCATCGGATGCACGATGGATTCCCGCCAGGTTTCCGTGGTTGAGGGGACTACCAGCAGCGACCCTCCGTGGCCGTGACGGCGCATGGAAACCGCGAGCGGAACGAGCATGCTGGCCGCTTCACTAGAGGCATTGCGGATATCGGAGTCGAATAGAGAAGTTAAAAGGCCGGGGCAGTCCGGAAAGCTTGACGATCGGTCGTCGATGATCTTGATTTCATCGCCCTCGAAAACGGCGATATTGACGAATTTCTTGGCTTCCGCATCGTGGCTGTGCTTCAAGACCAGCAGCCCGGCCGAAATCACTTCCAGCACCGCGCAATAGGCCGGCAATTTACGCGTAGCGCCCCAGACGTAAAACTGGCCGTCGTAGCGCCAGACGCCGAGGTGAACGCCGGGGCGCTCGACCGCCGGTCCAAGCCGGGTGAGGGGCTGTGCCGCCAGCGGCAAGCGACGTTCGAATATCAGAGGCGATCGCACTTCTTCCGGCGCGACGAAAGCCAGCGAAATTCGCGGCGTCAATCCTTCCTCCCGCCGCAAGCTGGCCCAGAAAGCGGCTTCGATCATGGCCTCAATCGCCCCCGCATCCGGCTCCACGGCAAAATTCAGTGCCTCCACCTTGGCGGCGCGGTGCCGCTTCAGATGCTCGCTAATTCGCGCGGCGGCCGCTCTGGCTGCTGGATAGGCCGGTTGTGTCAGTGCGAGGTCTTCCATACCGGTTCGCGGCGAAAAGCTGCTACTGGCCTACGCTGCCGGCCATGAAGTTATCGACATAACACCACATCCAATCTTCTCCAGGCTCGATGGAGCGGATGAGAGGATGTTGGGTCGCATGGAAATGTCTGGTTGCGTGTTTGTTCTTCGACGAATCGCAACATCCGACATGACCGCATATCAGACAGAGACGCAGGTGAACCCAGGTGTCGCCAGTCCGCAAACAGTCTTCACATCCCTGTTTGTGCGTACTGGTAACCTTAATTTGATCC
>DATBID010000666.1:0-3272 GCA_036557125.1 Bryobacteraceae bacterium | reverse complement strand
GCAGTTTTGGCGCTGAACACAGCCGGCGGTGTATCGGGAACGATACTGACGGGCTTCCTGCTGGTCCCCGCTCTTGGACTCGTGCACACATTGGGTGTGCTCGCCATTGGAGCAGCCTCGGTGGGTTTCGTTGCGGCTATTCGCAGCCCCTCTGTTGAACGCCGTACAGGCTGGCTGCTGCTTGCCATGACGGCGTGCGCCGCGCTTCTGGCCGCGCTCACACCGGAGGATCGAGTGATCCGATTGTTGCCCGAAACGCGCACAGGCGGCAACCTGGTCTTCTTTGAAGAGGACCCGGGCGGCACCGTTGCGGTCGTCGAGCAGCGTACGAAAAATACGAGCTTCCACCGTTTGTATATCGATGGCGTCTCAAACTCGGGCGATCCGATGCCTTCGCTGCGTTACATGCGCATGCAAGCACTGCTGCCGCTGATTATTCATCGCGGCGAACCGCGCTCGGCTCTCGTCGTCGGATTCGGCACAGGTATTACCACTGGCGCGCTATTGCAGTTCCCGAACTTACAGCAGCGTGTCTGCGCGGAATTGCTGAAGGGAGTGATCCACGCGGCGCCGCTCTTTCAAGGCAACTTCCGCGCGGCTTCCGACGCGAGGATCCAGATCCGCATGCGCGACGGCCGCCAGGAGCTTCTGCGCAGCCCTGAGAAATACGATCTCATTACGCTGGAGCCGCCGCCGCCGTCGGCAGCGGGAGTAGTGAACCTCTATTCCAGCGATTTTTACCGGTTGGCGCGGGGCCGCTTGAATCCGAACGGTATTTTCGCCCAATGGTGGCCGCTTGCCACTCAGAACGATGAGGACTCCCGCTCCCTGGTTCGCAGCTTTCTCGATGTGTTCCCATATGCTTCGCTCTGGACCACCGAGATTCACGAAATGCTGCTGGTGGGCTCGCCACAGCCGCTTGAACTGGACGTGCCGCGGATTATCGAACGCTTCGACCAACCGGCAATCGCCGCCACTCTCCAGGAAGTAGGCATCGATTCTCCGGCCGCATTGGTCGCAACCTGGGTCACCGGCCGCGAGGGACTGGAGCAGTATGCAAATGAAGCGCCTCCGGTAACCGACGACCGGCCGCGCATCGAGTACGCAAACTGGCTGCGCCGCGGGGAGTTCGCCCGCGTGCTGCCGCGCATCCTGGCGCTACAAACAGAGCCCCCTCTGCGCAGCGCGGATGAGCCGTTTCAACGAGCAGTAGTGGAAAAGCGCCGACGCCTGCATGATTTCTATGCAGCGGCGCTATATGCTTATCGCGGCCAGCGAGAGCAGTGGGCGCAAACCATCGAGCGAGTCTTCCAGGAAGGCGGTGACAATCCTTATTTCCGCTGGATCGTCGGCCTCCCGCTGGAGTAGACCCGCTTGCTCACGCGCGCGGTTCCGTGCGCGCTTTGTACTGATCTGGCGTCATGATGCAGCGAAACCCCAAGTGATTGGTCCCGGTACTTGGATCGCCTTTTCCGCGCGTGCCGACGATATAACGCGAACAATACTGATCGGTGCAAAGGTAGGAGCCGCCGCGATGGACCTTCTTGGGCTGATTCGGCTCCGATGGATCGTAAGATGTATCGGGGCCTTGCGGATTGCGCGCAACCCCGCCCGCTGAGGCGAGCTGCTGGTAATAATCGGGCCGGTACCAGTCCGACGTCCACTGCCAAACATTACCAGCCATATCATATAACCCGTATCCGTTTGCCGGATACTGCGCTACAGCCGCAAGCCCGACGTGCCCATCGTCGCCGGTGTCATGGTCGGGAAAATGTCCCTGGTGCGTGTTCGCCATCCACTTACCATGCGGCCGGAAATCGTCACCCCAGACGAAGGGTTTGCCGGCCAAGCCCCCGCGCGCAGCGAATTCCCATTCGGCCTCCGTCGGCAGACGCTTTCCCGCCCATTTCGCATAAGCGAGCGCGTCCTGATAGGCCACATGAACCACGGGGTCGTTGTCCTTTCCCTTGATATCGCTTCCCGGACCGAGCGGATGACGCCAATTTGCGCCGTGAACGTAATTCCACCATTGGAGATGATTGTTAAGCGGAATTGCGTGATCGGGCGGCGAAAAAACGACAGAGCCAGCGACCAGGTTTTCCGGCGGCGCTCCCGGAAAATCTTCGGCGCGAGGCGTCTGCTCCGCTACCGTAACGTATCCGGTGGCTTTCACGAACGCCGCGAATTCGGCATTCGTAACGTCGGTTTTGTCCATGTAGAAACCATCGACATAGACTCGATGGATGGGACGCGAATCGATCGTCGCTTTCATGCCGACTTCATCATGATCGGGAGGGTCTTGCGCGCCCATTGAGAATTCGCCGCCCGGAATCCAGGCCATTCCCTGCGGCGCGGGCCCGGGGGCGGGCGCTGTGTTGGCTATCGTTGGCCCAAAAGCCACAACCGTTTCGGTGGATTCCGCCATGCCCGGCATGCTTTGAGGCACGTCGGGAGTTCGATGCCGCGAAGACAGGGCCCAGCTGGTGGCAAAAACGATGAGGATCGCGAAGAGAATAACCAGCAGGTTCTTGTTGAAACGCGATACCTTCGGTTTTGGTTCCGGAGCTTTTTCCCTGGCGTGATGTTTTTTGGCCATAGACTACCTTATGGCTTTAGATTGAACGCTGGCGCCGTGGATTTATTATTACTAAGCGAACACAAAACCATAGCCACCAAAGCCACTCCGTTGAAGACCCCAGCCCTCCCGGTCGCGGTTCCGTTTTTGCGTTGCGCGCGTGAGGCGTGCCCAGCGCGCTACTATTCCTCACGCAGGGCCACGATCGGATCGACTTTGGTGGCGCGCCAGGCAGGAATGTATGTTGCGAACACCCCAACCATAGCGAGGATCAACGCTACCGCGCAGAAGGTGAGGGCATCTGTGGCACTAATTCCGAACAGTAGCCCCGACATAACGCGCGTCAACGCCACAGCGCCAATCAGTCCGACGCCGATCCCGATCGCCGCCAACTCCACTCCTTGGCGCAATATCATCTGAATAATTTTTGTTCGCTGCGCTCCCAGAGCCATGCGCACGCCGATATCGTGCGTACCCTGCGCGACCAGGTACGACATCACTCCGTATACGCCGATGGCGGCGAGAATCAGCCCGAATAGCGCAAATGCGCCGAGCATCGTGGTGGAAAACCGCTGGCGCGCCAGCGAATCGTAAAGGCGGTCCTGCATGGTGCGAATTTGGTAAACCGCAGCGTTCGGATTGACGGCGTGAATCTCGCGGACAACTGCTCCAGTAAGGCGCAGCGGATCGGAAGAAG
>DATBID010000665.1:0-4254 GCA_036557125.1 Bryobacteraceae bacterium | reverse complement strand
CCTGGACGCTTGATCCAGATCACTCCGCACCTCCGCATTCTGGTCGCCATCGAACCCGTCGACGGAAGAAAGGGTATAGACAGCCTCGCCCAACTATGCCGGGAGAAACTGGAAGCCGACCCGTTTTCCGGATGCGTGTTTCAATAGCCTCTCTACTGCACCCAATGGGGGAGAAGAAGTTCGCCGGTTCTTGATCACTCATCCGTTTCACCCTTTGAGAGGCAAACATTTTGAGCTGATTGAGCACCGATGTATTTTCGCTGAGAGCTTTTTATACTTCCATGATGATTCTGGCCAGTTGCGCGAGATTCCTGCAATCTGGACGGATTTTGTAAAGCGCGATGTCTTCGTCGAGATGGCGGCGGGCCGATCAGCATTGCATCCTGACAGTCTCCTGGAAATAGCCGATTTGGTCGAGCGCTATGGCGGTGGAGTTAGCCCGTGATCTGTAAATCAAATGATGTCGTATATGTAATGGCAAAAACGCCGAGGGGCAAGAGAACTCCAGCTGTGGCAAATTGGGATTCATCTGCCCCTTTGCATATTGCAAGCATATTTAGACAGCATATTACCCGAAGGTATAGCGCCGCAGGTGACAAGAAACCACTTGCAATTTCAGCGCATATAGGCATAATTGTGTTAACAGATGCGACACGTTCAGCTCCCGCACAAAAAGGAGACCGCGAAAGTCGAGTCTCTCCGCCAAAGTGGGACCTTCAATGCCCGCGCTGGGAAGGTGCACGACCGGTTATTTCTGGAGGAGAGCTTTTTCGACGCGCAGGACCTCGCACAGGTCAAATACGAAATGCTGAGGCGCGTTCAGAAGGAGGCCATGCCGGTCAGCCGTGTTTCTGCAGATTTTGGTTTCTCTCGGCCTGCCTTTTACAAAGCGCAGCAGGATTTTGCGCTCGAAGGATTGGCCGGGCTAATCCCAAGAAAGCGTGGTCCGAAGGGTGGGCACAAGATAACCGCGGAGGTCCTGGCCTTCATCGACCAAATCCGGACTCAGGCCCCCATGCCAATGACGGAGGTGGTCCGGCAGGTTCAGAAAAAGTTTGCTATTCAGGTGCACCGCCGAAGTCTGGAGCGAGCTTTGGCGGGTGCGAAAAAAAAACCGAGCGCTCCATAGCTGTGGAACAAGGCGCCAGCGCTCTCCCGGCGGCAGATTTCACCGAGCATTACGAGAGGATGCGTACAAACGTCGTGGCGCGGAATGGCTCTGGCGGGCTGCGGCTGGGACAAGGACTGTTGATGGCTCGGGGTATGGCGGCGTGGGTTCGAGCGGCGGCGGAACTGATTCCGCCGGCACGATCGGTCCCGTTGGCCCGCTCCGAAACAGTCAGTGTCCCCTTGCCCATAGAAAGCGAAGTGATTCAACTCATAGGAGGCGCGGTCATGGCATTAGTCGCCAAAGGATCATCCTTATGAACAGTGAAGCCCATCAGAAAGTTCAAGCAGAACATTTAAGCCGCAACGCGTTTCTGTACGTCAGGCAATCCACGCTTCGACAGGTTCGGGAAAATGTGGAGAGCAGTCAACGGCAGTATGGGCTCCGCGAGCGGGCGCTCGCTTTGGGTTGGGCGCTGGAACAGATTGTGGTCATCGATTGTGACCAGGGGCAATCCGGGAGCAGCGCTGTCGAAAGGCAAGGATTTCAGAAGCTCGTGACGGAAGTGAGCATGAATCGTGCGGGGATTGTGATGGGGCTGGAAGTTTCCCGTCTGGCGCGCAATTCCAGCGACTGGCATCGGCTTCTGGAGATCTGCGGACTCACTGGCACCCTGTTGCTGGACGAGGACGGCCTGTATAATCCTTCCCACTTTAATGATCGCCTCCTGTTGGGTCTGAAAGGAACCATGAGCGAGGCCGAACTGCACCTGATTCGAGCCCGCCTGCGCGGGGGGCTTTTGCAAAAGGCACGGCGCGGAGAACTTGGAGGGCGGCTTCCGACGGGAATGGTTTACGGTCCGAACGGCCGAGTGGAACTGGACCCGGATCGGCAGGTCCAGGAAAGCTTTCATCACCTTTTCAAGACCTTTCGGCGGACCGGGTCGGCACTCGCAGTCGTGAAGGCGTTCCGCCAGGAAGGCCTGAAATTTCCCCGCCGCGTTTGGGGAAGAACCCACGACGGAGAAATCGTCTGGGGCGATCTTGCCTATTATCGGGTCACCTGGGTATTGTCGTGCCCACGGTATGCCGGAGCATACGGATTCGGGCGCACTCGGTCGATGAAGTTGCCCAGTGGACTAGTAAAGCAGATCAAAAGAAAGATCGCGCCCGAGGAGTGGTACGCGTTTATTCCCAACTCACACGCCGGCTATATCAGCTGGGAAGAGTATCAGCAGAATCAAAAGAAATTGCAGGAGAACTCGACACAGTATCGATCTCAGCGGCAAAAAACTCCACCGCGCGAAGGCCCGTCTTTGCTCCAAGGCTTGGCCATTTGTGGGAAATGTGGCCGGCGGATGCAAGTGCAATATCACGAGCGGCGGGGCCATTTGTATCCGGATTACGTCTGTGGTGCAGCGGCTTCACGCTATGGGCAAAAGCAATGCCAACGGATCTCCGGGCGTGATCTTGACCGGGCCGTTGGCCAACTGCTGTTGGAGACTGTAAACCCGTTGAATTTAGAAGTGGCGCTGGCGATCGAGCGAGAGGTGCAAACACGTATGGCGGAGGCTGATCGCCTCAGGCACCAAGTGGTAGAACGGGCACAGCAGGAAGCGGAACTGGCACGCCGCCGCTACCTGCGGGTAGACCCAGATAACCGCCTGGTGGCGGATCAGCTGGAAGCCGACTGGAACGTGAAGTTGCGAATTTTGCGTTCTGCCCAGGATGAGTATGACAAACAAAAACAGAACGAGGAAAGGACCCACCGTGCAGCGCAGCGTGAGAAGATCCTGGCATTGGCCATAGACTTTCCGAGAGTTTGGAATGATCCGAACCTGCCCCACCGGGAACGGAAACGCATGGCACATCTTCTCCTGGAGGATGTGACTCTCCGAAAGGAGGGACAGGTTGTCGCGGAACTCCGTTTCAAAGGCGGTGCGCTTAGGACCTTGAAGCTCCCTCTGCCGTTACCGTTCTGCGTACTCTCCAGGACGAGGCCCGAGGTCATAGAAGTAATCGATAGCCTCCTGGATACACATGATTATCAACAGATCGTAGAACGTCTCAATGCCCAGGGCCTTCGTTCAGGTGACGGCCGATTGTTCAATGTGAGCATCATTGGTAGTATCTGCAAAAAATCCGGGCTGAGGACCCGGCGCGAGCGATTGCGCGACAGGGGAATGCTTACCCTAAAGGAAATGGCACGGAAGATCGGCGTCAAAGACCTCACAGTCAGTCAATGGCGGCATAACGGCCGAATCAAAGCTTATCGCTCCAACTACAGAACCGAATATCTGTATCCCGAGCCGACACCAGAACAGATCGCTACATTGAAGGGTTGAGAACCTCATGAAGAAGCAGCCGCATCAAGAGCGTCAACAGCAAGATAGGTGCAGTATGGAGGGGACTTCTTCGTGTTTCGGAGCCGCCGCGGGACCTCCATCCGCTTTCTCACCTATGATGGCCAGGGATACTGGCTAGCGCAGAAGCGCTTGTCGAAAGGAAAATTCGTGTGGTGGCCGGAATCCGATGCTCCGGCCAAACCGCTGGAGGCGTATGAGGCGCAGTTGCTGATGGCCGCCGGCGACGTGTCCCGTGTACAAGCCGCTCCCATGTGGCGCCGGGTGAACGCGCTCCGATAAAAAATCTCTCCAAAAACATTCTTATCCTCTTGCGTTCCATGAAAAAGTGCTCCATACTTGCGGTGGCATGTCCGAACTCAAGTACCGGGGAAGGGTAGTCACTGTGGAAGATATCCTCTACATCCGCGAACTGATCGCCTCCCATCCGCGCGCAAGCCGCCGCAGGTTGTCGCAGAGGTTGTGCGAAGCCTGGCAGTGGAGGCAGGCCAACGGCGCATTGCGCGATATGGTTTGCCGCGGCCTGTTGCTGATGCTCGACCGTGCCGGGCATATCGAACTGCCGGCCGTGAAATGCGTGCCCCATAATCCGCTGGTGCGGCGCGTGCGGCCCGAACCGGTGCTCATCGACACTACGCCGATGGTCGGTCCCTTGCAGGCACTCCGCCCGGTAGAGATCCAACCGGTGCGCCGCACGAGTGACGAGCCTCTCTTCAACAGCCTGATGGAGCAGTATCACTACTTGGCTTATGAACAGCCAGTTGGGGAGCACGTGAAATTTTTG
>DATBID010000664.1:0-3246 GCA_036557125.1 Bryobacteraceae bacterium | reverse complement strand
TCTCCATCAACAGGTCCGTAAACCCAAGGATCGCCGTTAAAGGATTGTTGACCTCGTACGCCACGCCCGAGACCAACTGCCCTACCGCCGCCATCTTCTCGGCGTGCACCAGCTTGTCGCGCAGAAGGGCGGAATCGGTGATATCGGTCAATACCAGCACAATGCTGGTCACCGTTCCCTGCTCATCCCGCATGGGGCTGAGGTTGGCCGAGTACTTCCCCGCCGCTCCGCTGCGGCGCACAAATTCCAACTCCAAATTGTCCACTTGCTGCCCTGCGAGCGTGCTATGCACTGCTTCGGCCAGCGCTCGCGAGAAACTCGGCGCAGCCAATTCCAGCAACGGACGCCCCAACAGTTCGCGCTGCTCAAATCCTGCGTTATATCAGCGCCGGTTCGCATAGCTGATCAGCCTCGCAGTGTCCGCGACCAAAATTAAGCTCTGTGTATTACTCAGGATCTTGCCCGAAAAATCGCGCTCCCGGTGCAACTCCGACTGATAGGTTCTCAGCCCGGTTACATCCAGCATCAGCCCGCGAATCTGTACCAGGCGGCCCATACTGTCGTATAGCCCGAATGCGTTGATGAGTACATGTATCAGCGAACCGTCTTTGCGCCGGAGGGTCGCTTCGAAATTCCTCAGGCTGCCCTGCTCCTCCATCTGCTTGGCGTGCAGTTGCCGCTGCTCTGGTGTCAGATAAAGCTGCGTAGGAATATCGATCTGCAACAGTTCTTCCCGGTTGCGATACCCAAGCATTCGCACCATGGCATCGTTCACTTCCACGAAACGGCCGCCCGGCGTGCTGAAAAATAGTCCTTCCTGGATATTGTCAAACAACTCGCGATAGCGCCGCTCCGCCTCGCTCCGGTCCGAGATGTCTTTCAAAACGTGAATCGTCTGGAAGCCCTCGCCGTTCGCTCCGGGCACTCGGGAAGTCGAAACCAGGTAAGTGCGGTCAAACACAGGATGCGCAAACTCCGCGGACTCGTCTCCCATGGACCGGCAGAACGGGCAGGAATAGGAAGCCGAATCGCTGGTCAGTGACATCAGCGCTCGAATGTTAACCCCGATCAACTCCGAAGGTGGCACGCCAATCATCGCCGCCAGCGATCGGTTCACTCGCAGCACGCGATCGGCTTGATCGTGCACCACGATCAGATCTGTAATCGCATCAAAAATCTCCACCCAATGCCGGTTCGACTGCTCGACCTTGGTGAAGAGCCGCGCATTCTCCAGCGCCATGGCGCCGTGTCCTGCCAGGGTCTCCAGAAAAACCAGATCCTCCCGGTTCCAGGATGCGCGTCCCGAGAGGCACAGAACTGCCGAAAGTTCCCCATTCGCGTTCGATAGGCGCACCAGCGTGCACTCGGACCAGCGCAACCTGCCCGCGACTTCCATACCCAGCATTTCCGCGGCGGGAGCGGAAACTACCTTCTCGCCATGCCGAGCCAGAAATTCGCCCAGAGCCGACCCAAGATCTCGCTCACTCTCGCGATCGAGGGACGACGGGGCCATAAGAAGCTGGCTCTCCCTCTTAACCAGACTCTCATCCGTTCCCGCTGTGACCGCCGAAACCAGAGCTTTCGCCGATGCGCGATGTTCCGCACTAGGTGCGCCAAGGGCGAGGTGTCCTTCATGCAGGGCAACAACCTGCCACCGATCTTCCTGCTGCATGCCTAAAAGTCCGCCACGGCAGCCAGTCAACTCGGCCGCCCTCCGCACGAACCGCGAGGCAAATTCCGGCAGGCGCAGGCTTCCGTCAATGTCGCGCGCTAGTTCAATCAATGCCTCGGCCCACCTCCGGTGCTGTTCCGAAAGATGCAAATTGCGCGCAGCTTCCAGCGTGACCGCAGCCTGGTTCGACAGCGCTCGCGCCCGTCGAATGTCCTCCTGGGAAATACCCGTCCCATCCAGCCGGTCGAGCAGCCCAAACATCCCCAGCAGAGTCCCACTCGCTCCCAGCAATGGCACCGCCAGGAACTGATGCACCTTGTACTTGGAAACAACCTCCATATTGGCGCCCGGAACCCGGCTGGCCTCGTCCGTCCAGAAAACTTCCTTCGCTCGGAGAGCAGTCGTTGCCACACCTTCGGGGAAAATGTGCTCCAACCGCTTCGGGTGTCCCTGCTCCACGCCATAGCGCACCTGGAATTGATCATTCTCCAGTAGCGCAATGAAGCACCGGCCGAAGCCAAGAAAACTTGAAGCCCGCATGACGAAGGCCTGGAGAAAACGGTCCAGGTCACCGCTCGCTCCGAGTTCCAGAGAAACTTCAAGCAGTTGATGAAGTTCCTCCGCCTGGGAGTGTGCCGTGGCATGCAGTTCCGCGTGCGCCACCGCCACCGCGCCGAATCCTGCGATTGCACCCACCAACGCCCGCTCTTCGGAGGTGAAAATCCCATCCTGTCGCGGATAAATCAGGATCGCGCCCTGCGTCCGCGACGTTCGGAATGGCGCGGCCAGCAACATTCCAGGGGAAACCAGGTTCCCCAGCGAATGCACGTCGGCACCGATCGATAACGTGAGTGGTTCTCCCGCCGCTACCGCCCGCTGGGCAAGATCTGCGGCAAAGCGTAAGGTTTGCCGATCATGCCGAGCGCGTGCCGAAGTCGCCAGCTGCGGCGTCTCCGCGGAAACGGCCTTCAGCTCAAACGGACCCTCACGCCGTAAAAGTACGCAGACTAGGCGGGTCCGCAGCAACAGTCGAAGCCGATCCGCCAGCGCCTCGATCACCGCTCCGACGTCAGGACTTGCATGTAAAGCGTGAGCCACATCGGCCAGAATCTCGGCACGCTGATGCTCTTCCCTTGACGCGTCGCCCAAACGGGCTGCCTCCAGCAGACTTCCCAGCTGTCCTGCCAGGATGGTCGCCTTCGCCGCAAAATCTTCGCTGAAAAATTCTTCGTTGGAATCGTGCAGAAAGGTGACAGCCCCAACCACTTCATTGAAGACCACTAGCGGAGCCGCCAGCAACGACCGCGCCTGAAATTCCCGCGCCGCCGGAAGCGCGCTTGAATTCACATGATTGGCAAAAACTGTCCGCCGCTGCCGCACCGCCTCCGCCGTTACCGTACTTTCGGCCGGATGCAGCCGCATTCCCACAAAATTCTGCGCCATCTTGCCGTCAGCCTGCTCGCCGATGAGTTCATCGCCCGGCTGACAGCGCCAGAAATACACGCCGGAAACATCAAAGAATTCCCGCGTAGCCCGGCAAAACTGCTGAATCAGCTTATTGGAATTGGATTTTT
>DATBID010000663.1:0-10008 GCA_036557125.1 Bryobacteraceae bacterium | reverse complement strand
TAAAATCCTCGCCGCCACCGGTGGAAACAAATCCAAAGCCGCCCAACTTCTAGGCATCGAGCGCAAAACCCTCTACCGCAAGCTGGAGCGGATGAAGCTGTAGATGGTAGGGCAGGCTTCAGCCTGCCAACCGCGCGCAGGCGGCAAAGTCTTTTATCGCGGCGCCGGCAAAAAGCCAACGCTCCCGCCCTCGATTCCCGCTTCTCCCCTCCACTCCTCCCGATCCAGCTACACTTGTCCCATGCCCTGGCTGGAAGGCCTCCGCCACGATCTCAACCATTCCTTCCGCGTTCTTCGGCAAAGTCCCGGCTTCGCCATCGCCGCCATCCTCGCGATTGCCATTGGCATCGGCGCCAATACCGCCGTGTTCTCCCTGGTTAACGCCGTATTGCTGAAACCGCTGCCGTTTCCCCATGCGGATCGCATCGTCCAGTTTGAAGTTTCATACGCAGGAGCCGAGGACCCAATCGCCTCGCCGAAGTCGTTCACCTTTTACGGGCAGCGGGCAACCGCCTTTCAGGACATCTCGGCTTATTGGCTCGATCACGTCAACCTGACCGGCGGCCCAAACCCCGAATTGGCTCCGGCCGCGATCGTCACTGCCGATTTCTTCCGTCTGTTCGGCGCCCCGGTCCTTCATGGTCGCACCTTCACCGCTGAGGAAGATCGCCCCGCCGGCGGCCACGTAGTCGTGTTGAGCTATGGCCTCTGGAAACGCCATTTCGGGGCAAACGCTGCCATCGTCGGCAACCGCATTTTGCTTGGCGACACGCCATACGGCGTCGTGGGGGTCCTTGGTCCTTTCGCCACCGAGGAGTTCGAGCAGTCCCCGGAACTATGGCTGCCATTTCAAATCGATCCCTCGGGCACGCAGGTGGATAGCCGCCTCTGCTACATCGCCGGCCGTCTCAAGCCCGGCGTAGCACTCGCCCAAGCCAGGGCGGAATTGCCGCTTCTCACCGAGGCCGCCCGCCGCGCATCTCCGGGTTCCGTGCGTCCCAACGAAAGGCGATCCATTGAACCGCTCCGTGATGCCCTCGTTGGCAACGTCCGTCCATCCCTGTTGATTCTGCTTTCCTCGGTAGGTTTCGTGCTGCTTCTCGCGTGCGCGAATGTGGCCAACCTGTTACTCGTCCGGGCCGCCGCAAGAACGCGGGAAATGGCTATTCGCGCCGCTCTCGGAGCCGGCCGCGGCAGAATTGTCCGCCAATTGCTCACCGAAAGCGTCGCCCTCTCCGTCATCGGAGCGGCGCTCGGGCTCGCTCTCGGATGGACCGGCATGCGCGCATTCCTCGGTCTTTACCCGCGCGCTCCACTCAGCACAGGAGGGGTGAACCCCATCAATTTCCCTCGCATTGGCGAGGCGGGCGCCGGCGTCGCGCTCGATTGGCGCGTCCTGCTCTTCACCGCTTTGGCAGCGTTCCTCACAGGCATCCTTTTCGGCATCGTGCCCGCGCTGCACGTGTCCCGCGGGGACCTCAACACTCCTCTCAAAGAAAGTACTGGACGCTCCGGCGCCCCTATCGGCCGCACCAGAACTCTATCCATGCTGGCCGTCTCCCAAATAGCCTTGGCTTTGGTGCTGCTAATCGGAGGCGGTCTCCTCATCCGCACCTCAATTGCCTTGCGCTCGGTAAACCCCGGCTTCGATCCTCGAAATGTGCTCACCATGCAGACCGCCTTAGCCGGCACCCGCTATGAGCACGCTCCGGCAGCGGACCGCCTTTTCACCCAGGGCATTCAACGGATCGAATCTCTGCCGGAAGTCGAGAGCGCTGCCGCCTCTTGTTGTCTGCCCCTCGAAACCGTCTGGCAGCTCCCTTACATCGTGCAGGGGCGGCCTTTGAACGGTCGTTTTCACGGGTTCGCTGGCTGGACCTTCGTTTCACCGCATTACTTCGAAGTGCTGCGCATCCCGCTCTTGCGTGGCCGCGCATTTACGGACCGCGATACCGCCGCCGCGCCCGGCGTGGTCATCATCAATCAAACCATGGCTCGCATGGGATGGGCGGCCAGCGATCCCCTTCATGATCGCCTCCTCATCGGGCGAACGTTTGGCCCTCAATTCGAGGCCGATCCGGCGCGCCAGATCGTCGGAATCGCTGCGGACGTGCGCGATCAAAGGCTCGATCGCCGGCCGAGGCCGATCATGTACGTCCCCATCGCCCAAGTGCCCGACGCCGTGAAGGCGTTCGAATTTCCGCTCTTGCCGGCGGCCTGGATCGTTCGGACCCGCAGTGGATCGCCGCAGTCCGGCGGCGCAATTTCCAAGATATTGCGTTCGGTGGCTGGTGGAATTCCAGTCGCCCGCGTCCGGCCGATGGAGCAGGTAGCCGCCGAATCCACAGCCCGTACCCAATTCCAAACCGTCCTGATGAGCTTCTTTGCGGCGGCAGCCCTGCTCCTCGCAATTATCGGGATTTACGGCCTGACCGCATATTCCATCCGCCGGCGGCAGCAGGAAATCGGAATCCGAATGGCCTTGGGGGCGCGGCCGGAGGACGTCACCCGCATGATGCTGCTCCACGGACTCCGGCTGATCTTCCTCGGTGTGATTATCGGCCTTCTCTCGGCGTTTGCCTTGGCCCGCCTGATCGCCGGCCTGCTCTTCGGCGTTACCGCTCGTGACCCCCTGGTCTTTGCGGCAGTCCCGGTGCTCTTGACTGCCATTGCAGTCTTCGCGGTCTGGGTCCCCTCTCGCCGGGCCGCCCGCATGAATCCGATCGAAGCGCTGCGCTGAAGCGATCGGATACCACTATCCCTGCGCGGAAGTGGTTCTGCGCCGCCGTCGAACTCCGATCAACACTCCTGCCAAACCGAGCGCAACGATGCCGTAGAAGCCGGGTTCGGGTACCGCAGTCCCAGGGACTTTGATTCCGGCTATGGTGCCAAACGAGAATGTAGCCGAAGTGATGGTCGTGCCCGCGGAAACATTCGGAGCATCAATCACCCAGCTCGCAGTTTGGTTGATAAACGGGTTATGCGGCTTGTTGCCGGCGATCGAACCATTGGCATTCGAGTAGACACCGGAGCCGTTCGGCGGCCCGATAATAGTCTGCGCCGGTCCCGCATGTCCTGGACCGGAAAGCACGTCCATATGAAGTTCCGTCCCACTTACGATGCTCAACACCCACCCGATATCGCTTGCCGTATCGAGAGTACTGCCGAGCGTAGGGATTCCCGCGCCATCGATAGAAACCAACTGCGCGGAATCCACGGGGCCGGGCGCATAACTGGCGGTGTTCACATTGCCGTTACCAACCGTGAAGAACAAGTCGCTGAGGTCCTGTCCTACGTCTCTGGGATTGGCCTCCAGATTGGTTAAAGTGACGGTAATTGTCCCCGGCGCTGTGGCGAACGTTACCGATGCATCTACGGGCTGATTGATCGGGACTTTAGACCCTGCCGGCGTAACATAGGTAATAACATCCGCCTGCGCCCCCAGGCAGCACACTCCACAGAAAAGCAGCGTTCGCATCATCCTCATCGTCACCTCCGTACGAGTACTCCCAAGAATACTTGAACTCATGTCCCTCGAGAAGCTCTGAATCGGCAATCTATCCCCTAGTACCACTAGAACCGCCTACAATAGTCGGCCGCCGGAACCACACGGTGACTGTCCTCGAAAATTTTTCGTCCCCCCGAAATCAACAATTTCCACGCCCAGGCCCTCTCTCACCGCGCATCGCCATGCTACCTCTGAATCAGAGCCGCGACCGTCAAGGAGCGTCCCAATATCCCCACGAGGAGCAAACACGAGATGTCTGAAATTTCCGAAGCGCAACTGAATGCCAATAGAGCTAACGCTCACCTAAGCCACGGACCGGTCACTCCGGAGGGGAAGGCTCGGTCGTCAACGAACGCCTACCGCCATGGCCTCACCGGCCGCAAGATGGTTATCCCTGACGAAGAGATCGAACTATATACAAAGCACGTCCAATCATTTCTGGATTGCTACCAGCCTCAAACCGCCGAAGAGCGCGCTCACGTCCAGCTCATCGCCGATTACCACTGGCGTCTCGACCGCGCCATGAGCATTGAAGACAACCTGAAAATGTACCTGGATACCGGCATGCTGGAGCGCGGCTCCTTAACCAACATCGCCCTCTATCTCACCCGCATTAAGAACATGCTCGATCGCAGCGTCAAACAACTCAAAGAGCTCCAGGCCACGCGCAAGGCTGAAGAGCAATGCCGGCTCGAAGAAGCCATCCTCCTCGCCAAATACCACAAAATGCTCGAAGAACCCTTCGACCCCCAAGAAAATGGGTTCGTTTTTTCAGCTTCCGAAATAGTCCGCGAAATCGGCCGCCGCGACGCGCTGGAACAAGCCGCGCTGGCCGCAAAGACCGGCTTCGATCGCGTCCGCTACCGCTTCCGGCTCGAACAAGAGGCGAAAGATAAGGCTGCATAGCCCGAAATCGACTCCCGAATCCGGCCGAATGCCGCACCAAAGCGCGAAGTGTGCGCACAAGCCGAAGATCGGAGAAAACGATCCCCCAATCCGCAGCTCCTGTGAAGCCGATCCCAAAATTTCCAAAAGCAGGTAACCTCTATTGATACAATTACATCTGGTAGAACACGCCTTTCATTTCCAAACGGAACATGGCTTGGTCAACGGGTCGGGTGTTGGGCGCGCGTCAAAAGGTTGACCGCCCTCCGGGTGAGACGATTGTGGTTCGTATGCGCTTGCGGAATCTGATTGCGGAGGAATGTCCATGAGAATTTGCGTACTGGGAGGCGATGGTTACTGCGGCTGGGCAACGGCCCTGTACCTTTCCGCCAAGGGCCACAGGGTCGCGATCGCCGATAACTTCTTGCGCCGCCAGTGGGATTTTGAAATCGGCGCTCAAACGCTCACCCCCATTCAGCCACTTACCGAACGCCTGCGGGTCTGGCAGGAGTTGACCGGAAAGACCATCGATTCGTTCGTCGGCGATGTTACCGATTACGATTTTCTTTCCTCCTTATTCGAAGATTTCTTACCTGATGCGGTCGTGCATTTCGCTGAGCAGCGCGCCGCGCCGTATTCCATGATCGACCGCAAACATGCCGTGTTCACCCAGGTAAACAATGTGGTCGGAACGCTAAATGTGCTTTTCGCCATCAAGGAGTTCCGGCCCGATTGCCATCTGGTTAAGCTCGGCACGATGGGCGAGTATGGTACTCCTAATATCGATATCGAAGAAGGCTATATTTCGATCCAGCACAACGGCCGCACCGACGTGCTCCCTTTCCCCAAGCAGCCCGGCTCTTTCTATCACCTCTCTAAGGTGCATGACAGCCACAACATCATGTTTGCCTGCCGGATTTGGGGAATTCGCTCCACCGACCTGAACCAGGGCGTGGTGTACGGCACCGTCACTCACGAAACCTCGCTCGATGAGGCCCTCATTAACCGCTTCGATTACGACGATGTCTTCGGCACTGTCCTCAACCGCTTCTGCGCCCAGGCTGCCGTGGGTCACCCCCTCACCGTCTACGGCAAAGGCGGCCAGACGCGCGGCTTCCTGGATATCCGCGACACCGTGCGCTGCATCGAGCTGGCTTGCCTGAATCCCGCCAACCCCGGTGAGTGCCGTGTATTCAACCAGTTCACCGAACAGTTCTCGGTTCTGGAGCTCGCGCAAATGGTGCAGGCAGCCGGGCGAAAGATGGGCTTGGAGGTGGAGATCGATCATTTGCAGGGCCCCCGTGTCGAGGCCGAGCAGCACTATTACAACGCCAGGCACTCCAAACTGATCGACCTCGGATTGAAACCCCACTACCTCAGCCAGTCGCTGCTCGATTCGCTCATGAATATCGCCGTAAAATACCAGGATCGCGTCGATATCTCGGCCTTCCTGCCCCAAGTCAACTGGAGGAGCCCGCATAACCGCCGCTCCCGCGTCCTAGCTACCGTCACCGCTTCCGAGGCCCAGTCGTGAAACTGTGCGGCCGGAAAACAGTGGGGCAGGCGCTTTCGTCAGTCAAGCCTGGCCCAAGGAGCCACGTAACCGCACGAATGCCTTTCTGGGGCAGGATGGAATCCCGCGCGCCGATTAGCAACCGGCGCACTCCGACTCTGCGCTCTCTGCCCCCTCTGCGCCCTCAGGGTTTGACCTTAAAGAATGCCCCGGTTTATACACATAGCCGAGCTACAAAGGCGCCATTATTCCCTTGCTTTTCTCCGCGTCTCTGTGTCTCTGTGGTGAAAAAGTCTCCTTCGGAGGGCCGCTGATTTGTGCGGCATTGCCGGATTTACGCATCGCCGTCATGCTGCCCCTCCAGGGCGAATCCAGAACGCAGTCGCGACGCTAGTCCATCGCGGTCCGAATCAGCAGGGCGTCTATGAATCGTCCGCCGCCTCGCTCGGCGCCGCCCGTTTAAAAATCATCGATCTTGCGGGCGGCGATCAACCCATCGTCGACGCTGCCACCGGCACGGTAATTGCCTTTAATGGCGAAATCTACAATCACCGCGAGCTCCGGGCGGAACTTGAGGGCCGCGGCTGCCGTTTCCATTCCCAATCCGACACCGAAACCGTGCTCCAGGCTTTTCTCGAATGGGACACGGACTGCTTCTCTCGCATGCGCGGCATGTTCGGCGTGGCGCTCTGGAACGAAGCGGATCTGCGCCTGGTCCTCGCGCGCGATCGTATGGGCATTAAGCCACTCTACTTCACCCGTCGCGGCGAAGATCTGTACTTCGGCTCCGAGCTCAAAGCCATCCTGGTCCATCCCGAAATCGATCGTGCCCTAAGCCTGGATGGCCTCGATTGCTACCTTTCTCTCAACTATGTCCCGTGCCCCTGGACCCTGGTCGATGGCATCGAAAAGCTGCCTCCCGGCCACTGGATGGAGTGGCGCCGCGGTGCCGTGCGGACCGAATGCTATTGGCGATTGTTTTTCCGAGCGGAGAAACAGTGGGATCGTCCCGACGCCTGCGCCGAGCTCGATCGCCTCCTGCGCCAATCCGTAGCCGAACATCTCCTCTCCGACGTGCCCCTGGGCGTCTGGCTGAGCGGCGGCGTCGATTCTTCCACCATCCTGCATTACGCGGTAGAAGCGTCGCCCGCGCGTATGCAAACCTTCTCCATTTCCTTCCGAGGCTACAGCTTCGACGAGCGCCGCTACATCCGCGAGGTGGCAAAACACTACGGCACGGATCACCACGAGTTGGATATCAGCGACCAGGAAGATCTCCCCGGAGCGATCGAGCAGTTTGCCTATTATTCCGATGAGCCCAGCGCCGATGCCGGTGCTCTTCCGGTCTGGCTGCTTTCCCGGCTCACCAAGCGGCACGCCACCGTCGCGCTGAGCGGCGAAGGCGCCGACGAGCTGTTCGGCGGTTATCTCACCCATCGCGCTAGTATCCTGGCCCGCTCCGTTCGCAGCCTGCCTGCGTGGACCCTCCGCGCCGCCCGCGCCGCCATCGGCCGCCTCCCTGTTTCCGACGAAAAAATCTCGTTCGAATATAAAGCCAGGCGCTTCCTGGAAGGATGTGCTCTCACTCCCGAGCGGGCCCACATCTACTGGAACGGAACCTTCTCGGATTCGGAAAAACGCCGTCTCACTCGCTCGCCTTTGCCCGCGGCGCTCTCCATCCTTCTGCGCGATCTCGCCGCCGCCGGAGACGATCTCGCAGCCTGGCTCCGGTTCGATCAACGCTACTTCCTTCCCGACGATATCCTCAGCAAGGTCGATCGCATCAGCATGGCTCACTCACTCGAAGTGCGCCCGCCTTTCCTCGATCACCGCATCGTGGAATTCGCCAACTCCCTCCCGGCCCAACTGCGCATTCGTGGCTCCCGCCAGAAGGTTATTCTCAAAGAATTGATGCGCCGCAAGCTGCCTCCCGCAGTCTTGTCCCGCCCCAAAACGGGCTTCGATATTCCGGTGCATGAGTGGCTGCGCGGCCCCCTTCGGCCGTTGCTTACAGAAACCATAGCAGAGGCAAAGGCATCCCACGCCGGCGTTTTCTATTTCAACGAGATGGAGCGCCTCACGCGGGCGCATCTGGAGAGACGCACCAATGCAGGTTATCACTTGTGGGGTTTGTTGACGCTATTTCTATGGATGAAAAGATGGGGAATCCAGATGGCTCCGGCCGCGGAGCCGGCCTTATTGGCGGAAAAAGTAGCCGGATCTTCCTAATCGTCCTGCTCTTCGCGGCTGCCATTTACATCGGCTGCATGGTTTCTCCGCCGTCGCTGATGGACGACGTGGACGCCGTACAGGCGCAGATTGCCCGCAATATGCTCACGTCCGGCGATTGGGTCACGGCCCATCTGGACGGAATCCCCTATTTCGAAAAGGCTCCGCTGATCTACTGGCTGATCGCCATGTGCTTCAAAATTTTCGGAACCTACGATTGGGTTGCGCGAATTCCCATCGTGCTCTCCGTCTTAGCCCTCGCCTGGCTCACCACCGCCTTCGGCATCTGGGCGTTCGGCAAGCGCGCCGGATTCTACGCCGGCCTGTCGATTTCCACCTGCATCGGCCTCTTTCTGTTCACCCGCATCCTCATCCCCGATGTCATGCTCACGGCTGATATCACCCTCTCCATGTGGGCCTTTCTGCGCATCATCGACCCGCAGGAACCGCGCCCCCGGCTGTGGGCCTTTCTGTTGTGGTCCAGTCTGGGCGTAAGTCTGCTGCTGAAAAGCCTCATCGGCGTGGTGTTCCCCCTCGGCTCTGCACTCATTTATCTCGCTCTCACCCGCCAGCTCTTCGAGCGGAAAATTTGGCGGCGCCTGCACCCTGTCAGCGGAACCATCCTTCTACTAGCCATCGCCGCGCCCTGGCACGTCCTCGCCACGCTCCGCAATCCTCCCTATTTCGATTTCTCGCTCCGCAGCCTTCCCGGCCAATATCACGGCTTTTTGTGGTTCTTTTTCATGAATGAGCAGGTGCTGCGCTTCCTCAACCTGCGCTATCCGCGCGACTACAACACTGTCCCGCGCCTCTATTTCTGGCTTTTCCATCTGATCTGGCTCTTCCCCTGGAGCGTCTACTTCCCGGCCATCTCGAAGCTCTCCTTCCGCCCGGTCGATCGGGCCTCTGGCGCTCGTCTGTTAGCGCTCGCCTGGGCCGGCTTGATCCTGGTCTTCTTTACCTTCTCGACCACCCAGGAATACTATTCGATGCCGCTTTACCCCGCTCTCGCGTTGCTCACCGGCTCCGCCATGGCTGCCGGCGGCGTTTGGATTCGCCGTGGCACGCGCGTCCTTTCCGCCATTCTCCTGATTTGCGCCATTGCGGCGGGCGGCCTCTGGTTTGCCACGCGCGGCATCCCCGCCCCCGGAGACATTTCTTCCGCCCTCACGCAGCACCCGGATGTTTATTCACTCTCGCTCGGCCACATGGAGGATCTCACGCTGCACTCTTTCGCTTATTTGCGAGCCCCGCTGTTGCTCGCCGCCATCGCCTTTCTCATCGGCGCCGCCGGAACTTTGCGCTTCAGCGGCGAAAAAGCCTTCCTCTCCGCTGCGCTCATGGCCGTTCTTTTCCTTCAAGCTGCCCGCATGGCATTAGTCGTATTTGATCCGTACATGTCCTCACGCCCATTGGCAAACGCGCTTTTGCGCTCACCCCAGGGAAAGCTCATCGTGGATCATCACTACTACGACTTCTCATCGGTCTTCTTCTACACCCAGCGCAACGCCCTCCTCCTGAACGGCCGTTTTCAAAACCTGGAGTACGGGTCGTATGCGCCCGGCGCGCCTGATGTTTTCATCGACGACCAGCAATGGAAGCGGCTCTGGGACGGATCGGAGCGCTATTACCTGGTTGCGGAACGTGCCGCCCTCCACAGGCTCGAACCTCTCGCCGGCCCCGATCGCTTCCAGGTGGTTGCTGAAAGCGGCGGTAAGCTGCTTCTGACGAATCAGCCGCTCATTGAGGTGAGCGCGGTTCAATGAGCGCCCCAACCGCTGTTCTGCTCGCCCTCGCAGCAACTCCTTTCATCTATTATCTGATCGCGATCTACAGCTCGTGGCGCTACTTCCGGCAGAAGCGGCCGTCGGCC
>DATBID010000662.1:0-17078 GCA_036557125.1 Bryobacteraceae bacterium | reverse complement strand
CTCCCTATCTCAGCGGCGGAGTCGGCTATGCTTATCCTGGTTATCTGTTTGCTCAAGACATCACCAAGATTGATTACATTTACGCGACTTCGATGCTGCCGTCTAATTGGACAGGTACCTTAAATGTCACATTAGTGGGCTTGGCCGGTAGTTCCACTGGCAACGCAGCCTTGCAGGTGGCAACCTCTTGTCCAACACCCACCAGCGCTGTTGAGCCGCCGACTTATAACACCGCGTCCACCGGAACTATGTCCCTCCCCACTGCCTCAAGGATGAACACGCTGTCTCTCACCAGCGTTAACGTCACCGGGTGCTCCTCTAATAGCATCTTGATTGTGCAGGTAGGCCGTAACGCTCAGAGCGGCAGCGGTGACACTATCACCGGAAATATGTATTTGTTGGGTATGCAACTTCAGTGGCAGCACAACTAACTTATATGCGCAAACCTATTTTGGCGCTCTTGCTCCTGGCAGCCGCACACCTGCCCGTGAGCGCGGGAGTTCAGTATATGGTGATCGGCTATGGCCAGTCGCTTAGCACCGGAAACTGGGGCTGTGGATTGATCTCGGTGAGCCAGCCTTACAGCAATCAGATGCTCAGCAATAACGGCACCGGTACGACCCTCGTTCCTCTAACGGAGCAGGCTTCACAGTGGCAGACCAACAGTTGCACTGGTTTTGTGTATGCCTATTCTTCGGGCACGTCGTATCTCCCAGGGCAGGTAGTCATGAGCGGCGCCAACGCCTACAAAGCCATCACGACAGTCCCCGCAGGTAACGCCCCTCCAAACTCCACGTATTGGGCGCAGGTTTCGGCATTTTTGGAGTCGCCTGTCTCCAGCACCGCTAACAACTTAACGTATCTGGCACAGCAGGAGAATTCGACGTCTTTCACCGTGATCTCGAATGGTTATGGGCATGGTGGGTACAACATAGCTGAGCTGGAGAGGGGAACCGCTCCGTATAATGCGCTTCTGACTGGAGTCACGAACGCCAAGGCAGCGGCAGTGGCGGCTGGTAATACATTAGTAGTACTTGGCGTTGTGTTTACGGAGGGAGAGGCTGACTGGTCCGCTAACTCTACCACCTACTACAATGATTGTCTAACGCTGCACGCGAACCTGCTGAGCGATATATCGGCCATCACCAGTCAGAACGCCACAGCCTACCCGATCCCGTTCTTTTATTCGCAGACGTCGCAGGCCATGGCGGAGTCGCAGGCAGGTAATACACCTGGGCCATATTTTGCCTGTCCCGATGGAACTGATTTGTGCCTGGACGACTCCACGGGCTCGAACATTGCCTCGAATGGCGAAGGAGTGGTGATTGCTCAATGGAGGTTAGCTCATGACTTTCCGAACCTATTTTACCTTACTGGCCCGAAGTATCAGTATACTTACTATCAGGGTCAGGATTACCATTTAGACTACGCCGGGTACAATTATTTGGGGGCAACTACGGCGCGAATTTTGAAGTGTCTGTATGTCGATCACGCCCCGAACTGTGTGGCTGGAGTGTACCCGAAGTCGATTGTGATGTCTGCCAAGCAGATTACCGTAACCGTAGGCACTCCAACAAATGCGGCCTATCCGAATGGAATTCCGCTAGACACTCCTGGCAACTCGATTTTGCCGTATCCGTGGCGAGGTAATGGTAGTGGGTCGATTGATAGCAACGGTATGGGTTTTCAGGTGTTTCAGACGGTGAGTGGAATGCAATCGGCGATCCCGATTAGCAGCGTAACGACTTCTGGGCAAACAATTACGATTACTCTGAGCCAGCTCCCAAACGCAGCGGCTACGAATTTGCGCCTGGTCTACGCTTTTGAAGGCGTGCATTATGGCTCTGGTTTGGTGCAGGGATGTTCGCCGGATGCCACCGCTTGCGGTATGGACACTCTCATCACCCCCGAACATGGCCAGTTGCATGGGAACATTTATACCGTGCCCGACTACACATCGTTGGCTCCGAGCGTAACCGGAGGTAGCGGATCGAGCGGAGTACCGGTGAGGCATTTCATGGTGCATTTCAATGAGCAGATTTTGCCCCTAGGGAGTGCCACCATTAGCGGCGGCGCGTGCTCCGGCTGCAGACTCTAGTTGCGCGTCCCAACGTCTTCTCCCGTCGCCAGTGCGATACCGCACAAGAACAGATCTTAGTCAGGCGATCGCGATACCTCTTCGCAACATTCCTATAGCATCGCGCTCAGGTGAGGGATGGTATCGTGATCTCGTGGCTGCGCGAGCGCAGAGCGCCGAGCCGTGGATCCCGGCTCATCCAACTTTGCAATCGTTGATCACGGCTGCACGGAAGTGTGAAGGTTGCGACCTGTACAAAGCGGCCACACAGACGGTATTCGGCGAAGGACAAACCGGCGCCCGGCTGTTTCTGATCGGCGAGCAGCCGGGGGATTCTGAAGACCGGCAAGGCCGGCCGTTTGTCGGGCCAGCCGGAAGAATCCTCGATCGCGCGCTCGAAGACGCGGGCATCGATCGCGCGGACGCCTACGTCACCAATGCCGTGAAGCATTTCCGGTTCGAGGAGCGCGGCAAACGGCGCATTCACAAAAAACCCAGCAGCGTACAAATTGTGGCATGTAGACCGTGGCTTGAAGCCGAGCTGGAAGTGATCAAGCCGGATGTGGTTGTTTGCATGGGCGCGACCGCGGTCGAATCGCTGGCCGGCCGCGAAGTGCGGGTGCTGCGGGACCGCGGCAAATTGCTCAAAACCGCGTTGGCGAAAGGTCTGGTGGTGACCGTGCACCCTTCCGCGCTTCTTCGCCTGCCGGACCGCAGCCAGTTCAACGCGGAATATGATCTCTTCGTGCGCGACCTGGCTGCTGCCCGAAAATACGCGGCACAGCTTGGAATGCGAACGGCTGGCCGATAATTAAGGAATGGACCGCCGCCGCTTCCTCTCGCAGGCCCTGCTTGCGTTACCTACCGCCCGCGCGGCGAGCGCCGAAACTCTTCGCCTCGAGGAAGTGACTCTTTCCGGCTTGGCGAAGGGGTTCGAGGAAAAGCGATTCACGGCGCGGGCCGTCACGGAGTGGTATCTCGCGCGTATCGACACGTTAGACCGCAAAGGTCCTACAGTGAACGCAGTGGTCGAGATCAATCCCGATGCGCTGCCGATGGCGGAAGCGCTGGATCGCGAGAGGCGCGAGAAAGGCCCGCGCGGGCCGTTGCACGGCGTTCCCGTGCTACTGAAGGACAACATCGACACTGGCGACCGCATGAACACGACCGCCGGATCGCTGGCGCTGGCAGGTTCTATCGCGCAGCGGGATGCGGCGGTCGCGGAGCGGGTCCGCGCGGCGGGCGCCGTCATTCTGGGCAAGACGAACCTGAGCGAGTGGGCGAATTTCCGCTCGACTCATTCCATTAGCGGCTGGAGCGGACGCGGGGGGTTGACCCGCAATCCGTACTGCCTGGATCGCAATCCGTGCGGCTCCAGTTCGGGATCAGCGGCCGGCGCGGCGGCGAATTTCTGTGCAGTCGCGATCGGCACGGAAACGGATGGGTCGGTCACCGCGCCGGCATCCGTGAACGGTATCGTTGGTATAAAGCCCACCGTGGGTTTGGTTGGCGCGCGCGGAATCATTCCGATTTCGCACAGCCAGGACACGGCCGGTCCGATGGCCCGCACGGTTCACGATGCGGCAATTCTCCTCGGAGCCATGGCCGGCAAGGACTACACGGGCTATCTCGATCCGCGCGGCTTGCGCGGCGCGCGGCTAGGGGTTGAGCGGAAATACTTCGGGGCCAACGCTGCCATGGATCGCGTGATGGAAGAGTGCCTGGCTGAGATGAAGCGTCAGGGAGCGGAGCTGGTCGATCCCGCGAATCTGCCCTCGCATGGACAATACGATGATGACGAGATCACCGTTCTGCTGTATGAGTTCAAGGCCGGCGTGAACGCGTATTTGGCCCGCCTTCGTCCGAACATCAAAGCTCGCACGCTTGCCGATCTGATCGCCTTTAACGACCAGCACCGCAGCCGGGAGATGCCGTTCTTCGAGCAGGAACTCTTCGAACGGGCGCAAGCCAAAGGCCCGCTTACAGAAAAGGCTTATCTCGACGCACGCCAGCGCTGCGTGCGGCTATCGAGAGCCGAGGGCATAGACGCGGTGGTGCAGAAGTCGAAAGTGCAGGCGATCGTCGCCCCGACAGCGGGACCCGCTCCGCTGAACGATTTTGTCCTCGGCGATCCGAACTGGCCAGGGTGCACCCAGCCTGCCGCGGTCGCTGGATATCCGCACGTTACCGTGCCCGCGGGCTTTGTCGATGGGCTTCCGGTGGGGATCTCGTTTTTCGGCTCCGCATGGAGCGAGCCTGTGCTGCTCAAGCTGGCTTATGCGTTCGAGCAGGCGACCAAGGCGCGCCGTCAGCCTGCGTTCCTGCCGTCACTCGACGTGGGCGTGCGGCGCTGATGCAGGCGCGAGCACGCGCTCTGCCATGGCGAACTTAAGCTTTTCGATGCCTTGACCGGTAGCGCTCGAAATCTCGAAGAACTCGAGGCCAAGCGCTTCCACGTGGCGCCGTAAGGCTTCCACACGCTCGGAATCCTGGGCAATATCCATCTTGCTGGCCACCACGATCGTCGGCTTTTGCACCAGCGTTTCGCTGAAGCTGGCAAGTTCTCGCTGGACCGTTTCGAAATCCTCGACAGGGTTGCGCCCGCTCGCAGGAGAAACATCGACCAGATGAACCAGCAGGCGGGTACGTTCGATGTGCCGCAGAAAGCGGATACCCAAACCGTGGCCGAGATGCGCCCCTTCGATCAGGCCGGGGATATCGGCCACCACGAAGCTTTGAAAATTGGGCAGTTGGACCACACCGAGGTTTGGTTCGAGCGTGGTGAAAGGGTAATCGGCGATTTTGGGACGGGCGGCTGAGATGCGCGAAATCAGTGTGGATTTTCCGGCGTTGGGGAAGCCTACGAGGCCTACATCGGCGAGCAATTTCAGTTCAAGCCGCAGGCGCTTTTCTTCGCCGGGCCGGCCCGGCTCGTGCTCCGTAGGCGCCTGATGAGTAGCTGTAGCGAAGCGAGCGTTGCCGCGTCCGCCGCGTCCGCCACGCACTACGGTAACGCGGTCGCCCGGGTGGGCAAGATCGAAGAGGCGCTCGCCGTTATCGTCGTCGTAGACCACTGTACCCACCGGCACTTCGACTTCAACGGAGCGGCCATCGGCGCCGGTCTTGTTGCTGCCTTCGCCGTGGCGTCCGCGCTCGCCTTTGTGCTCGGGATTGTAACGGAGATGGAGCAGCGTGTTCTGGTGTTCGTTCGCGACCACCACTACATCGCCGCCGCGACCGCCATCGCCGCCGCTCGGACCGCCGCGGGGTACGTACTTCTCCCGGCGGAAAGCAAGGCATCCATTACCGCCGTCGCCGGCTTTCACCAGGATCTTGACTTCGTCGATGAACATAGCGGCACCAGGATAGGACCGCTCCCTGACGGTCGCGGCTCCGATGCCTACGCGACTTCTTTGACGCTGACGAACTTGCCCATGCGGCCGCGGTCGCGGTACTCGACGACGCCCGTGACTTTGGCAAACAACGTATCGTCCTTACCCCAGCCGACATTCAGTCCCGGCTTGATTTTCGTGCCGCGCTGCCGCACCAGCACCGAACCACCGGGGACCAACTGTCCGCCGAACACTTTCACGCCAAGGCGCTGCGAATTGGAGTCTCGCCCGTTTTTGGAACTGCCTAAACCTTTTTTATGAGCCATACGTCACCTGGGGCACGATTTCTCCCACGCGCAATTCCGTGAAATTCTGGCGATGGCCGATGGTCTTCTTATACTGCTTCTTGCGCTTAAACTTGAATACCACGATCTTGTCGGCGCGGCCTTCGCCAAGGATGGTCGCCTTCACGGTCGCGCCGGTAACCAACTCGCCCCCGTCATTGAAGGCGGCCTTGGCTGCCAGTTCGACTTCGGAGCCGGCGTCGCCCGCCAGTTTTTCCACGCGGATGACATCGCCGGGCGCTACCCGGTATTGTTTCCCGCCAGTTTCGATTATCGCTTGCATGCTTGCCTCACGGACACACTAAGTGCGCGGATCTTCTAGAGTAAACTCATAGTTTACTACGAACCTGAACGGGAGACCAAGCGAACGAGATGGCCACTATGAAGGCGGTTCGGATGCACGGCTACGGCGGGCCGGAAGTCCTTCGATACGAGGATGCGCCGCGGGCTGAACCGGCCGCCGGTGAGGTGCTGGTGAAGGTTCACGCCGCCGCTGTCAACCCGGTAGATTGGAAAATCCGCGCTGGGTATATGCGCGGGTTTCGCGAGTTTCCGATGCCTTTCATCTTGGGTTGGGATTTTTCAGGAGTCATCGAGCAGGCCGGTGCGGGAGCCAATGGCTGGAAACCTGGCGATGAAGTCTATGCCCGGCCGGATATCGGCAGGAATGGCGCTTACGCGGAGTACATCGCGGTGCGCACATCGGAAATCCAGCACAAGCCGAAAACGCTGGATCACGTGCATTCGGCCGCAATTCCGTTGGCTGCGCTCACAGCGTGGCAAGCGATCTTCGATGCCGGGCAATTGCAGGCCGGGCAGAAAATCCTGATTCACGCCGCTGCCGGAGGGGTAGGCACATTTGCAGTGCAGCTTGCGAAGTGGAAGGGGGCTTATGTGATCGGCACGGCCTCGACGCGCAATCACGAACTGCTGCGACAACTTGGCGCGGATGAGCTGATCGATTACAATACCACCCGATTCGAGGATGTAGTGAAGGGCGTAGATTTGGTGCTTGATTCGATGGCCGGCGAGACGCGCGAGCGTTCGTGGCAGGTGCTGAAGAAGGGCGGCGTCCTGGTTTCGATTCTGGGCCAGCCGTCCGAAGAGAAGGCAAAAGAGTACGGAGTGCGGGCAGCCGGAGTCTTCGTTCAGCCGAACCAGGCGGAGTTGCAGGAAATCGCTAGCCTGGCCGATAACGGCAAGGTGCGTCCCATCATAGAAGCCGTCTTACCGCTGGCCGAAGCGGCGCGCGCACACGAGATGAATCAGACGGAGCACACAGTGGGAAAGATCGTGCTACGGGTCGTGTGACAGATGCTCTCGCTTGGCGGCAAGGTCGCCATTGTTACCGGCGCGAGCCGCGGCATCGGAAAAGCCATCGCTCAAGCCTTCGCACGCGAAGGGGCACACGTCGCCATCTGTGGGCGTAAGCAGGAAACGCTGGAGGCTGTTGTGCAGGAGTCCGGCACTCTTACAGGGAAGCTGCTTCCGGTGGTGTGCCACGTTGGGCGGCCGGCTGATATTCAACGGCTGGTTGATACGACGCTCGAACAGTTCGGACGGATCGACATCCTGGTGAACAACGCCGGGACAAACGTCGCCCAGGAACCGGTGCTTCAGGTGGATGAGGCTAAGTTCGACAAGATGATCGAAATCAACCTGAAGAGCGCTTTCCGGTTGATGCAGGCGGCCGCGCCGGGGATGTGCGCGCGCGGCTCGGGATCGATCATCAACATCTCCTCGATTTCCGGCTTGCGGCCGCAGTACCAAGGGATGCTGTACAGCATGACCAAAGCTGCGCTTATTATGATGACGAAATCGTACGCGCAAGAGCTGGGACCCAGCGGTGTGCGCGTGAACGCGATCGCTCCCGGGCTGATTCGGACGGCTTTGAGCGAGTATTACTGGAAAGATGAAGCCAAGCTCAGTCAGATTCTCGCGCGGCAGCCGATCCGGCATCTGGGGGAGCCGGAGGAAGTGGCGGAAATGGCGATGCTGCTGGCGAGCGACCGGGCTTCTTATATTACAGGGCAGGTACTGGTCATCGACGGCGGCCGGATGTCGCCGGTGGATCTGTTGTAGCGCAACTAGCCGCCGCGCTCCGCGCGTGCGAAAGTGTATTCTGGCATGCCGGATTGCGCCGGGCAGAAGCCCGGCTGCAGGGCAGAAGCCCTGACCCCACGGAAGCTACTTCGCCAGGTCGATGCCCAGCTTCTTCAATTCCTCGGAATAATAGCGGCGGTGCAGGAGGTCCCACTCCTCGGTACCTTCGGGGATTTCGCGCTTTTGCGACCGGATCTTCAGGCGCGCGGTCCGGTCGACTCTTTCTTCCGCGGTTAGCACTTCGGTCATGACGCGGACGATTTCCAGCCGGACGTTGTTCGGATTCTTCTCTTTCAAACGCAGTTCGTGGCTCTTCCGCAGCATATCCACGAGCTTGTGAGAAATGTCTGTGACTTTGTCGCGCGAAAGCTTCATAGCGTCCCCGGTATCGCGGCCGGAAGCGCGGATCACCTTGCGCTGGGTAATTAGCGTGTTCTTGATGCGCCGGAACATTTCCTGGTAGCTGACGCCCTCACGGCGCATGTACTCGCTGTATTGGCTGAGGAGGTCACGGACCTCATCATTTAGGCGGTCCTCAACGGCCAGTTCTTCGGAAATCAGGTCCCCGATTTTCTGGGCTACCACGTCGGGAACAGGAGTCTCGAGGATGCCAGGCGACAGTTTTTGGACGAGTTGCCGCGAGATATAGGCGACAAATTCTCTGGCAAGCAGCATTCTTGATAGGCGAAACAGTAGTCTACCATGCTCTATCAAAGAGCAAACCTTTTTCGGTGTTTTGCGTATATACCATCCGAGGAGGCCCGCATGACCTTTCGCCGCAGTTTCGAACTCGCCATGTTGGTTGTAGGACTATCTTTTTATGCCGCACCTGCTTTCCCGCGGGATATCGGTTCGTTCGATCGGACCTTAACTGTATCCGGACCTGTAGATCTGGATGTGGCAACCGGCTCCGGGCACATCACGGTTCGGCCGGGAGGCGCCAACGACGTCCACGTGCATGCCACGATCAGCGCTTCGGACTGGGACTCCAGCGGAGCGGAGCAGCGCGCACGAGAGATTGAGGCCAACCCGCCTATCCGTCAGACCGGCAACTCGATCCGCATCGAGCGATTATCCGATTTTGCCGATCGGCACATCTCAATCTCGTATGAAATCGAAACACCGGCGCAAACCACTCTTCGCGCCCGCACTGGATCGGGCGGGGAAACCATCGAAGGAATTCAAGGACCGGTGACAGCGAGCACAGGATCGGGCGGCGTTCGCGTTTCCGATGTAGGTGCGGAAGTTCATGCCGATACAGGGTCCGGCGGCATTGAGTTGGCCAACATCAAAGGGCGGGTAGTGGCCAACACCGGCAGCGGAGGCATTCGCGCAAACAATTTGATGGCCGAAGTTACGGCGCGCACAGGCTCGGGCGGCGTGCAATTACAGCTTCCATCGGCGGAAGGCTTCGACCTGCACGCGCGCACCGGTTCGGGGCGAGTAACGGTAGGGCCGCCAATTACTATGGATAACTTTTCCGCCAACCAGCACGATGTTCGCGGCAGGATTCGCGGTGGAGGCCCGTTAATCGATGTCTCGACAGGGTCCGGCGGCGTACACGTCGAGTGATGTACCCGGTTGGCAATTCGCATGCGGTTTAAAACCGGGATGACGCCGGGCATCCCGGTGGAAAAAGTAGGAGAACCGTATGTGGGGCACAGCTTTGTTGGGCACGGCCTGGGGTTATTGGGGCTGGGGATGGTGGCTTTTCGGAGCCTTGGTCTTCGTGGTCGTTATCTGGTTGATTGGCATGGCTGCCGGTCATGGGCGCACCGTCACTCCCGACGAAAAGGTCTTGCGCGAGCAGTACGCCCGTGGCGAGATCTCCATCGAGGAGTACCGCCAGCGGCTGCGAGATTTACACCGCGCGGCTTAGCAACGTTGCTTCGCGGCTGAAAAATTTCGGCTGGGCTGTCGATTTTCGCGTGTCTCGTTCGTTCTTGAATCGCACGAACGCAATTCCGAAAGGAGACACGCATGAAAAAGAACATTCTTATCACCGCTACGGGAGCCGTCTGCCTGATGGCATATGCTGCCGGCTCCCAAAATCCGGCTGACGCTAGGGACGCGTACGCCCACCTCCAAACGCTTGTGGGTGAGTGGCAAGCGGACACACCGATGGGAAAGGCACACGTCACCTACGAAAGCATCGCCGGAGGCTCCGCCCTGGTGGAGCGGGACACGATGGAGCATATGCCGCCCATGGAAACCGTCTTCTATCTGGACGGAGGGCGCCTTCTGCTGACGCATTACTGTGACCTCGGGAACCAGCCGCGCCTGGAAGCTCGCGCTTTCAACCCACAGTCGCTGAAGCTGGACTTCGCATTCCTGGACGCGACCAATCTGGCGAGCCCCGCCGCGAGTCACATGCACAACGCCAGTTTCCGCTTCATCGACGCGAACCACCTCAGCACGCGCTGGGAGATGTACGAGAATGGGCAGCAGAAATCGGTCGAAAGTTTCGAATTTACGAGGGTACGATAGGAGGAAAAGACGATGGCGAAATTTATGTTACTGCTCTATAGCAACGAGAGCATGTTCCGGGATCTAAGTCCCGAGGAGATGCAGAAGGCCACAGAGAAATATATGGCCTGGATGCAAAAGCCCTTTACTGTGGATAGCCAGAGGCTGGGGCACGACCTGGGGCGCGTAATCCGCTCCAGCGGCGGCAAGCCCACGGTGAAGGACGGCCCTTACAGCGAAACCAAGGAAGTGCTTGGGGGCTACTATACCATCGAAGCCGCCAACTATGACGAGGCGGTGAAGCTAGCTCTCGAGAATCCACAATTGGAGTATGGCGGCACGATCGAAGTGCGGCAAGTCTACGGCTCATGACAACGCAAACCAGCGCCGGCCTGCTGTTGGAACACCTGTTCCGACGGCAGGCCGGCCGCATGGTCGCGCATTTCACCGGCGTTCTTGGTCCGGCCAATCTGGAGCTTGCGGAAGAAGCCGTGCAGGAGGCGCTTTTGAGGGCGCTCGAAACTTGGCCATACTCCGGTGTTCCCGAAAATGCGTCCGCCTGGCTCTTTCGCGTCGCTCATAACGCAGCTATCGATGCGCTCCGCCGCGGGCGCCGCTCCCTCTCACTCGATTCGGACGAATCCGTGCCGGCGCCGGCTGGATTACCCGCTCCGCTACGCCCTCCTGATGATCCGTATTTGGAAGAGCAGCTCCGGGATGACGAACTGAGGATGATCTTCATGTGCTGCCATCCGGAGATTTCGCCGGAAGCTGCGATAGCTCTGAGCCTGAAAACCGTGGGTGGCTTCAGCGTGCGCGAAATCGCCCGAGCCTTTCTCGCCGAGGAAGCGGCGATTGCACAGCGACTGGTTCGCGCCAAACGACAGATTCGCGAGCGGCATCTCACCCTGGAAATGCCCCGCGGCGCGGAACTGGAGCAGCGTCTGGATGCGGTGCTGGAGGTGATTTACTGCATCTTCAACGAAGGCTACGCGGCACATGAGGGCGAGGACCTGATCCGTCAGGACTTATGTGAAGAGGCCTTACGCCTGGGATTTCTACTGGCCTCTTCCTCGATCACCGCGCCGCGCGTGCACGCGTTAGTGGCATTGATGGCCTTTCAGGCGGCACGCCTGCCTGCGCGCACCGACACTAGCGGCGACCTGGTGCTCCTGGATTTCCAGAACCGCGGGATGTGGGATCGCGGCTTGATCGCTATCGGGTTTTATCATGTTGAGCATTCGATGCGGGGTGATGAGGTCTCGCCTTATCATGTGGAAGCGGCCATCGCTGCCACACATGCACGCGCGCCGGATGCCGCTTCTACAGATTGGCCGCTCATCCTGAAAATGTACGATCAGCTTCTGGCTATCAATCCTTCACCTGTGGTTGCGCTGAATCGCGCTGTGGCGCTTGCCAAAGTGCACGGCCCGGAAGAGGCGCTAGAGACCGTGGAGCCGCTCGCCAGAAACCGTCAACTGCGCGACTATCATCTCTTGCTGGCCGTGCGCGGCCACCTGCTCGTCGAACTCGGCAGAATGGAGGAAGCCGCCCAGTGCTTCCGCGAAGCGATCGAGCAGCCCTGCTCCGCGCCGGAACGCCGCTTCCTGACGCGCAAATTGGCCGCTTGCCAGCCTACGGTCTCCCGCGAAACAGATATACCAGCTCGATAAGGCTCGGGCGCCCACATCATCCCTGAAAAAATCGCCCGATACCTCTACGGCAACGTCAGCATGGCCACGCCGCCAGCAACCAGGAAAGCGCCGAGCCAGCGCGCCCAATGGACCTCTTCTCTCAAAACTAGTTTGGCCAGAACCGTTTCGAGCAGATAACTGGCCGCGGTTGCCGGAATAGCGAAGCTCAACGGCGCGATGGAGAGCAGAGAGAGCAGCGCGAAAAACGCCACGCCCATGGCCACAATTCCGCCGATGACGTAGCGGTTATGCACCAACGACCGCAGCAGGCGGCGCAATGCCGAGGGGTGAAAATCGCGCACGTGGCCGTGCTGGCGCATGCCGAATGCATTGAGCAGGTCCCCGCAGGTGTTGCAGCATACGATGACCAGCACCAGCAGCCACTTCATGGGATTTCATCATGATCGCCGGGGGCGGTGCGCGGGCGTGTGCGGCCCACCACAATGACGCCCAGAACGATCAAACCGATGCCGCCCCAGTGAGCGGCGGAGACGTGCTCTTTAAGTTCCACTACACCCAGAACCGCAAGGAGGACGTATGAAACCGAGGTAACCGGGAGCACATACGTGAGATCCGCCCAACTCAGCAGCGAAAGTTGGCAGATCAGCCAACCCACCAGAAGGCAAACGCCAAGAATGATCCAGAAATTGGCGAAGACTTTTAAATAATCGAGTGGCGAGAAGGAGACAACTTCCCCTTGGGAGCGCATGCCCAAATCGAGAAAATAATTCCCACTGACATTGAGAGCGATGACGGCAAGAGCTAGTGAGCGGACGAAAAACGAACGAGTTCCCTGTTGCATCCGGGAGGCCATGGATTTCTTCGCAATTCGCGTGCCGCGGGGAGTTGCGCAATGGCCGCACTAATCCCTAAAGAAGGGCGTTTCTTCTCCGCCGCGCAGGATCACATCGAACCGATAGCCGGGCAGGCCATCCGCGGCCAGTGAATCGTCTTCGCGCGCGAAGAGGCGATGTCGCGCGGATTCCGGAACGCAGCGCAGAACTGGATCGTTGATGGTGGCGGGCGAACCGGAGAAGAAGACGGTTGTCACCATGCGGCGCGTCAGCCCGATGGCGAGGACGGTGAGGTTGGCGTGCGGGCAGCGCAGCGTGCCGTCCGGTTCTTGCGACGGTCCCGGGATGATGGTGCGAAAGCGGTAGAATCCCTGCGCGTCGGTCGCCGCGCGGCCGAAGCCGTAAAAGCCCGGGTCGGCATCGCCGTGGCGCGGGTCCAGCGGATGACAGAAAATTCCGTTGGCATCCGGTTGCCAGAGTTCCAGGATGGTGTGAAAGGTAGGCCGGCCGCCCTCCTCGAGCACCCTCCCGCCGAGCCAGATGTGCCGGCCGCGGGCTTTGCGGCCTTCGAATTCGGTGAGGTCGTTGCAGTCGTTTACGAAGGCGAAGGGAAAGAAGGGACCGATGGTGCCGTAGGGCGAAACGACTGCTTTACCGGCGCGAATGCGCTCTTTTACAGGGGCCTGGCTCATGGCAGTTGGGGCGTGCTCCGTTTGCCGCGCAGCACGAAGTCGCGGCGAAATTCCAGAATATTCAGATCCTTTGTTACCTTTGTGGGCTGGGGCTCGAAGATCACGCGCTCGCGCGCCTCGGGGTCGGGGATCGCGTTGAGCAACAGGTCGGCCTCGTTGAGCGGCTCGCCCGGAAAAAAGATCTGAGTGATGAAGCGGTCCATCCAGCTTGGACCGAGGATTGAGAAGTGAATATGCGGCGGGCGCCACCACCAGTCGTTCGACCCAACCGGATAACCGCCCGGCTTGACGGTGCGGAATGTGTAGCAGCCTTCGGCGTCGGTGAGGAAGCGGCCCTGGCCGATGAAGTTGGGATCGAGTGGGGCCTGGTGCCGATCATGCTCATGGATGTATTTACCCGACGCGTTTGCCTGCCAAAGCTCGATCATCGCTCCGGCGAGCGGCGATCCATCTTCATCGGTGATGCGGCCGCTCACGGTGATGAACTGGCCTAAAGCGCGTGGGCCACCGGGATAGAGGCAGGAGAAATCAGCGCTGCCCACCGGGAGGCGGCGCTCCAGACGAATCGGGCCGGTCAATTCGGATAGCGTCAGTGGCCGCTCGACGAATGGCTGAGCCGGAACGCGCGTAAAGCTGCGCGGGTAATCTTCGATTTGCCGCCGAATTTGCGTTTCGTCGTCGTAAGGAAGGTATTGACGCGCCGCGGCAGCGGCGTCGGTTAGGGGCATAGGGTGATTTTACTTCGCTTCCAGACCTACTGAAGAAACGATAATCCCCAGTTCGCGCTGGTCGCCATTGGTGCCCGGAGGCAGCGCCTTATCGAGTTGGAAATCCACGCGCACGGCGTCGGCGTTGAGAAGATTCGCGGGAATATCGCGCGTGTAGGTATACGGGCCCGCCTGGGTATAGGTTTCGGGAGCGAGCGTGGTAGCACCGACCGCCCCGGTCAACGAGACGGTTTTCAGCTTGGCGATCACGGCATCCGGAATGGCGCACTGCATGGTCAAGGTGGCGCCGCGCTGCGCGCCGCCGGCCGGGGGCTTCAGCACAACCGAAAATTTTTGCTGAGTCCAGCGCCAGGCGTGCTCTTCGATGTTGTAAAAGCCGGTTACAAGCTGCGTGTCCGACTGCGGGTCGCCCGTGTGAACGATCGAGGCCATCTGCGGCCCCTCTTCATCCGTCCCGACCTTCACAGCGGGCTGCTTGCGTTTGCAGGCGGTCAGCGAAAACGTCAACACCAAGAGGAGCGCCGCGAAAGAAATCAAGGTTTGAAAACGTAACGGTTTCATCAATCTCCGATCTTTTCTACTTGGACCAGGCAACTGTAAAACGTCGGCCCGCCTCCTCCATCGGTCAAACGTTCAGAAGTGAGCACATTAACGTTCGCCTTGTCGGGCGCGAGCTTGGGCCACCGTGTGGAGGGAGCGCAGACGACTCCGGGAGCCACGGTGCCATCCACGGCCGCCTCAAGAATGCAGGACCCGCGCCGGTTGAATACGCGTACGGCATCGGCCGGCCGAATGCCCAGGCGCGCAGCATCGGCGGAGTGCATGTGGAGCGCCCCGGTTTCGCGATCGGCATGCGCGCGGTAGCCGAATGTCGAATTCATGCTGTCGTCGTTTTTGGGCGAAATCAGCTCGAAGGGAAACTCGTGACGGAGGTCCGCATCGCCGAACCGGGATTCCACAGGCGGTTGATAGTCGAGTTCTTCCGCGCGAAAGTGGCATTTGCCATCAGGCGTGCCGAAGTTCCCTTGCGCGAATGGTTGAAAAGGTTCCGGCAAGCGGAGGCGGACGAAATGATTGCGATCGAGCTCGTCGAGGGTGATTCCTTTGATGAACGGATGCGGCGAATCGAGGAGCGTGCGGATCATGTCGTCTTCCGAATCGCCGAAGCAGGCATCATCGAAGCCCATGCGTTGCGCGAGAAGACGGAAGATCTCTACATTCGATTTCGTCTCACCCGGAGCAGGCAGCGCGGGGCGGGCCAATTGCAGGTAGTAATGGCCGTAGGCGAAATAAATATCGGCATGTTCGAGGAAGGTGGTTACGGGCAACAGGATATCGGCATGATCGGCGGTATCGGTCTGGAACTGCTCAAGCACCACGGTGAACAGGTCCTCGCGCCGAAGCCCGCGCACCACGGCATTGCGATTGGGCGCGACAGCGGCGGGGTTTGAGTTGTAGACTACCAGCGCTTTTACCGGCGGTTCGAGAGATTCAGTCAGCGTGCGCCCCAGCTCGGACATATTGATGATGCGCGCTTCGCGGCCCAAAGCTTTGTTTTGCAGATCGGGCCGCTCGAGGCCGTCGCGGTTCACATGAAAAGCTTGCGAGGTGGAAAGTTGTAGGCCGCCGCCGAGGTCTTTCCACGAGCCGGTCAGCACAGGAAGCAGGGAAATGATGCGTGTGGCCATGGCGCCGCGTTCGCTGCGTTGTGGACCGTAGTTGAGGCGGATTACGGCGGGGCGCGTGGTGGCGTATTCACGCGCAAGCTGCACGATCTCTTCAGCGGCGATGCCTGTGAGTTCGGCGGCACGCTGCGGCGTCCAGAGTTTTACTTTCTCGCGGAGACCTTCGAAGCCTCCCGTGTAGTGCGCTACGTAGTCGGCATCATAGAGGTCCTCTCCGATAATTACGTGGATCATCGCGAGGGCTAGCGCGGCATCGCTGCCGGGATTCACGAAGAAGTGTTTGTCCGAGGCCGCGCCAACGCGGTTTTTTCGCGGATCGATGGTGTAAAAGCGCGCGCCATTACGCCGAGCCTCCACAACAAAAGGCCACAGATGGACATTCGTGCCGAGGATATTGGCTCCCCAGCAGAGAATCAATCGCGCGTGGCGGAACTGTTCGGGTTCGGTGCAATAGCGCGCGCCCAAGGCGGCGATGGTGCCGGCCGCTCCGGCGGTGGCGCAGATAGTTCGGTCAAGACGCGAAGCGCCCAACCGATGGAAAAACCGCCGGTCCATGCCCGCGCCATTCAGAAAGCCGAGCGTGCCACCGTAGCTGTAAGGCAGAATCGCTTCGGGACCGAACTCCGCGGCAATGGCGGAGAGACGCGCCGCGATGATATCCAGGGCTTCATCCCATGAGATGCGCTCGAAGCGGCCCTCGCCCTTTCGGCCGATGCGCCGCTGCGGATACAGGAGCCTTTGAGGCGAATATTCGCGTTCGAGGTACTGCGCCACTTTTCCGCACAGGAAGCCGCGGGTGATGGGATGATCCGGGTCGCCGCGCAAACGTGTGCCGCGGCCGTTTTCGACGGTGACCTGGAGCGAGCAGCAGTCCGGACAATCAAGGGCGCAAACCGAGTGCCGGATTTCGGGCATTTGGAGAGATTATAGCGTGGGGCTACCTTAAGCGGCGGCCTTCTCTGCCATGGAGACGATCTCGGCGCCGATCGCCAGCGATGCCGTTGCAGCCGGGCTGGGGGCGCTCAGAACATGCAAAGCATTCCGACGGGCGACCAGGGCGAAATCCTGGTAGATCTCCCCTTCGGGCGAAATCGCCTGCGCGCGAACACCAGCGCCGCCGGTATCGAGGTCGCTAGTCGTGATTTCGGGGACTAGGCGCTGGA
>DATBID010000661.1:0-3056 GCA_036557125.1 Bryobacteraceae bacterium | reverse complement strand
CAAGCCGGTATTTACGGGGAAATAGCTCATGAAAGCGGTGTTTATCGAGCGAACCGGAGGTCCGGACGTTTTGACTTTCGGCGAACGGCCGATGCCGGAAGCCGCCCCTGGCGAGGTGTTGGTCAAAGTCGCGGTTTCCGGAGTGAATTTCACGGACCTCAATCTGCGCAGCGGGATCAACAAAACGCCGCTACCTGCGATCATCGGGTCGGAAGGCGCTGGAACCGTGGAGCGCGCAGCGGATGGCACCGGATTCCAACCTGGAGAGCGCGTGGCCTGGTGCATGGTCCGCGGGTCATACGCTGAATACGCCGCAGTGCCTGCGCGGATGCTGGTGCGCCTTCCGCAATTGATCGGCTTCACACAGGCTGCCGCCACAATGCTTCAAGGTATGACCGCGCACTACCTGACGCACAGCACGTTTCCTTTGAAGCCGGGCCACTCTGCTTTGGTGCACGCCGCTGCCGGAGGTACCGGCCGGCTGCTCGTCCAGGTTGCCGCGATGTTAGGCGCCCGCGTGATTGCCACGGTGGGAACGGCGGCGAAGGCGGAACTGGCGCGCTCTGCCGGCGCCAGCGATGCGATCCTCTACGACCAGCAGGATTGGGCGGCTGAAGTGAAGCGCCTTACCGGAGGCGAAGGCGTGGACGTGGTTTACGATTCCGTCGGCCGCGCCACGTTCCTCAAAGGCTTTGATTGCCTGAAGCCGCGCGGCATGATGGTCCACTACGGGGTTTCGAGCGGGCCGATCGAGCCGTTCGATACCCGTACGCTGACGGCGAAGGGTTCGATCTTCCTCGCCCGGCCGACGCTGAACACACATATTGCGAAACCGGAAGAGCTGGCCTGGCGCGCGGCCGATCTATTTCGCTGGATCGGCGAAGGCAAACTCGAACTCCGCATTGACCGCGAGTATCCCCTGGCCGAAGCCGCCCAAGCCCACCGGGATATGGAAGGGCGGAAGACCACCGGAAAGCTGCTGTTACGGCCTTTCTGACCCGAGCCACAACGCGGGCAAGCGCTACCACGTTGAGCTGTTGCCCCAACGCAGAACCCGGAGAGCGCGCAATGTGTTCCAGCGGCTTGCCCTGCCGACACCGGTCTCGATCTCCAATGGAATCTGTTCAGGATGCTGGAGGTTGAGCGGCCAGCGTCCGTTCTGGTGGCGGCGTTTCATCACTAATTCGATGGCGTCACCGAGCCGGCTATCGGTTCTAATTCCTGCAGTCCTGAGATAGTCGAGTCCGCGCAAAACGTCGTAGTGCCAGAACGTAGGGAACGAGAAACGGAGCCAGCGCTTGTCGATGATTTCGCCCGTTCGAAACGAGCGGAATAGACGGCGCTCGAGCAGATAATTCTCCGCCCTCCTACGGGCCTTGGTGAAGGCCTCTGATTTGCGCCCTGCCCGTTCATATTCGAGGAATCCTTCGAGCACGCAGATGGTGGTATGGAACGAAGAGCGCCGGCTTTTCGGCGCTTCGCAGTTCCAGCCTCCGTCTTCGAGCTGCTCTCCCACGAGTTGATTGGCCAGCGCATCGTTCGGTTCTTTGAAGTACGCGCCGATGGCGAGGATTCGGCCGTTGATGCAGGGCTCCGTTTCACCTTGAAGGAACGGCCGGTTGTTGAGCGGCTTGAACACGAGTTGCTTGTCGACGCGGCCGATCATTTTGCGAGCCTGCCGGCTCGCGGGATCGAGACCGAGGTCCTTCAACACGACGAGTGTGTAGAGGGTAATCAGCAAGCGTGCATCGTCCTCGCTCAACTTGGGATTCACTTTGCGCAAGATGTCCACGTCCTTGGGCCTGCCCCAGTGGCCTCCAGGGGATTGGAGGGCGAGGAGCTGGGCTCCCCAGCCCTCGATTGCGATGCGAGACCGCTCAGCTCGAATCACGTCGGGGGCTTCACCGGTTAGGTCTCTCATGACCTGCCAACGAATAGCCGGATCAGAATCGAGGAGCCATTTGAGATGAGCGGGCCTGGGAGAGTAATCCTGTAGACGCATTGGTTTGTTATAGCAATTGGCCGGTGTGCCTCAGCCGCTTCCAAGTTGAGTGACCGGGGCGATAGGTACTTTACATAGACAAGTACTTGGCATAAGCTGGACCCATGGCCACCGCCGCCGCTTACCTGTTCGCTCTCGCTGCCGGCGCGTTCCTCGGCCGTTTCGAGTTGCATTCGGACGACACAGGCGTGGAGGTCGCTATCCTCCTAGCCGCCTGCTTTGTTCTCGGCTGGCTGCATCCGCGCCACGCCTGGCAATGGGCCGTGATTGTGGGACTGTGGATTCCGGCAGCGGAACTGGCTTTTCGCAGACCGCCTGTGAATGCATCGAGCCTGCTGGTCGCAGCCTTCGTGCTCGGCATCGGTCTGGCTGGGAGCTATATGGGAGTGCTGGTCAGCGGGCGGGCCGGCCGTTAGGGTTCAGACCGAACATGGGGAAATATTTGTCGGGTAACCGGGTCCGGGTGAAATTGCGATCCAGAATGATGTGGCTGGTGTAGCCGGTTGCAAGTTTCCTCTCTTCACAGGCGAGGCGGATTTCGTACGCGAATGTCACCATGCGCGAGTGCGCCCGCTCGAGCCACGTCTTAATCACGACCTGATCGTCAAACCGTGCTGGCGCCAGATACCGGCACTGGCACTCGGCCACAGCCAGCAAAATGCCGTTTTCCAACTCCATTTCCCGGTAGCTGCAGCCTAATTGCTTGCACCACTCGACGCGGCCGATCTCCATCCACACCAGGTAGTTCGAGTAGTAGACCACCCCCATCTGGTCCGTCTCGGCGTAGCGCACGCGGAAGCGCGTCTCGTTCACTGGTTTATCCGGCGATGGCATCACCATACTATAATGCTCAGCAAGTCGCTTTCGCCTTTGGCGAGGCTGGAGGTCCCATGCCAGGCTCACGCCGCAATTTCCTGAAAAGCGCAGTAGCCGGTTCAGCCGCGCTTGCCGCTAACCCTTCGCCCGCTCCAGCCCAGCAAGCGACTATACGCACCGCTGCCGCCGTGGCGCCGAAGGAGACCGACCCACCGACCGCCGACGTGCTCACCGCCGA
>DATBID010000660.1:0-23997 GCA_036557125.1 Bryobacteraceae bacterium | reverse complement strand
CAGCGCGAAGCTATGGCCGCCGCTTTGGACCATGGGTGCAGCGTGGTCAGCGGAAATTCCTTGAAATAGAAGTGCACTTGGGTGGGATAGGTGGCGAGCAGGTTGTCCCTCAGCACCTTGGCTTCCCTCTGGCAATACGGGCATTCGAAATCGCTGAATTCGACAATGACAACGGGGGCGCCCTGCTTGCCGAAATTGGGCGCGCCATCGGTTTTCAGCTTGTCGAGATCCTTCTTATAAGGATTCTCAGAGACGTCGTAGAACGTCCCCTGCACAATTTTCGAGCCGTCCTTCGATACCAGGAAGGGAAAATCCTGGTGAGCATTGCCGGCCGAGGCGCTGACGACCACCTCATAGAAGCCCGGCAGATCCGCGGGCTTGGGTTCGCCGACTTGCACCGTGACGTTCTTGTCCATCACGTACAGGTGGCGCACGTAGGCTTCGAGCGTAGATTTATCGAGCGCCGATTTCTTCTGAGCCAAGCTCGTTTGGGTAAAACCAGGCCCGCAAAGACAGACGCAGGCCGCGGTGGCCGCGAGGAGGGATCGCAACATAATTCCCTATTGTAATGGAAGGGGCCGGGGCATCCGCATACAGCCGGGCCGAGAATGTAGAACCGTTCGGAAATCGCCAAAACCGGAATTGGCTCACGGCAGATAAGAGCGTACCGAAATCTCGGCTCAAAAGAACCGAATGTGCTGCTTTTGTCGCGTCCCGAAGCTTACCAGTTTTGGAGACGGTAGCGTTACGGGTCGCGCCAGTTCTCAATGCGAAGACCGATGCCGGTTCGTTGGATCGCCTGAAAGTCTTCGGTGTTGCCGGTCACCAAAGGCAAGCCAAGCCTGACGGCAACGGCGGCAATCAAACAATCGGGAAGTTCGACAATTGAGCCTTGCTTACGGGCTGCGGCCTTGATGGTGGCCGCTTGCAGATAGTCAGCAGCTGTCGGCGTAATTTGCTCGTTCTGGTTCAACCAGAGCAAGCCTTTTGCATCTGAGCCGTCGCGCCTTTGAGTTCAAGCCCGTAAGCGATTTCGTGCACGGTAATGCTGGTGAAAGTGAATACGCCGTGCTGCCGGGCGTAGTCGGCGGCGTGCCGGGTAACGATCCGGTCATGGCCTTTCAGATATTCGGAAAGAATATCGGTATCGAGGAGAGATTTTGACATCCGCTAGAGCGCGGGCAGGGGGCGGGCCGGGCGGCGTCTTTCTTCGTAGGCGATATGGACAACTTCATCGATCAAGGCCGCATCATCCGGGCTACCGAATAGACCAAGGCCCTGTTCAAAAACCGTCGCGCCGGGTTGCGCGGCGTTCTGCGAACGGTGTCGGTCAAGCCACGCGTACAACTCCGCCAACTCCTGCGCCGGAAGCGCGTCGATGGCACGTTCGATGTCATGTATCGTCTTCAGTTCCAAGGAAACAGCCTCCATTTAAATTTTAATGGCACGAATAGCAGCAAAGGCCGGGGCTGTCACGCGGAGCGGACTGGCTTCACGCAAAGATGCAAAATTCACCCCTTTGCGACGGACTTTTGCACTTGGCCGTCTCACTCCCATGCGCGGACGCCCCCGCCGCAGGCCCCGCACTTCAAACTGACCCGCTACCCGCCAGCGGACAGGACCCGTTTTTCAAAAATCGGTGCAGCTCTTGAATTCCTGGTACCGGGCTTCAATTTCTTCGCGGGTGAGCGTGCGGAACCGGTCGACCCCGAAGTTTTCACAGCAGAAGCTGCCCATCACCGAGCCGTAGATCACCGCCTTGCGAAGTTCCGCCGCATCTGGTGCAGCGCCATTCTTTCCGGGCGCGAAACCTTGTCCCGCCAGGTAGCCCATGAAACCTCCGGCGAAACAATCGCCCGCACCGGTGGGATCGAACACGTCTTCCAGCAGATACCCGGGAGCCATGAAATGAAAATTCCGCGTGAATAGCACCGCGCCAAATTCGCCGCGCTTGATGACCAGAATCTTTGGCCCCATGGCGAGGACTTTTGCCGCCGCGCGGCGCAAGTTCTGGTCTCCCGAAAGCAGCCGCGCTTCGCTATCGTTTATCAGCAAGAAATCCCATTCGCGAATGGTTTCGAGCAGCTCGCCGCGAAAATCGTTAATCCAATAGTTCATGGTGTCGCCGCCCGTAAACCGGACGCCGTTCATCTGGTGGCGCACGCTTTTTTGTAGGGCCGGCTGAATATTGCCGAGCAGCAGGTATGGCGAAGACCGATAGGATTCCGGCAGCTTGGGATTGAACCCCGCGAAGACGTTCAGATCGGTGCGCAACGTCGTGCGGTCGTTCATATCAGCCGAATACACGCCCGCCCAGAAGAACGTTTTTCCCCCTGCCACGGTTTCGATGCCGCTGACATCGATTTTGCGGGAGCGCAGCAGGTTCATATCATCCTTTGCGAAATCGTCGCCCACCACGGCGACAATCTTCACCGGCGTAAAATAACTGGCCGCGAGCGAAATGTAAGTGGCTGCGCCGCCCAACATGCGGTCGACCTTGCCGTGCGGCGTTTCCACGCCATCATACGCGACAGATCCAACGACGACTAGTGACATAAGAGAGGTATTGTAGCAGTGCGACCTGGAATCTCAGGCGATACGCTCGCGCTCGTTATTGCGGACATGCGCCGCGAGCATGCGGTCGGCGACCGTCACGTGATCGTGAGACCAGTCGGCCAGTTCTTCGAGCGTCCCTAAAATTGATTCCGCGCCCCGCCCCCGGACAGCGTCCCACAAACGCGCGAGTTTGGCGCGGGCGGTCTGATGCTGCCGCTCATGCCAATCCATGGCGCTGTATCGCGAACCGCGCATTAGGCCCTCTTCATATCGGAAGTGGGCGGCCAGCCGCGTCGCCATCCGGCCCGCCAGAAATTCCACTCGGTTCTTGGATTCCCCGGTCAACACGGCGGTGCGCAACTCCTGAGCTGCTTCGAGCAGCCCCTTATGCTGCTCATCTAATTCGGGAATGAGAACGGAATGGTCGTCCGACCATTGCAAGTTTCGCACGTTCCTTATTTTAGGACGTCTTTCCCCGAAAATCCAGAGCCTCCCCAGTCCTGGTAGTTCTGGAAAGAAAAAACCGCATCGGGCCTGTCCCCAGACTTTCGAAACAGGCGCCGATGCGGCTTGCCCAGGTAGGGCGGGATCCAGCTACGGGCTGCGTGGTTTTACAACAATCATTCCCTTCGGGTCCGCGTCCTAAATTCCCCTTCCGGAAATGCCACACATACCCGCTACCTGAGATCCGCTGGAGAGACTGATGAGAGCAAAAAACCCCTCTGCCGCCAACCGCTAACGAAAAAAAGCAAGCCAAAACTTCCAAACAGCGGCTCCCGCAAGCACGTTGTCCTTACTTCCGCTCACTCCTCTTCCGCCTGCCATTGACCGGCAGAGGGCAGGTTAGAAAGTTACTTCGCCAATCGCGGAGTGTAAAGCAAGCCGGCGGCCAGGAATAAAGCCCCCTCAAGTATCAGCAAAGAAACGAAGTTCTTCCCAGTTGCGGTTGCCGCGCCGGGGCGTGGCGGGTAGGCAGTGTGTCGGTATGACACAGGCCGTCCAAGATAACGCGAGAATTGATAAAAGGTAGAGTATGCGTTCGTTGCTACTGGGCGGCCTGGCGGCAATCACATTCTGGGCGCCCTATGCAGATGGGCAGAATACTGCGGGTGACGATGTGGTCAGCGTCTTCACGGAGCACCCCCGGCTGTTTCTCCGTCCAGCCCGCCTGCGGCTGTTGCAGAAAGAGCGGGAGCGCGCCTCGGCCCGATGGCAGCAGTTTGATGCATACCTATCCGCGGACGCCCCTCTGCCGGAACCGGGCTTCGCGGAAGCGCTCTATTATCAGGTTTCCGGAAGCGTGCCGGCAGGCCGGAAGGCTATCGCGTGGGCGCTCGGTCCGGAAGCGCCGGGAGCGGGCCGCGATTTGCGCCAACTCGCCCTCGTCTTCGACTGGTGCCAGAAACTGCTGACCGAAACCGAACGGCGGGGTCTGGCTGCCAGGATCCTGCAGGGCCTGGAGGAAGCGCCGCCCAGTGAAAGTATCCCCGCCATGCGCGCGCGCGTGCTGGCTGCCGTGGCCCTCTATGACGATGTGCCCGATCTTCCCAACCGCGAATTGCAACGCGCAGTGCGCAACTGGTGGGAGGGGAAAATGGCGCCGTCCATCGCCCGCGGGCAGGCGCCCGCCCGCGAAGACGCTTACGCGCTCTGGGAGATTTTCCACGCCATTCGCGACAACACCAATCTGGATTTGCGCGAATCGGCGCCGCGCTTCTTCAAAAGCTTTCCTGTCGAGCACCTGATGAGCAACTACCCGGCAACTTATCCAGGCGAAGACAACGATTTTCACATCGATGCCTCAACCCAGACCGGCCTGCCGAATCTCACCCGCGCTACTTTCTCCCGGGCCGGCGAACTTGCCATGGTTGCCTTCGATACCAACGCTGAAGAAAGCCAGTATCTGCAGGGCTGGCTGATGCATGATCGCTTCGAATTGCGCAGCTCTCTGGGAGCTCCTTACGAGTTTCTCTGGGCGAACCAATATCAGCCTGGTTTAAGCTTTACACTGCTTCCGCTGGTCTATCACAACCCGGATACCGGAACGGTCTTCGTTCGCTCGGACTGGGATGAATCGGCCCAGTGGTTCGGTTATTTCGATGGCGCGGCCCAGATTTTTCGGGATGGCCGTGTCGAACCGGTGAAACTTGCGGGCGCTCCTCCGCTCCTGCTGCCCAGCGCCGTAATCTACTTCGGAGCCAGTCGATTTCGCGTGAAACTTGATGAGGACCAATCCGCCGTGATCGTGGTGGGACTTGCGCCAGGCAAAACCTACCAGGTGGAAGTCGATGATGAAGAGGTCCTGGAGCAAGCTGCGGATCCCGGCGGAGTGCTCGTCCTTGACGTTCCCCACGGCAAGGAAACAGGGGTAAGACTGCAGGTGGTGCCGTAGTTCCGGCGGCGGCCATGAAGAACAGCCATCACCTAACGCCGATTTCGTCGGCAGTCCTCTGCCAGCAGTTCCTCGATCAATACTGCAGAAAACCGGAAGCTGGAGATGCAGCTCGGGGTGCCGCACCGGCGCGGGGATGCCAAGTGCTTGAACAGGAGCCGACTACCCTGCCAGCCGGGTGACCAGCGGCAGTGATTTCTCCTGGAAGACGACTGGCGATGTAAGATCCAGGGAAACTCCTGATGGCGCGCTCGAGTGTCTGATATTATACTCGGCTATTATTCAGAACCGGGGAGGCAGGATGCCAGAGTGCCGGAGCGGTGCCGTGCAGTTGTTCGAAGAGCTGGCCGCCGAACTGCACAGCGCCTGGAATGAGCGCGGGCGCGATGAACTCGCCTTCCCTACACTCGCCCAAAACCTGCTAGACCGGTTCCAGCCGGCATCGGCGATCAGAGTCGAGGATGTGTTCGGCTGGTTAGTCGCAGCCGGCGACCTTCCCCGGCAATTCGATCCGCAATCGAGTTTCGGAAACTTCTCGCTTACCGTGGCGGCTCGCGACGACTTCCACATCGACCTGCTTGTCTGGACGGATTCGACCACCGCCATCCACCAGCACACGTTCAGCGGGGCGTTTCACGTGCTTCTCGGCTCGAGCCTTCACACACTTTGGTCGTTTGAAGAATCCCGGAGGTGGAGCGACCGGCTCAAGCGAGGGAAGCTCAGAATACGCGCCACCGAATGGCTACGGACCGGAACCACAAGGGCCATCTTGCCGGGAGCGGCAATGATCCACTCCTTGTTTCATATCGAGTCGCCGAGTGTCACCGTGGTGGTCCGCACGCCGTCGTCCGCCGTGGTGTCGCCTCAGCTCACCTACGAGCGCTCGGGCTTGGCGTACGACACCCACCTTGCGCTGGGCCGGGTCGAGAAAGTCCGTCAGTTGCTCTGTCTGCTGTGGACCTCGGGTCATCCGGAGCGTATAGCGCTGAGCGATGCGGCGATTTCCGGCCTCGACCCCTACTCGGCGGTTCGCGTCCTCGCATCCATCCGCCCGCATACACCCGCGGGGACCCAGGAGCGCCTCATCGATATGGTGGCGCTACGCGATCCGGAACTGGCCGAGTTGCTGCGTGACACAGTCATTCGTAAGGCGCGGGACCGGGCGCTGGTGGAGCTTCGGAAACTGACGGCGGATCCACGGCACCGCCTGCTTTTGGCGCTAGTTCTCAATTTGCCGGACCGGGGTTCGATCGATTCGGTGCTCCGGCAAATCGTTCCGGGCGAGCTGCCGGAGGAGTGGCTCTGGGACACGATCCGCTCGATGCGTGATTCGCCCGGTCAAAGGCTTGGGCGGGAAAACGTCCTGGGTTTCGCGCTGAATAAAGTGAGTGAAGAAGCACTCAGAATGCTCCTTCGCGGTCATTCCATCGACGATGTTGCAGGGATCGTAGCCGGCCACGAGGAACTCATGGACGACGCGCGAGCCTTGTGCTCGACCTTGGCGGCGCAACCCCTCCTTGGGCCACTTCTGGGGCGCCAGTTGGCTACTGCATAACTCTCGAGGTGAATTTATGGCAGAAGAACAAAGAAAAAAACATGTCATCAGGTTAGAACACAAAGTCACGCTCGGTATGGCAAGGCCCGACGTGCATCTCGACAAGAGGCGAGCGGCGATTAAGGCAGCCCTGCAGGCCGCGACGGCAGGCCTTGCCGCTACCACTGCGGGTCTTGCGGCGCAAGCAATTCCTGTTGCGGATGATGGCGGCGCGCCACCCTGGGGCGAAGTGATTATCGAACCGATCTGGTACGAAAAGAACCCGACCTTCGGCGACATCCTTATCGAAGCAGCGGAGGTCAGCTTCTGGGAGTAGGATCAGCGGGAATTCGCCGGCGCTAGGCAAGCGCCGGCCTCCACTCTTTTTTGCGAGACTTCGCAGCGGACCGGTCCGGTTGACTGGCTGAGCGATGCTCGCGCTCGTGCTTTGAGCCAAGGAGGGCCGTGAACAACCAGGAGCAGGCCACGCCCCAGGGCCGGGCGATCAACTGGGTCATCAAGTTATCGAAATTGTGCAATCTGCGGTGCGGCTACTGCTACGAGTGGAACGAGCTGGACAATCCGCGACGCATGAGCGCGGAGCTAATTGAGCGCGTTGTCCAGGCTGCGGCCGACCTCCACCGCATGCGACTGCGGACCACGCCAGCCGTGCGCACGACTCTCATTATGCATGGTGGCGAACCGCTTGTTTTGCCTCCGGACTACTTGAAGACCTTCCTGGAGCTCACCCGCACGTATTTCGCGGGTCTTTTCCATGAGGTCGCTCTCCAGAGCAACTTATACCGAATTACCCGGGAGCAGATCGACCTTCTCAAGGAGTACAAGGTTGGCTTGGGCGTTTCTTATGATGTGGCGCCCGGCGTGAGGCTCACCGTTAATGGCCAGGAGTCGGAACAGCGCGTGGAGGAGAATATTCGGCTGGTTCGCGGCGAGGGCATCCCGCTGGCAGCCATCGTGGTAATCGGCAAACACTCGGCCCCATCGCTGCGAACGATCTATGACCATTTCGCCGAACGCGGCATGATGCTCCGCGTGCTCCCCCTGGCCGATGGGCCTCCCGAACGGCCTATCGAGAACTTTTGGATTTCTTTGGAAGAAACGATCGCCGCCATGTGCGATCTTTTCGACTACTGGTTCGACACCGGACTCCGCGTGGCAATCGACCCATTTCGCATCTATGTGAAAGACGCCATCCGGTTCTTACTCGGGGCCTCGGTTCAGAAGTACGACCGTCGGGCCGCCGGCGATTTTGCCTTCTTTGTCAATGTCGATGGCCGGTTGTACGCCGAGCGCGATGCCTACCATACACCGCGGGCGTTGGGCGACCTGAATACAGAACGGATCGGAGACGTGCTGCGCTCCAGCGCCTACCAGGCATCGCTGGCCCGCGAGGCAGCCTTGATCGCTGGGAAGTGCCCTACATGCCCGTTGGACAAAACCTGCGCCGGCTGGCCGATCGTATCCACCAAGTCACGCGGCCAGTTTGATAATCCGTGCGCGATTGCGCCCGCCGTGATCCAACATATTGCGATGCGATTCGAATCGTGGGGATTTGGCAGGGAGGAACTCCAGCGGATGCTCCAGGATCTGGCGGCGGCGCCTCAGTACGCGCAGGCTTGAGCGCGATGGCGGACGACCACGTTTGCGTTCTCGACCTTACTCCAGGAGGTTGTGCGGAGCGACGCTTGGCGGTCGTTTCCGAACTAGGCCTTGCTAGGGAAACGGTATCCGACGGACACGCGGACTTTTTGCAGGATGCCGTCGCACCACGCGGAGAATGGCGAGAGCCTACCTCTGACGAGCTATCACACCTGTTGGATGGCCGGGTAGATCACAGTGGGGCGCAGGTGCTTGTCGTGCCGACGCCCGAGCTCGCACGAGTGATGGGAGACCACCTTAGCCGGCGCGACGATTTCGAAGCCCTGCGAAAAGCCGTTCGCGATCTGCGTTTCGTTCGCGCACTGGAAGCCTCGATCGACGAGCTGATCCCATTTTGCCTTCGAACCGATGGTCTGCTGTGCCAGGGGGCCTGGGTGAGCCCTGGCGGCATGGAGCTCGTTACCCATAACATGAACCTGGCGCCGCCCCGCCGGATCGGGCTGCATGTGGATAACTGGGACGATCTTCCGCTTCCGGGCCGTGCGCGTGGGAGGAAGCGGCTCTGCGTAAACCTTGGACTCGGGCCGCGGTACCTTATCTTTCTGCCAACTCCGCTGTCCGCCTTAGTCGCTCGCGGAACACTTCCCCGCGAGATTCCAGACCACGTATCGCCCGCGGCCCTCGTTCGTGCCTATCTGCGCCAGCATCTGCAACAGACCGCCGTGCGGTTTCGGATCGATCCCGGGGAGGCCTATATCATGAATGCTGACGATGTGATCCACGATGCCGCTTCGGACACGTCTGGCGTACCCGATGTGGCTCTGCATTTTCTAGGGCACTTCGGCGCCGGTCCATGCGATACGCCCAACTAAAGAGCAGGGATATGGGCACAGATAGCCCTTTCGGGCCAGTGTCACCGGGCGCGCGCAAGAGTATGCTGTAGGACGCGTAACTATGGCGGTTCCAACGCGTAGGGCCTTCCTCAAGCTTGCCGCGGCGGGCGTGGCGGCTCCGTATGCTTTGGCGCAGAGCGGGAAGATTAGCGCCACTAAACTGGACGAAAGGCTCTATCTGCTAAGCGGGGCGGGCGCGAACATCGTCGTGCACACTGGATCAGAAGGCGTGCTGATGGTGGATGGCGGCCTCGCGCAGAACGCCGCGGCATTAGCACAGGCCGTGGCCGCGCTGCCCGGTGGCGGTCCGGTGCGGACGCTCTTCAACACGCATTGGCATCCGGAACAAACCGGGTCCAACGAATCGCTTGGTATGGCCGGGGCTATGATTATCGCCCAGGAAAACACGCGCCTGTGGCTTACCCAGAACATCACCTGGCCCTGGAACGGACAGAAATTCAAGAAGCTTCCCAAGATCGCCCAGCCCAACAAGACCTTCTACGATAAGGGCGCTCTCGATAACGGAATCCGCTACGGCTACATCCCGGACGCGGCGCACACAGATGGAGATCTCTACGTCCATTTTCCGCAAGAGAATGTTCTCGCGGTGGGCGGTGTCGCCTACGGAGAAGGCTGGCCCTTCCTCGATTATTGGACCGGGGGATGGATCGGCGGACTTGCCGGGGGGCTCGAACGCCTGCGCACTATCGCGAACCACGATACGAAGATTGTTCCCGCAGTGGGCCCCGTGCTCAGCTACGCCGATATTACTGCGCAGGCCGAAATGTACCGCACGATTTTCGATCGCTTGAATCAGTTGCTCAACAAAGGGCATGGCCCCAAGGAAGCTGTAGCGGCCAAGCCGGCCAACGAATTCGAAGCGAAAATGGGCAACGCCGACGATTTCATTCGCCAGGCTTTCGAGAGCCAGTGGGCATATCTTTCACCCGATGCTTAAGGACTCAGGACACGATGCCACATCTTAAAAATCCGATTTCCCTGATCCCCATCATCAGTTTGGCCGGCTTTTTTGCCGCCTCGCTTGCCGGCCAGACGCAAGATCCAGGCGACGCGCAACTGGCCGTGATCAAGCAATACTGCGTGGGCTGCCACAATGACAGAGCCAAAACCGGCGGCTTCAGTTTTCAGGGCATCACAGCCGCGAGCGTCGCACAGAAGCCCGAACTTTTCGAAAAGGCCGTGGTCAAGCTGCGCGGCCGCGTGATGCCGCCTCCGGGCGTGAAGCAGCCGGATGGCAAAACTGTCGATTCGCTGGTCGCATGGCTCGAAGACTCGCTCGATAAGGTCTCCAACCCGGCGCACATCACGGATCAGGGCCTGCTCCACCGGTTGAATCGGAAGGAATACCAAAACGCGGTACGCGATCTGCTGTTGGTGGACATCAATGCCGACGATTTGCTGCCGCCGGACGACACCGCGCAGGGCTTTGACAATATTGCGGCCGCGCTCCAGGTTTCGCCCTCTTTCATTGAGCAATACGTCCACGCCGCCCACAACGTAGCGGTCGCGGCGCTGGGCAAGCGCGACTCCCGCCCCCAGGGCTGGACGTTCAAGGCTGCTCCCGGAAATCAGCTTACGCACGTTCCCGGGTTGCCTCTTGGCACGCGCGGCGGCATTCTCGCGGATGTGGACCTCCCCGCCGATGGCGAATACCACATCAACATCGCGGATATGGCCACCCACATTTGGGGCAACGGCATGGAGTACGAAAATCCGCTGGTGGTGACGCTGGATAACAAAATCGTGTATCAGACGGTGATCGGTGGCGAAGAAGACTCGAAGCTGTACGACCAGGTGCAGAGCGGCGCCATGGATAAGGTGAACGCCCGCCTGAAGAACATCAAATTCGAATCCACGGCAGGGCCGCACAAGATCGGGGTCTCGTTCCGGCGTCAGAGTTTCGCCCAATCCGACGATCAGTTGGAACAATTTTCCCCGGGCGGCGGGCAGGATCGTTCCTACCGCGTGAGTTCGTTCCAGCTTCTGGGCCCGTTCAATGTAACCGGCCTCAGTTCCACGCCCAGCCGGGACCGCATCCTCACCTGCAATCCCGAGAAAGACAAGACCAAGACGCCAGAGGCTTGCGCGAAAGAGATCTTTTCGAGGCTGGCGAGGCGCGCCTATCGCCGTCCGGTAACGAATGACGACATCGCGGAACTGATGCAATATTACGCCGAAGGAGTGAAACAAGGCGGTTTCGAATCCGGCATTCGCGAGGGCATCACGGGAATGTTGGCGAGCCCCTTCTTCCTGTATCGCGGCGAGCGCGTCCCCGCGGGCTTAAAGCCAGGTGACACGTACGCAATTACGGATCTGGAACTCGCGTCCAGACTTTCGTTCTTCCTGTGGAACTCGATTCCCGACGATCAACTGCTCGATCTTGCCAGCAAGAACAAACTCAGCGATCCGGCGACGCTCGAAAACCAGGTGAGGCGCATGATAGCCGATCCGCGATCGTTCTCGCTGGCGAGCGATTTCGTATTCCAATGGCTGGAAATGACGAAGCTTGACGAGGTTGTTCCCGATCGAGAGGTCTTCCCGTATGCTTCCGGGTTCATGGATCCCCGCAAGGATTTCCGCACAGAGCTCGCGCTGTTTGCCGACAGCATTTTCCGCGGGGACCGCAGTGTCGTAGATCTGCTGAGCGCCAGCCATACGTTTCTGAATGAGCGCCTGGCGCTGCAGTACGGCATTACGGATGTGAAAGGCGATGAGTTCCGCCGGGTGGAATTGAAGAGCTCCGCGCGGTGGGGTTTGCTGGGCAAGGGCGCCGTACTGATGGCGTCCGCCTATCCGAACCGCACGTCTCCCGTCCTCCGTGGAAAGTTTATCCTTACTTACCTGGAGGGCGTCCCACCGGCCAATCCTCCGCCCAATGTCCCGGCCCTGAATGATAAGGATATTGGCACGACCAAGGCTCTTACCGTCCGTGAACTGATGGCAAAGCACCGTGCCAACCCCACGTGCGCGTCCTGCCATGCCGTTATGGACCCACTTGGCTTCGCGCTCGAAAACTTCGACGCGACTGGAATGTGGCGAGACAAGGATCGCTTTGCGGGCACGGCGATCGATTCCGCGGGTGAACTGCCCGACGGCACCAAGATTAACGGACCGGACGATCTGCGCAAGGCGCTGTTGCGCCGCCCCGACCAATTCGTGCAGACCTTTACCCAAGCCCTTCTAACCTATGCCATGGGCCGCGAACGCGAGTATTACGATATGCCGGCCGTCCGTCAAATCGTGCGCTACGCAGCGGCGAGAGATTACCGGTTTTCGGCCATCGTGCAGGCGGTGGTCAATAGCGATCAATTTAAGATGCGCAGGGTCCCGCAGCCGAAAGCGCAACCCGTGCTGAGTGCGACTAATAAATAAATAAGGAGACGACACGATGTTCCTATCTAAGAAGCATGTTCCGCGCCGGACAGTCTTGAAGGGAGTCGGAGCCACCATCGCTCTGCCGTTCCTGGACGCTATGGTTCCCGCTTCCAAAGCGTGGGCGAATACCGCCGCGGGAAAACCGCTAAAACGCTTCGCTTTTGTGGGCTTCCCGATGGGCGCGATCATGGATCACTGGTCGCCGAAGGAAACCGGCACGGATTACACCATGTCGCCAATCCTGACGCCCCTCGAGCCACTTCGCAAGCACCTGACCATCGTCTCCGGATTGCGTAACAAGCCCGCGGAAACACCTGAGCCTCACGCCTACATTGAGCAAGGTTGGTTGACCGCCGTAAAGCCCTGGGACTTCGGTAAGAATGGTCCGGATTACGGTGTGAGCTGCGACCAGATCGCCGTCCGGCACGTTGGACAAGAGACGCGTCTGCCGTCGCTCGAGCTCACTACCTCCACCAGCGCCCGCCTTGCCTGGCGCACACCTACCCAGCCGTTGCCGCAGGAAGGCAACCCGCGTGCCGTTTTCCAGAAGCTCTTCGGACAGGGCGATACCGATCAGGAACGCGCCCAGATCCTCGCGGAGACCGGCAGCATCCTCGACCGCGTACAGGGAGAGGCGCAACGCCTGCAGGCCAACCTCGGCGTTTCCGACCGCCATGTCGTCAGCGATTATCTCGATTCCGTCAGAGAGATTGAGCGCCGGGTGCAGATGGCGGAGAAGTCGAGCAACACCGAGTTGGTGATTCCGGATGCGCCGATCGGCACCCCGAACGATATCACGGAATATTTCAAGCTGATGTTCGACCTGATGGCTCTGGCTTTCCAGGCCGATGTCACGCGTGTGATCACCTTCTCTATGGACCACGAAGCCAGCATGCGCACGTACACGAACCTCGGTATCGCTGAGGGATTCCACCCGCTCTCGCACCACGGCAACAACCCCGAGAAGATGGACAAGCTGGTGAAGATTCAGCAATACCACACGAAAGTGTTTACCGAATTCGTGAAGAAGCTCGCAGCCGCCAAAGAAGGCGACGGCACCGTGCTCGATCATGCCACGATTCTGTTTGGCAGCGACATGAGCAACAGCGACAAGCACAACAACGATCCACTACCGAACGCGATCCTGGGGCACGCCAACGGAAAGATCAAAGGTGGGCAGCACCTGAAGTATCCGCAGGATTCGCGTCACGGCGATCTGCTCTTTACCTTACTAGAGCGCAATGAAATCCCGGTGAAAGCCATCGGTGACAGCACCCAGGGCCTCTCGGAGGTCTAAGTATGCGCAAGTTCGTCGCTGCCATTATAGTGTTGCTGGCGGGGGCTTTGACCCTGGCCGCCGCCGAGACGCCGCTGCTGGACGCGGCGCAATCCGACGACTACGCCACGGCCCTCCGTCTGATCGGCGCGAAGGGCACCGACGTGAACGCCACCGGCGCCGATGGCAGCACGGCCATCATGTACGCCGCGGCGAATAATGATCTCGAGTTGGTCCGCGCGCTCATCAAAGCGGGCGCGAACGTCAGACTCGAGACTCAGTTGGGCACATCCGCCATCACCGAAGCTTCGATCATCGGCTCTGCGCCCATCATTGACGCGCTGCTCAAAGCCGGCGCCGATCCCAATTTCAAAACTCCCAATGGCGAAACTCCGATCATGGCGGCGGCGCGCAGCGGCAAAGTGGATGCGGCAAAGTTGCTGCTGGCAGCGGGCGCCGATATTAACGCCAAGGAGAACTGGGGTGGACAGTCTGCCATCATGTGGGCCGCCGCTCTCAGCCAGGCCGACATGGTGAAGTTTCTTGCTTCGAAAGGCGCCAACCTGGACGATCACGGCATGGTCCATCAGTGGCCACGTAAGATCATTCAGGAACCGCGCCCGAAGGATATGAATAAAGGCGGATTTACCCCGCTGCTGTATGCGGCGCGGGAAGGCTGCGCGCTCTGCGCTCAGTATCTGCTGGCCGCGGGCGCCGATCCCGATTCGGAAGATCCGGACCGCGAGACCCCGCTGCTGCTGGCGCTCGAGAACATGCATTTTGACACGGCCGCGGTGCTGGTCCAAGGCGGCGCCGATCTGAACAAGTGGGACCTGTTCGGCCGCTCGCCCGTCTACATGGCGGCCGACGTGAACACGCTGCCCGTGAAGGGGAACGGCGCAATGACGGTTCTGCCGAGCACGGACAAGCTAACCGCCCTCGATGTAGGACGTATGATGCTTGAACGCGGCGCCGATCCGAACATTCAGTTGAAGAGGCGGCCACCCTATCGCGATGTCCCGCAGGATCGCGGCGGCGATCAGATGCTCTCGCAGGGCGCCACGCCTTTGTTGCGGGCGGCGCGTGCCGGCGATGCCAAATTCGTTTCGCTGCTATTGGAACATAAAGCGCTGGTCGATCTACCGAACAAGGACGGTATTACGCCGCTGATGGCTGCGGCGGGCGTCGACTTCGGCCTGCGCGTCACGCGCGGAAGAAATCGTACGGATGAAGGCGTGCTCGCCACGATGGATCTGCTCATCAAAGCCGGCGCGAACGTCAATGCCCATGACGTTGCTGACCTCCGTGCAGGTCCGGGCTATAGACCTGGAGACAGCGCGGCTTCCGCCGCGTCACGCAGAGGCCGCCAGGATAGCCAGGTACCTAGCGCCAACGCCGTCCCGAATCAAACCGCTCTGCATGGCGCCGCCGAACACGGCTTCAATCAGTTCATCGAATTCCTCGTCTCCCATGGCGCCGACCTGTCCGCCAAAGATGCCCGCGGCCGCACTCCCCTCGATGCCGCCCGCGGCGCCGGCGGTCAAAAAGGCGGTGCGGACGCATTTCCGAAAACCGTAACCATGCTGGAATCGTTGATGAAGGAGAAGGGAATTCCGGTACAAGCGGTGGCGGCAGCCCAGTAGGAAGCACTAGAACGAAGCAAAGGGCCATCCCGAAAGGCCCGGGATGGCTTTTGTTTTGGATGCGGCAACGGCCACGGAAATTATGCAAGCGGTAATTCCTCGACCGGAATCGTCACCGGCAGTTGGTCCTTGCAATGCCGTCCAACGCATCCAGAACCTTGTCGATCATCTCAAGACAATATTTGATGAATTCGTCCGCCATATGGAACATCCATGGCTCGTCGCCGCGTTCCCACCGTTCAAACCAGCCCTCCCATTTCCTCGCTTCAATCTCCTTGGCGAACTTTAGGCACTCATCCTTCGGCCACTCAAATCCGCAGTGGAACATCCTGTTACGGTAATCAAACAGTGCCTCGAGCAAGCCTTCGAGACCGTCAGGCAGCGTCAACCCAATGGCATCTGCCAATTCCATAATCCCCGCGACGACATCCTTCTCCCATTTGTCTTTGCGCGTCTCGCTATACACGAAGCGGCAGTCCCAGAAGTCAACCTTCCTCATGCCATCTCTCCGATGCGCGTGCAGGCTCGCGCCGGCCTTTCGAAATGCCTCAGCAATACCGTGGAAGGAATGACGGAACATTGACTCATACATAGGAACGATCATCCCGAGTGCCGCCATGCTGTGGGCGGCGCTCTGGTAGATCATGGCGCGCACGGTTAAGTCGTGTTCGTCTTCCCAATGCTCCTGCGCTGGATCGGAGCTCCTTTCGATGGACGCAATAATCTCTCTCCGCTCATCCTCGAGCTGCTTGTCTGCCGCCTTGTTGCGCTCCAGCAGCCCCCTGATTGCCATGAGTTGATTTTCATGGTCCAGACGATCGAGAATAAAATGAGCCCGGTCCTGATCGGAAGAATCCGAATTCTCAAGCCCAGTTCCGGCGTCAGCCAGCGCCGCCAGCCATTCCTCGCGAGTCATCGTGTTGTAGGCCATTTTGTTTTGTCGTGTCGAATTCCGTTCGTTGTCTCACAAATTTTGAGGCCTGATTCGTAGCGACGTCAATATCTGCCGCAATGGCAACACTCGGGCGCGCGGCTTGTCCGACCAATCGAGCGAGACAATAGCGCCTTGCACGAGGTCTCCTTCACACTCGCTGAGTTGCCTCAAGTAGGCGTGGGCCTCGAGCCTCCGGCGTGAGCGGCTCGCCCCGCAAGAGGACGACGCTCGGTCCTGTGTCACCCGTATGAGCAAGGATCTGTGGAAAGTCGTCAAAAGCACGTATCGGTGGGCCCGGGCATATTCGCAGATTTCGCGATCCTTCGCCGACACAGAACCGAGCGAGGACCAGTGTTGGCCTCGTGACCTGAGATGTTGAGACACTCAGGCCAACGTGGCGTCAGGTTCATGTCGACGGGGATGCGCATCAACTGGCGAGGCGAACTTCGTGGCCTTGTGCCAAGCGGGCGGCAAAGGCGAGCGCCTCGCGAATGTCGGCTTCTTCCAGATAGGGAAAATCATTGAGCAATTCCTCAATCGTGCGCCCGGCAGCGAGAGCTTCGATGATCATGCCCACAGTGACGCGCGCCCCCCGAATGCACGGCTTCCCTCCCATGACCCCCGGATCCATCGTAATGCGCCGCAATTCCTGCACGTGGCTAAAATACCGTATCCGGCTACCGCGCCCGATCCTCGATCTCTTGTGGCACTGTCCGGCGGCAGTATACTGAAGGCATGCGGCAAGCCCTTCTGCTCGCAGTTTTCGTGGCATCAGCTACAATCTCTGCGCGCCCCGCAGATCTGCTGACGGAGGCCTCGGGCTGTCGCTCATAGAGTTGCTCCGGCGTACACCCCGCAGGCCGTTCGGGCGGGAATCGAAGGAACAGTCGTACTCTATGCCGAAATCGGCGTCGATGGCCGCCCTCGTGGCCTCCCCGTAATCAAAGGCCTCGGTTATGGCCTCGACCAGCAGGCAATCGCAGCCGTGCGGCAGTGGACGTTTCATCCCGGGATGAAGAACGGAGCACCGGCTGCGATGCCGGCGACCATCGAAGTGGAATTTCACCTCGCCAGGCCGACGAACAGAGTGTGAACGGCTATTGGCAGATTTTGCAAAAATCCATCTGCGCACGCGCTACGCCACTCGTCTGGCTGGCCGCTTGATCTTTATTGCGATATCCATACCAGCATCCGTGACCATGTTGACCAGAGTGTCTAGAGAAAACCGGCTGATCCTGCCGCGAGTGAGGTCAGAGATGCGAGGCTGTGAAACCCTTAATCGTTTCGCCGCATCCGCTTGCCTCAAGCCCTCGCTCTCGATGAACTTCCGAAGTGCCGTCATCAACTCAGCCCGCAGCCGCAAGTTCCGAGCTTCTCCCGCCGAGAAGCCGAGGTCCCTGAACACGTCACCGCTGCTTTTGGTGACCCTCGATTTCACTTCTTGACCTCCGTCGTAGATCGCCTCAGTTCAAGCATCGAGGTGTACCGTTGCCTCCCAAGCTCAATGTCAGCCTTCCGTGTTGCTCGCGTTTTCTTAACGAAGCAGTGGAGGACGTACACGGCCTCTTCGAACCGAGCCACGTAGAACACGCGAAACTCGTTTTCGCCGTGCAGGCGGATTTCCACTACACCTGAACCCACGTCCGGCATCGGCCTGAAGTCCGTTGGCGATTCGCCACGCTGCACCAAATCGAGCTGGTAGCCTGCATCCGAGCGAATATCTGCTTTAGCCGCTCGCAACCGGACCAAGCTGTCGCCAAGCCAAACGATTGGTTTCACGCTCGACGCTTCTCAAGTATACAAGATTGTATATATTCCAGGTGATACGCTCAGGAAGTTGCTGAGCAAATGGCAAAGCCTCAGCTCTGTCTCCTGAAGCACTCGCGTTCCAAATAAGCGCTTGGCAGCATGATCTGTCGGTCTGCAAGACCGCATGGAGTTGGCGGACACCGCCCGCCGCTGCCGTGGGTCTGTAGCTCCTGCGATCGATAGCTAGAGTCTTTACGCCCCTTTCTCCCCCACCGCCAGCATCGTCTCAAAATGCGGCGGGTCCGGCTCGCGATGAACGATGGCGGTCTCCAGGTTCCGGAAACCGGCCCCGCCTAAGTATTGCTCCAACTCCAGCTCGCTAAATCCCAGCCACACGTCAGCATAAAGTTCGCGGGCCTCCTCGAAGTGATGGCGGTTCAGATCCAGAATGACAATCCGTCCTCCTGGCTTCAAAATCCGCCAGGCCTCCGCCACAGCCCGCTCCGGATGCCGCGCGTGATGCAGCGCCTGGCTCAGAAAGGCCAGGTCCACCGTGCCACCGCGAATGGGCACGTTTTCCAGATCGCCCAGCCGGTATTCCAGGTTGCGAATGCCGTGCCGCCGGGCCAGATCGGAGCCGAAATCCACCATCTTTTCGGAATTATCGATCGCAATCACTTTCTTCGCCCGCTGCGCCATCAACTGCGACATCGTACCTTCGCCGGCTCCTAAGTCGGCAACCACCAGCGGGGGCAGCAGCTTCAGCAGCGCCTCCGCAATCCCCTTCCAGGAACGGCCGGGCACATACTCGCGTCCGAAGCGCCCCGCGAGCTCATCAAAATAGCGGCGCATCTTGTCGTCGCGCTTGCGCAGCACCCGCCGCAGCGCCTCCTGGTCCTGGGCTGCCTCGGGGATCTCGCACGCCGCCTCGCGCAGCAACTCCATCACGTTGGCCGGAACTTTCAGCCTGTAAAATGCGTTTTTTCCGGTGCGGCGATCATCCACCATCCCGCACTGTTTCAATTGCGAAAGGTTGGTGGAAATCTGGCTCTGGCCCTTGCCGAGGATCTCTTGCAGTTCGTTTACAGACAGTTCCTCCCGTTCGAGCAGCAGCAGCAGGCGCAGGCGGTTCGGGTCCGAAGCCAGGCGCAGAGATTTTAGGATTGACGCCATGCTTCGTTTATAATAATATCATCCTATCAAGATTTATTGATACGAGGAGCTGAATGGGTACTGCAACGATAAATCAAGTCGCAACCGATTACAAAGTAGCCGACCTCGCGCTGGCCGATTGGGGCCGCAAAGAGATTTCCATCGCCGAACATGAAATGCCGGGGCTTATGGCGATCCGGCGCAAATATGCCAAAGAACAGCCGCTGGCCGGCGTGCGGATCACCGGGTCGCTGCACATGACTATTCAGACCGCGGTGCTCATCGAAACTCTCGCCGATCTGGGCGCTTCGGTACGCTGGGCGAGCTGCAACATCTTCTCCACACAGGATCACGCCGCCGCTGCTATTGCCGCTGCGGGAATCCCGGTGTTCGCGTGGAAGGGCGAATCGCTTGAAGAGTACTGGTGGTGCACCTACCAGGCCATCAGCCACCCCGAGGGCAAAGGGCCGCAGCTTATCGTCGATGATGGCGGCGATGCCACTCTGCTGGTCCACAAAGGCTATGAACTGGAAAACGGCAGCGACTGGGTCAACAGCGAATCCTCCAGCCACGAAGAAACCGTTATCAAGAACCTGCTGAAGCACATCCACAATCAGAATCCCCGCCGCTGGCACGAAATCGTCAAGGATTGGCGCGGTGTCTCCGAAGAGACCACCACCGGCGTGCATCGCCTCTACAAGATGCAGGAAACCGGCACGCTGCTGGTCCCGGCGGTCAACGTCAACGACTCCGTTACCAAGTCCAAATTCGACAATCTCTACGGCTGCCGCGAATCCCTGGCTGATGGCATTAAGCGCGCTACAGACGTCATGGTTGCCGGTAAGGTCTGCGTGGTTTGCGGCTATGGCGACGTCGGCAAAGGCTCGGCGCACTCTCTGCGCGGCATGGGCGCGCGCGTGGTGGTCACAGAAATCGATCCGATCAATGCGTTGCAGGCCGCAATGGAAGGCTTCGAAGTCACTACGATCGAAGACACGCTCGGGCGCGGCGATATCTACGTCACCTGCACAGGCAACGTCGATATCATCACCCTGGAACATATGCAGCGCATGAAAGACCAGGCAATCGTCTGCAACATCGGCCACTTCGATAACGAAATCCAGATGGACCGCCTGAACACCTCCGGCGCGAAAAAAACCAATATCAAGCCCCAGGTGGATATGTACACCTTCACTGATGGCCGCAGCATCTTCGTCCTGGCCGAGGGCCGTCTGGTGAATCTGGGCTGCGCCACGGGTCATCCCAGTTTTGTGATGAGCAACAGCTTCTCCAACCAGACGCTGGCGCAAATCGATCTCTGGAAGAACCGCGACACCTACAAGCCGGGCGTCTACACCCTGCCCAAAAAGCTCGATGAAGAAGTGGCGCGCTTGCACCTGGAAAAGATCGGCGTTAAGCTCACCACGTTGACGAAGAAGCAGGCCGATTACCTGGGTGTGGCGGTAGAAGGCCCGTATAAGGCGGATCACTACAGGTACTAACGTAAATTCAGCAAAATCCCGCAGGAGGACAAACTTGGCAGAAACTCAGAGATTTCTTTTCACATCGGAATCCGTTACCGAAGGGCATCCGGACAAAATCGCCGATCAGATTTCCGACGCCGTGCTCGATGCCGTTTTGGCGGAGGACCCCACAGGCCGTGTGGCATGCGAAACGCTCGTGACCACGGGCACTTGTATCGTGGCCGGCGAGATCACCACCACGGCCCACCTGGATATCCAGCGTCTGGCCCGCGGCACCATCGAGTACGTGGGCTATAACGACGCGAGCTACGGCTTCGATTGTCACACCTGCGGCGTGCACAATCTGATTCAGACGCAGTCGCCCGATATCGCCATGGGTGTTGATACCGGCGGCGCCGGCGACCAGGGCCTGATGTTCGGCTATGCTTGCGACGAAACGCCCGAACTCATGCCCCTCCCCATCGAGATGGCGCATAAGCTCGTGCAGCGTCTTTCCGAGGCGCGCCGCCAGGGCGTTCTCGAATTCCTCCGGCCCGATGGCAAAAGCCAGGTTTCGGTGGAATACATCGACAATAAGCCGAAGCGCATCGAAGCGGTGGTCATCTCGACCCAACACGCGCCGGAGGTCAGCACGGAGGAATTGCGGCGCGAGGTGAAAAAGCACATCATCGACGCCATCATTCCTTCCAACATGGTCGATTCCCAGACCAAATATCACATCAATCCCACCGGCCGTTTCGTCGTAGGCGGACCGCACGGCGATACCGGTCTTACTGGCCGCAAGATTATCGTGGACACCTACGGCGGCATGGGCCGGCACGGCGGCGGAGCCTTCTCCGGTAAGGATCCGACGAAGGTTGATCGCTCCGCCTGCTACATGGCCCGCTACATCGCCAAAAACCTGGTAGCCGCCAAACTGGCCTCCCGCTGCGAAGTGCAGCTCGCCTATGCGATCGGCGTGGCCGAGCCGGTTTCGGTCACCGTCAACACGTTCGGCACGGCCGTCATCCCCGATAGCCGCTTTACCGAACTGGTCCGCGAGAATTTCAAGCTGACCCCGCGTGCCATCATCGAAACCCTGAACCTTCGCCGCCCGATCTACCGCAAAACCGCCGCCTTCGGCCACTTCGGCCGCAACGAAGCAACTTTCACCTGGGAAGCCACCGACAAAGCCCAGGCCCTGAAGGACTCCGCCGCCATCGCCAGCGCCGTCGGGCGCTAAAACCTGCTCTTTCGGGGGATCGTAACCGGTCCCCCGTAAATCCCTTCTTCATGCCGAAAGGCTTTGTCTATATCCTTGTCTCTCCGAATAGCGACTACATCAAGATCGGCGGGACCGAGCAGCCGATTCGCGATCGCCTTCGCGAAATCAATCTGACCGACCCCTACGCCGATCACGGCCCGTGGCAACTCTCGGATTTCCTTCAGGTGACCGACTGGCAGCTTGTCGAGGGAAAACTGCACCGCCGCTTTCGCGAGGCTCGCGTTCAAGATGTTCCCGGTGCCCGAGAGCTCTTTACCGTTCCACCTCACGCGGCGCGAAAGGAATTGCGCCTTACAGACGCGATCTTGCGCGTCGACCACGAAAGGACGGCAAAGCTCTTCGCCAACCGCGATTTGCAGCTTTACCTCTTCAAAATCTTCGAATTTTCGGGCCTGTTCGGGAGCCTCGATATCCAGGGCGCGTGGACCCTCAATATTCTTCCATCCACGTCACAGAACGGTCGTTGGTTCACCTTGAACATCGGACCACACGAAGTGGCCTTCAGCACAAGGCGATCGGCCGCCGAGAGTTTCGACCACCGCCTGGTGCTCGACCGGTTGATTCTCGATTATCCGGAAACAATCCTCTGGGTCGGAAGGCACGACGGAAATGTGCAAGCGGCCCACTACGCCTCGGCTGAGCATGCAGTCTCAATCGGATTTCGCGCGTCCTTCGCCGAGGCCGAGAAAGTGTTCGGACTTCCTGGTGTACGCCGTGCCTTGGTCGCGTATTGGTGGGATCGCCTGGCCGATCTGCGTGAGCGAAACGCAAAAAGCAGTTACGCGCGCTATCACTCGTACGACGCGGTTGCCGAGCTGCTGGAATATAAACACGTGGTAGATAAGCACCGTGAAGCCTAAGCTCTACCTGGAAACAACAATTCCGAGCTATCTCGTTGGACGGTTCAGCCGCGATCTGCTGGTAGCCGCCCACCAGCAAATCACGCGTGACTGGTGGGAGTTGCGCAGGACGGAGTTCGATCTTTACGTTTCGGAGATGGTACTTTACGAGGTGCGGGCAGGTGAGGCCCGGCTCGCGCGTAAACGCCTCGAAGTTCTTGCAGGACTACCGGTGTTGGCCAGCAACCCCGAGACACTGATCTTGGCAGAAAACCTGATGACTAAAGGGCCGATGCCCGCCAAGGCAGCCGGCGACGCAGTTCATATCGCGACTGCCACCGTATACGGCTGCGATTACTTGCTAACCTGGAACTGCAAGCACATTGCAAATGCAGAGCTGCAGCGCGCGATCCGGCGCGTCATCGAAGAATACGGGTATGAAGCGCCGAACTTATGCACGCCCGAAGAATTGATGGGAGAAGTAGACCTATGAAATACCCGGACGGAACATGGAGGGATGAAATCGTAGAAGAGGTGCGCGCCGTCAGGGAGGCTTATGCCGCTCAGTTCGATTACGATCTCAAACGCATGTTCGCAGACCTGAAACGACGGGAAAACGAACATCCCGAGCGCCTCGCAAACCTTAAGCCCGTCAAGCCGCGGAAGCCTCACAAGCAGCGCGCCTGACCCGCCGCTTCACTCCCCGCAACCCGCCGTATCGGGCATTTCCAGCCAGGGAATCCGATCGGTGGACGCCAGAACCTCGGCCACGCGGCTCACCAATTTTGATGACCGGAACGGCTTCGGTAAGAAGTGGAGGTCTTCCTTCGAGATGCCGGCGTAGTCCAGAAACTCCGCGCCTGCCCAACCGCTGATGAACAGAATTTTCAGCGTCCGTTTGAGCCGCAGGCAATCCTTGGCCAAATCGATTCCCGTTTTATCGGGCAACGAAACGTCCGCAATCAAAACGTCAATCTCGTCTGCGTGTGACTGGAAGACCTCAAGGCCTTTAGCGTAGTCGGATCCCGACCATACCCGATAGCCCGCCTTTTCGAGCGACTTCTGCACTACGATGACATCCACCGGTTCATCGTCGACTACCAGCACGCTCTTTTCAGTAGCTGGACCCATAGCAATTTTCTTGTGACGGGGCGCGATATATACGCTTCGCTCGACGAAAAACCAAGTGGCCCGCTACCGGAACGCCCCAGAACTTGCTCTCAGGAAACTAATGATTCTTAATAACAGATTTCTCTAGGTATCCG
>DATBID010000659.1:0-4613 GCA_036557125.1 Bryobacteraceae bacterium | reverse complement strand
GCCTGCCACGTGGCATCACAGCGGCCGGAGCGCTGTTCCCGTATGAACTGGTTCAGACCTCTGCCCGTCTCGTGATGCTCTTCGAGGATGACGTTCCCAGCCACCGTACGGTCTATCTGGATGGACGGGGACATCCAAGAGATCCCAATCCGAATTGGATGGGCCATTCCATTGGCCATTGGGAGGGTGACACCTTGATCGTTGACACAGTGGGATTCAACGACAAGTCCTGGCTCGACTCCCAGGGTCATCCGCACACGGAGAAGCTGCACGTGATAGAGCGCATTCGCCGCCCCGATTTAGGTCATTTGGAAATCGAGTTCACGATCGACGATCCAGGGGCGTACGCGAAGCCCTGGATTATCAGGAGAGTTGCTGATCTGGATACAAGCGACGAGATTGGCGAATACGTATGTACCGAGGGCGAGCGAGATGCGGTTCACATGGTAGGGAAGTAACACCGATTTCTCGCCGATCTCGCCATGCTGACTATCAACCTCGCATACGCAACCAATCCAGCATCGACCGAAACGCTTGCCCGCGATGGCTTACTTTCCACTTCCGTTCCGGAGCTGTTTCTCCGAACGTGCAGCCGAAGGGCGGGTAATAGAAAAGCGGATCGTAGCCGAAGCCATGCAATCCACGCGGTTCGTGAATAATTTCGCCCTCGACCGTGCCGTGAAAAGTCTGCAATAAACGGCCGCTATCCACCAGAGCGATCACGCAGACGTAGCGGGCCGATCGCGCGGCGACGCTTTGGAGCCTTTCCAGCAGGAGCCGGTTATTGGCTTCATCCGTGGCTTGGGGACCTGCGAAGCGAGCCGAATATATGCCTGGAGCTCCGCCGAGAGCATCTACTTCCAACCCTGAATCTTCGGCAAACAGAAGACCGGCCGCGTGTTTGCCATAATAGCGGCCCTTGAGAATCGCGTTCTCTTGGAACGTACTGCCATCTTCGACGCATGGCGCAATTTCGCCGAAGCCCGGGAGCAATTCGATCTCGATCGAATCGCCCGCGGCCATGCGGAATTCGCGCAGTTTGCCTGGATTGCTGGTGGCGCAGTAAAGATGAATCAAATGCCGATCGCCTGCTTCTGCATTTCGATCAGGCTACGAATGCCGTCGCGCGCGAAGCGGGTCAACGTGGCCATCTGCTCATCGTCGAAGGGCGTATGTTCCGCAGTAGCCTGCACCTCCACGAAGCGCCCTGATCCCGTCATGACCACGTTCATGTCCACGCCGGCCTGGGAGTCTTCTTCGTAGCAGAGGTCAAGCATCGGCACGCCACCCACCAGGCCAACACTCGTGGCCGCCACGCAGTCCCGCAGCGGCATCGCCTTGATGGCTTTAAATTCTACGAGCTTGCGCAGCGCCAGCGAAAGGGCGACAAAGGCGCCGGTAATGGAGGCGGTGCGGGTGCCGCCATCGGCTTGAATCACGTCGCAATCGAGCATCACGGTGCGTTCCCCAAGCGCCGCCATATCGACCACCGCTCGCATCGAGCGGCCGATCAATCGCTGGATCTCCTGCGTCCGGCCCGATGGGCGCCCTTTATTCACCTCGCGCGGCGTACGTTTCGCCGTGGCTCGCGGCAGCATGGCGTATTCCGCCGTCACCCAGCCTTTCCCGCTATTGCGCAGGAATGGAGGCACGGTTTCCTCAATGCTCGCGGCGCAGAGCACCTGCGTGTTGCCCAGCTTGATCAGTGCGGAGCCTTCGGCTGTCGCCAGATATCCCGCGATGATCTCCACCGGGCGCATTTCGTCCGGCCGACGCTTATCCGTTCGCATGTTTCATCACTTCGTAGAGAAAAATCATCACCAGTACCATGCCCACCAGAATCAAAACCACGCACGAGACGGCGGCAGGAGGGCGCGCCGGAGTGCTGCTTCTGCGGCCGCGCGCCGCCTTGAACTTGGCCATAAAAAGCGATGGTAGCACCGCGATTTCGCAGGCAGCATTCCTGCGCTTCGGGACGTGTCAGAATCGAATTGATGCCGCGGCGAAGATGGTTCTGGTTCGCACTGGCCGGCAGCGCGTGCGGGCGCCCTCCTGCTGCGCCGGACGTTTTCCTCCCAATGATGGCGGGAGGCTGGCGCCGCACTGCGCTCGACCATCCGTCGGTTTCCGATGCCCCCGACCCTGTGCCCCGCTCCGCGGTGCAGCAGTTCCAGCGGGCCGCCTACGAAGGTCCGGGCAAACTGGATGCGCGCTTGTACGTGCTGGATTCGCCGGCCGTGGCAGTCGAGCTCGCGCAGCGCTGGCGGCCTTCGGCGGATACCGTGTTCTTCTATACTGGCCGCTTCTTTGTCGTCGTGAAATGGGAGGATGCGGACAGGAAAGCGCTTCAGGCGTTTGTAGCTGACGTGCAGAAGCGGCTCGGGAAACCGAAAGAGGGCGCATGAGAGAGACACCCGTTCTGATTGCGATAGCATGAAGGAACTGCATGTCTTCTTCTGCAATCGAACTGGCGCCGCCGGAAGCGATCGCGCGTTATGAGCCGGTAATCGGCCTCGAAGTACACGTTCAGCTCGCCACCACCACCAAAATTTTTTGCGGCTGTCCGACGAGCTTCGGAGCGCCTCCCAACACCAACGTCTGCCCGGTTTGCCTGGGCCTTCCCGGCGCGCTGCCGGTATTGAACCGGAAAGCGGTGGAGCTGGCTATCAAGGCCGCGCTCGCTCTCAACTGCCGCATCCGGCCGCAGTCTCGTTTCGCGCGGAAAAACTATTTTTATCCCGACCTTCCCAAGGGCTACCAGATCTCGCAGTACGACGAGCCGTTGGCTGAGCACGGCTACGCGGATATCGAGGTGGCGGGAGCAACCACTCGTATTGGCATCACGCGTGTCCACATGGAGGACGATGCCGGAAAGAGCATCCACGAAGGATTCAGGGACAGCGATCGCTATTCGTATGTCGATTTGAATCGCAGCGGCACGCCTCTGATCGAGATTGTCACCGAGCCGGATATGCGCAGTTCCGCCGAAGCCTATGCATTTCTGACCGAGTTGAAGCAGGTTCTGCAATTCATCGAAGTGTCAACCTGCGACATGGAGAAGGGACATTTGCGCTGCGATGCCAACGTTTCGGTGCGGCCGCGCGGGGTGGCTGAGTTCGGAACCAAAGCCGAAGTGAAAAACCTGAACTCGTTCCGCTTTCTCCGACAGGCGCTGGATTACGAAATCGCCCGGCAGATTGCAGTGATCGAAGGCGGCGGCCGCGTATTACAGGAAACCCGACTTTACAATCCGGATACTGGCGAGACCGCAGGCATGCGCAGCAAGGAGCATGCGCACGACTACCGTTACTTTCCGGAGCCCGACCTTGTGCCCCTGCGGGTGAGTGAAAGCTGGCTGGGGGAGATTCGCTCTACCCTCCCCGAGTTGCCCTCCCGCAAGCGCGCCCGCTTCATCGGCGAGTACGGCCTTCGCGAATACGATGCCGGGGTGCTGACGCAAAGCCGGGACCTGAGCGACTATTTCGAGACCGTGACGCAAGTCTCGGGCGACGCGAAGACCGCAGCCAACTGGGTGATGGGCGACCTGACGGGCATGCTCAAGGCACAAGACAAAGACTTGACCGAATCCCCCGTCCGCGCGGAGGACTTGGGCGAGTTGCTGAAGCTGCTCAGTGCAGGCGAACTTTCCGGAAAACTGGCGAAAGAAGTGTTTGCGAAGATGTTCGCGAGCGGCGAGGCGGCATCGGCAATCATCCAGCGCGAAGGACTGAAGCAGATCAGCGACACCGGCGCATTGGAAAAGATCATCGCGGAAGTGATCGCCGCTAACCCCAAGCAGGTGGAACAATACAAAGGCGGCAAGTCGGCTGTGCTGAACTTCCTGGTCGGCCAGGCGATGCGCGCCACCCGCGGCCAGGCGAATGTAGCTGTGGTGACTGAGCTTTTGAAGCAGAAGCTGGCCTAAGAAAGGGAAGCCACATGTTGAAAGAGGGCGATCAGGCCCCCGATATTCGCCTCGAAACCGATTCCGGCGAGGAGTTCCACTTGTCGAATTTGCGCGGCAAGCGCGTGGTGTTGTACTTCTATCCCAAAGCAGATACGCCCGGCTGCACCATCGAAGCGTGCGAGTTTCGGGACGATATTAATACGTTCGCTAAAAAGGGTGTCGCGGTATTGGGCATTTCCCCCGATAAACCCGCCGCGCAGGCGAAATTCAAGGAGAAGTACGAACTGCCTTTCACCTTATTAGCCGACCAGGAGAAGGCCGCTGCGCAGGCGTACGGGGTCTGGCGGGAGAAGAATATGTACGGCAAGAAGGTGATGGGCATCGTGCGCACCACCTTCGTAATCGGGCCCGATGGCAAAATCGAAAAGATTTACGGCAACGTCAAGGCCAAAGGCCACGCTGCGCAGGTGCTGGGGGAAATTGGACACGCAACATAATCTGATCCATGAAAATCATCAACATTCACGCCGCCAAAACACATCTATCCGGTCTCGTGGAAGAAGCGGCAGCCGGAGAGGAGATCGTCATTGCGAAGGCCGGAAAGCCCGTCGCCCGCCTGGTAGCGCTCGAAAAGCCTGATTTCCGGAAGACGTATGGAATTCTCAAGGGAAAGATTTGGTTCAGCGACGACTTCGACGAACCATTG
>DATBID010000658.1:0-8146 GCA_036557125.1 Bryobacteraceae bacterium | reverse complement strand
GCCGGTGAGGATCGTTTCCATCGCCTCTTGCGCTTCTTCGGCAGAGAGGTTCTCTCGCCGGATAATGCGCTCGAGGTGGGACAAAATCAGCATGTTATAGTGTAACGTTCCATGAAAATTCATGAGTATCAGGCCAAGGCCCTCTTGGCCCAATACAACGTTCCTGTGCCCCGCGGCGCGGTTGCCTTCACCGCCGAAGAGGCCGAGCAGGTCGCGCAAAAGCTGGGCGGGAGCGTTGTGGTAAAAGCCCAGATTCATGCTGGAGGACGAGGCAAAGGCGGCGGCGTCAAGGTAGCTCAAAATGCCGCCGAGGCGCGCCAGATCGCGGCCAAAATGCTCGGCATGACCTTGGTCACTCATCAGACGGGGCCGGAAGGCCGCGTGGTCCAACGTCTGCTGGTGGAAGAGACGCTGCCCATCGAGCGCGAGTTGTATCTCGGTATCGTGCTCGATCGCGTCCAGGGAAAGCCCGTGTTTATGGCCTCGGCGGCAGGCGGTATGGAGATTGAAGAAGTCGCCGCGAAGGATCCCGAGTTGATCCTGAGAGAGCCCATCGATGCAGGCCTGGGCCTTGCGCCTTTTCAAGCCAGAAGACTGGCCTTCGGCATGGGCATTCCGGCAGCGATCGTGAATGCCGCGGCGGCAGCAATGGTCGCGCTGGCTAAAGCCTATCTCTCCAGTGATGCCTCCCTGGCCGAAATTAATCCGTTCATCCTGACGCGCGATGGAAAAGTCTTTGCGCTCGATGCCAAGATCAACTTCGACGACAACGCGCTGTTCCGCCACAAGGAACTCATCGAGCTGCGCGATCTCAACGAAGAAGATCCCCTCGAGGTGGAGGCTTCGAAATTCGGCCTGAACTACATCAAGCTGGATGGCACGGTCGGCTGCATGGTCAACGGCGCGGGTCTTGCCATGGCCACCATGGACATCATCAAGTACGCCGGCGGCAGTCCCGCGAACTTTCTGGATGTCGGCGGCGGCGCCAATGCCGAGCAGGTGAAAAACGCCTTCCGCATTCTGCTCTCCGATAAGAACGTCCGCGCCGTGCTGATCAATATCTTCGGCGGCATTCTGCGCTGCGACACGCTGGCCACGGGTGTGGTGGCCGCGGCGCGCGATCTCCAAATCAAAGTGCCGGTGGTGGTGCGCATGGAAGGCACCAACGTCGAGCGCGGGCGCCAGATTCTTTTGGAATCGGGCCTCAACTTCACCGTCGGCCAGGATATGCGCGACGCCGCCGAAAAGGTCGTCCGCCTGAGCCGCGAGCATTCCGAGGTGAGCGCGCGATGAGCGTACTGGTCGACAAGAACACACGCGTAATTGTCCAGGGATTCACCGGCAAGGAAGGCACCTTTCACGCGCAGCAGGCCATCGCGTACGGCACCAGAGTGGTAGGCGGCGTGACTCCGGGCAAGGGCGGCACGAAGCATCTGGATCTTCCGGTCTTCGACACCGTCGAAGCGGCGGTGAAGGCCACCGGCGCCAATGCCTCGGTGATTTTCGTTCCGCCTCCGTTTGCCGCCGATGCCATTATGGAAGCGATCGATGCCAGCCTGCCGCTGGTAGTGTGCATCACCGAAGGCATTCCGACGCTCGATATGGTGAAAGCCTGGCAGTTTCTCGATGGCAAACCGACCCGGCTCATCGGCCCGAACTGCCCCGGCATCATTTCGCCTGGCCGGTGCAAGATCGGCATCATGCCGGGCCACATTCATAAGGAAGGGCACGTGGGTGTGGTGTCGCGCTCAGGCACGCTAACGTATGAAGCCGTGGGGCAATTGAGCAAGTTGGGAATTGGCCAATCGACCTGCATCGGCATCGGCGGCGACCCGATCATCGGCACGAATTTCGTAGATGCTCTGCGCCTCTTCAACGACGATCCTGAGACGCACGCCATCGTAATGATCGGCGAAATCGGCGGCAACGCCGAAGAAACCGCGGCCGCGTTTGTGAAAGCCAACGTGAAGAAGCCCGTGGTGGGCTTCATCGCGGGCCAGACCGCGCCTCCCGGAAGACGCATGGGCCACGCGGGCGCCATCATTTCGGGCGGCTCCGGCAAAGCCTCGGACAAAATCAAAGCCATGGAGGAGGCGGGTATCACGGTGTGCGCCTCGCCGGCGGAAATCGGAGAGAAAATTCAAAGCCGTTTATGAGCCTGGAGCGTACACTTTCCATCCTCAAGCCGGACGCCGTGGCGGAGCGCCATGCCGGCGAGATTCTGAGCATGATCGAGCAGGCCGGCTTCCGCATTCTGGGCCTGCGCATGACCCGCCTCACCGAAGCCCAGGCCCGCGCCTTTTACGAAGTTCATAAAGAGAGGCCGTTCTACGCCGGTCTGGTGAAGTTCATGACCGAAGGCCCCGTAATCGTGATGGCGCTCGAGCGCGAAGGCGCAATCGCCAAATTGCGCGAAGTGATGGGCGCCACCAACCCCGCCAATGCCGCCGAAGGCACCGTGCGCAAGCGCTTCGCCGCGAACATCGAGCGCAATTGCATCCATGGCTCGGACGCGCCGGAAACCGCGGCCGTCGAGCTGCGGTTTTTCTTCAGCACCGCCGACCTGGTGCACTGATACCTGGACGGGATCTACAGGTTCCTAAGCACCATCCCATCCACCGTCCCCCGCGCGATCGCATGATACCCCGGCCGCGCCTTGGCGTAGATCGCCCGCGCCCTCGCCGCGCCTTCCGGCGTCTTCATCAACTCTCCATAGAGCGGCTTCAAAAACTTCCGCCGCCCCACCGAGCACAGGAATTTTTCAAGTAACGGATAAGCCGGTTCGTATCGCTCCCGCACAGCCATCAGCAGCCACTGATGGATAATTTCGGAGTTACCGCTCTGGTTAAAGTGAAATTCGCGGTCCAGCCGCGCCATGTCTGGCTCCCGCAGCACCTGCAAAAAGTGCAGCCACTCCTGCGTCGACCAGCCGCCCGTCTCCACCGCCTTCCCGTTCTGCCAGCGCGCGGCCGCCGCCTCGATCCGCCGAAATGCATCCGAATGCGGCTCGGCGGCATCAGCCGGAATGCCCGATTGGTAAATCCATTCTTCGAGCGGCACCGAAACTGGCAACTCCCGCCTCAGGTATTCCACGAAATCGGTGGTCGTAATACTTTGAAACGCGAAGTGGTCGAAATAGGAACGCAGAAACGCATCGAAGCGCGTGCGCCCCACCTCCCGCTCAATCGTGTGCAGCAGCAGCGCGCCCTTTTGATAGGGCACCAGCGTGCATCCATCATCCGGGTCTCGCCCCTTCAAGTCGATATGCAACACCCGGTCCGCCTCCGGCAACAATTCCATCTCCCGGTCCAGCTCCCGCCGCCCTAGCACCGCCTCCATCGCCTCCCGCTCCGGCCCGTAAACCGCCTCGATAATCCGGCCCTCCAAATACACTGTGAATCCTTCGTTCAGCCAGAAATCGCTCCACGTCGCGTTCGTCACCAGGTTCCCCGACCACGAATGCGCCAGTTCATGCGCCACCAGCGATACCAGGCTCTTGTCGCCCGCCAGCACAGTCGAAGTCGCAAACGTCAGGCACGGATTTTCCATCCCCCCGAATGGAAAGCTCGGCGGCAGCACCAGCAGGTCATAGCGCCCCCAGCGGTACGGCCCGTACATCTGCTCCACCGCGCGCATCATCGCTTCCGTATCCGCGAACTCGCGCGCGGCCGCGTCTACTACCTCCGGTTCGGCAAACACCCCGCTCCGTTCACCCAATCCCCGGAACTCCAGTTCGCCGGCGGCCAGCGCAATCAGGTAAGGCGGCACCGGCTTCGTCATTCGAAAGTGCGCGCCTGCCCGTTCCGCCGCCATCACCGCTGTTACTCCCTCAGGCGTTCGCACCCGCCCTTCGAACGTGATCCGCACTCCCGGCGAGTCCTGCAGCGGAATCCAGCTTCGCGCGTGAATCGCTTGCGATTGCGTGTACAGGAACGGCTGCCGCTTTCCCGCCGTCTGTTCCGGCTCCAGCCACTGCAGCCCGCTCGCCTCAGGACTGGTCGAATATTCCACCCGCACCCACGATGTCGCTGGCTTCAGCGCAATCCGCAGCGGCGCTCCCAGTATGGGGTCCTTTGCACCCACTTCAAACCTCGCCGCATTTTCCACTGAGTGGATCTCCAGATCCCGAGTGTCCAGCACGAGCTCGCTCGCTCCCTTGGCTGCCTCGAAATGCAGAGTCGCCGCGCCGTTTATCACGTGCCGTTTGAAATCCAGATCCAAATTCAGTTCCAGATGCCGCACCCGAGCTTCTTCCGGCCGGGACCACGAATGTATGTCCATGTTTTCATGTTAGAATTGAGCTTCTTCCTCCTCCTAAAGTTTTTTCAGCACCTCTTCTATGCAAAAACAAGTATTGGCCGTGGTGAACGATCTGTTCTTCTCGGTGAAGCTGATGGAGGCCGCCAAACGCAACGGCCTTGCCCTGGAATTCGTCAAAGAGGGCAAACTGCTCCTGGAGAAGGCCGGCGACCGCCCCTCGCTCATCATCTTCGATCTGAATTTCGAAGACGTCGAGCCGCTCAAACTCATCCAGGAGTTAAAAAGCCAGCCCGGGACGAAAGGCATCAGTCTGATCGGCTATCTCTCCCACATCCAGGTCGATCTGAAGCAGCAAGCCCAGGCCGCCGGCTGCGACATGGTCATGGCCCGTTCTGCGTTTTCGCAGAACTTACCCCAAATCTTCAAACGCCACTCAGGGATTGTCTGAGCCGCGACCGTAAGGGAGCGGTTACTTCACTGACGCACACTTCCCGCCCGGGCAGCGGTTGTTTTCCTCGCAGACGTACTCGAACAACCCCACCGAATCCCATTCCGGCTTCGCCGCCATCGTGAAAGTCTGCGTCCAAGCCTTCGTGAAAGTCTTCGGGTCATCGAGTGTCAGCGCGTAGGTGAGGGTCTTATCGTCCTTCCAACTGATCCGCTCAATCGTATGCAGCGCCTCGCTGTGCATCCGGTATTCTTTAGGGTTCGTATAGTAGTAGTCGTCCAGGCCCCAGCGCTTGAAATTGGTCGTATCGATCACCAGCGTGTCGCCTTCCCAGTGTCCCACCGGATCGCCGTAGTACATCGGCTCGAGCCCCTGCCGGTGCGCCCGCCCATCCAGCGGAATGATGCGGGTCATGCGCTGGAACTCATGCACGATCACCAGATAGTTCTTGTTCTGCACAAACTGCACGGCATTGGCCGAAAGCATGCCGGAAGGGAATCCGGCGGGCAGGCAGAAATTCCGCGGCTCATCGTGACGTGGATCGCCGTTTGGCGGCTCATAGAGCGCCTCGCCTCCCGGCTTCAAGGAAGGAAACAGGGTCTTGTCAAAGATGGTTGCCGAACAGCGGCAACGCTCGCCCGAGGATGCCTTCGGCCACTCATAGATACCGCTGAAATCCGGCTTGCCATCGGCCGTGCGCGCCTTCGAGTTCTGCGCATGCACCGCCGTCGGCTTCAATTGCCACAGCGCGAATCCCGCCGACAACAGCGCGGCACCGCAAATGAGAACACCAGCACGGGAACTTCGAAAATTCGGCATGAGTTCCTCTCTCCTCAGTTCTTCTTCTCGCTGCCCGGTTCGTTGCCGCTCGCGGTGAAGACACTTCGCCCGTCGGGAAAGGTCACTTTGGATCCATTCGCGTTATTCGATCCATCCTTCGCGCGGAATCCCTCCACGACCACCGTCATACCCGGCTGGATCACGTCTTTCATAATGCCGCGCCGCATCAACTGGCCCGGCGCGCCGCCCGAAAACGCCCAATGGACAATCTTCCCGTCCTCGGCCTTCTCATCCACGTAAAACCAGATGTGCGGGTTTAGCCACTCCACTTTGGTAACCACGCCCGTCACTTTCACCGGCTTATCCGCATCGTACTCGGCGGCAAACGAATGGTGAGCCGCCATCGGTACCGATAGCGATGCCGCCAATCCGGCAAAAACTACGACAGATAGTATTCGAGCTTTCATCCCGCGCACCTCAGTTTACAGGCAGCATATCGCCCGAGGAACCCCACTGTCAAACCGGCGAGCAGCCTCGAAACCACCGCGTAGCCTTCCGTTAATTGGGGAATCGGTGTCGCCAAACTACCCGCACATTGCCTATGGATTGACGCCCGCTTTGATGTGGCCCTCGTAAATGTCCTTATTATTTTCCTCGCACGAGTACTCCATGATTTCCCACTCCGGGTGCAAGTTCCAGGTGCGAACACTATCCCATTTTCGGGTGTAGGTTTTGGGATCGTCGATGGTCAGAACGTAATCGATGTGCCCTAGATCGCGGCGCGTATACCGCTCGATGGTGTGCAATTGATCGCTGACAGGGTGCCCGATGGTATCGATGCGCGTCTTCCCGTTAAACCCTATCGTGTCGATCACCAGCGTGTCGCCTTCCCAGTGGCCAACCGAGTTGCCGAACCAGGTGGGATCGGGATTTTTGGGATGCGGACGGCCATCGATCGGCACGACGTGGAACCAGGTGTTCTGCTCCCAGAGAAACGCGATGTATTTATCGTTTTGAACGATTTGAACGGGATGCGGCCCGCCGACCGAACGCAACAGGCCAAACGGCAGACAAGTTCCGGCGTAGTCGCCTTTGGCGGCGTCGTAACTCTCCCATTGCTGCTTCCCCCAGGCAGTGTAGGGAAGGTCACCGGAGGGTTTGCAGCAGCGCTCGGCTTTGGTGACATCGGCCATGCGCGGGGGTTGCCATACGCCGCTGAAATCGGGTTTCCCGCTGGCCGTTCGCGGAACCGGTCCTGTGGGAGCCTTGTAGCCCGGCTGCTCATCGCCTGCGGCGGTTGGCGTGAATAGTTGCACCGTCAGCACGGCCGCGGCTGCAAACATAAGGCCTGTCGCATACCTTCTCATTCCAGTAAGCCCTCCTCGTTTCAAACTTCGCGTGGCGTTATTCTAACGCGCATCTATTGATGGGGTCCAGCCCAGCGCAGACCGCCGCGATGAGATGGGCGCGATGACCTCCCATTTGATCCGCCTCGCCCCTTGCATTCGCCTAGCTCGCGTGATAGCTTCTCTCCCCACATGGGGTGATTCCGATATGCGATCCATCTTGTTTGTCGTAGCCGCTTTTGCCTTCGTTCTGCCGCTGCCAGGCCAGACCTTGGGCGAAATTTCGGGAAGGGTGAGCGACTCCAGCGGGTCCGGCGTGCCCGGAGCCGCTTTAACACTTGTCAATACCAGCACCAACGCCACTCGCCAAGGGGTAAGTGGGGACGATGGCTTCTACGATTTTCCCTCGGTCCCTCCCGGTGTCTACAGTTTGAAGACGGAACACTCCGGCTTCAAGAGCGCCACGACTACTAACGTCGAGGTGCAGGTCCAGCAGAGTGTGCGTCTGGATTTCACGCTCGAAGTGGGCCAGGTTACCGAATCCGTTCAGGTCGAGGCCGCGGCCGATCTGCTGCAGTCGGAGAACGCGACCGTCGGCACCGTGGTCGAGACCAAAAGCATCACGGAGCTTCCGCTCAACGGGCGCGAGTACCTGAACCTTGTAACTCTCGCGCCAAACGTCAGTAACCTTGCGCCGCCGGCCGGTCAGGCACAATCGCGACAGGGCGGGGATCGATCGAACCAGTCGATTTCGGCTGGAGGCAACCGCATCGTCTATGACTATTTCACGCTGGATGGCGTGGTCAACACCGATCCCAATTTCAACACGTACATCGTCCTTCCATCGATCGACGCCATACAGGAATTCAAGGTACAGACCGGCGTGTATCCGGCTGAATTTGGACACGAAGCGACGCAGATCAACGTGCTTACGAAATCCGGGGGCAACTCCTATCACGGCTCTCTGTTTGAATTCGTGCGTAACAACGATTTTGACGCGCTGCCGTTCCAGTTCACCGCCACCAAACCCGGTGTCTCGCCATTCAAGTGGAACGATTACGGCTTCGAGCTGGATGGGCCGGTGCGTATTCCCAAAGTGTTTAATGGACGGGACCGGCTATTTTTCATGGCCAACTACGAAACGCTGGTGCAGCGGCAGACTTCTCAAAGCGTCTATTCGGTGCCCACCGCGGCCATGTTCGGCGGCAACTTCAGCCAACTGGGAACCACCATTTACGATCCCACCACCAAGACTCCTTTTGCCGGTAATATCATTCCAGCCAGCATGATCAGCCCCTACTCACAACAGCTT
>DATBID010000657.1:0-12448 GCA_036557125.1 Bryobacteraceae bacterium | reverse complement strand
GGCCCTCTCGATTTGGCGGCAGTTGATCACTTGGCTTACTCCCAGGGTTCAGGTCGCCAAGGAACTTGACGTGAGCCGCCATACCCTCTGGCGGGCGTTATCGCATGAGGTCGCCAGATGATCCAGAAACTACCGGCGAGTTTCTCAACGTTACCCGATCACCGCGCGCTTGCTGAATATATCATTCACGCTCTGCACGACGACGAGAGGGTGCTGGGCCTTTATCTGTCCGGGTCGTTCGCTTACGGGACGCCCGATGTATATTCCGATCTTGATTTTTATATTCTCGTTGCGGCGGCTCTGCGCGACCAGATAGAGCGCGATCATTTACATCTGCGCGAGCAGGCAGGTGCTGTAATCGCTGATTTTCCCGCTACACATCTGAACGACCCCCACCAGTTCATCACGTTCTATAGAGCACCGTACCCGCTTCATGTTGATTACCAATACCGTATCCCCAGCCAGCTTGTGCCGCGAAAGAAAGATAGCGATGTGCTTATTCTCTGGGACATCTCCGGTTTATTGAGCGAATGGAAGAGTAAGTGCCAACTGATGGAAGAGTCCTATTCCGCGACGGTGGACGAACTCCAATATTTTGAGGATCGCTTCTGGGCCTGGTGCCTGTACACCGATGCGAAGATAAAGCGTGGCGAACTGTGGGAGGCGCGGGACGCCATAGAGTATTTGCGCGGCAACGTGCTGGTGCGCCTCGCATACCATGCTCACGAACTTCGCCCCGAAGGATGCAGACGAATCGACACGAAGTTTCGGAAGAGCGCACTTGCGGAACTCGAACGTACTCTGCCGGCAGGCCACTCCCAAAGGGCTTACGGCGATGCGCTACGCGCTACCGCTCAATGCTACATCGACTTTATGCGAGACGCTGCCGACAAAGCCAAGGTAGCAGTTCAGGAAAGAGATCGCGCCTATGTTCAGTCGAAACTATAATTGTTGATCGCAGAGTCCCTACCCGGCTTGCTTTCTCCACAACTCGGCTGTCAATCGGTTCAGCTTCTCTACGTACTCGGCATTGAGATCGGCCGGTTGGCCCTCCTCTCTTAGTCCAGCGAAGAGGCGCTCGGCCAGCACCATGCCAATCGCATGAATGGCGTCGTGGCGGGACAGTCCTTCTTCGATCAGCCTGAGCAGAACGGATTGCACTGGATAGGCGTCGCCGAGGGCCACCTGGTTCTCGACGATCACATGGGTCATGGCATGGAGATTTTCGTTGGGAAGTCGAACCTTGGCGCGGCGATGGTACTCCATCACCGCCTCGATGCGCTCGGATTCGTCGAACTCGAGCCAGGCATCCGGGTCGACATGCCGTTCGGGATCATACTGCAGGGACATCGCTTCACCGAATACCAAGTCTAAACCAAGCGGTTTCTGGTAAGTACACCCCTTCGACGTATCGAGCAACAGCCGAAATGAGATAGCTCAACGTGGACAGCGTTTACGCCTCCTGCCGGGTCGGCTATCGCGAGGGAAAGCAGCTGGCTTCACCGGATTGACACACACACCGACAGCGCCTATCCTGCGAGCTTCTCCAACACCACAGGGAGGCTTTCCGCAATGGCCGTCCTATCGTAACTTAAGCTATACGCCGCTCACGAACTCATAGACCCCCGCGCCGACGGCGACCCGTATTTTACGCTTGGGATACAAGCCCCCGCAGGCTGCTGGTCTCATGGCCTTAACCGACGCCTTATCCGGTACACCACTTTTGAGCCGAACGAAGCCAAGGGCCAGTTCTTCCGCCTCCATCACGAATTAATTTTCACGCTCCACGGCTCCAATCTTCTCTCCGTGTGGCCCCAATTAGACCGTATTCACGACCTGGTGATTTTCGACCCCCTCGCGCCATCAGCCCGTCACCGACAGCCGCGCCCCGATATTCCGGCGCATGGAACTTAAGGATTCCGCCGGTCGCATCACGAAGAACCGCGTCCCGCATTTGTCGCTTCACAACACACACCCCAAACCGCAAGATGGAGGGGACGACGACCCAGCATAAAAACGCCGCAGCCAGCCATCAATTTTCCCGTACAGCAGCGAAACGCAATCAGGTGGTGAGGGTAGCCAAAGAGAACACGGGGGGCGGGCGGTAACGATGTTGCTATCGACGACCGGCCGCGGCGGAATCATACGCTACTCTGTTCGTAGTGCTTCCATGGGCGAGATGGAAGCGGCGCGGCGGGCGGGGATCAGAGCAGCGAGGGCCGCGCTAATTCCGAGCGTACCCGCAGCCAGGCAAAGCGCGAGGGGATCCCAACTGGAGACGCCGTAGAGTTCCGCGGCGACAAGGCGGCCGGCCCCGATAGCTAGGGGCAGGCCCAACAGCAGCCCCAGCAAGACGCGCTCGGAGGCCCCGCGCAACACCAGCCGCATCACCCGCGGCCGGTCGGCACCCAGCGCCATGCGGATTCCGATTTCATTGGTGCGCTGCGCCACCGAGAACGCCGTGACGCCGTATAAACCGACCGCAGCCAAAAGCAAGGCGACGATTCCGAACAGGCCAGCGAGAGTAGCGACGGCGCGCTCCTTATCGAATGAGAGGGACGCCTGGTCGCTCAGCGTGCGGACGCTGACCACCGTCAGGTTCGGATCCAAAGAGGCCAATTGCTTGGTGACCAGCGGCTCCAGAGTGCCGGTGGGAGTGTTGGTTACCAGCACTAGGCCGCTGATGAAAAACGAGTTCAGCTCTAGCTTCTGCATCACGGGATTGACGTAATGCGCGCTCTGCGCCAGCGGCACGAAGAACATGGGAACAGCCGGACGGTTCAGGCGCCAGGCCTGAAACTTGGCGTCGGCTACGACACCGACGATGCGAAACGTGCCGGCATTTTCCGGCAAGTCGAGGCCGAAGTGCTGGCCGATCGGATCTTCGTCGGATTTGAAGAAGCGCTTAACGAAAGCTTGGTTCACCACGGCAACTGGGTCGGTGTTGTCGTTGTCTGCCATTGTGAAGTCGCGGCCGCGCAGGATGCGCATGCCGAGGTCTCGCAGGTAGCTTGTGCTCACGCGGTCCCAGGAAGCGCCGCTACTCTCGTCCATTCTGCCAGGAGGATGGCCGGCCACCATGATGAACTCGCCCCAGTTATTGGTCAAGGGGTTGTAGAGCGCGAGTCCGGTGCCTTCAACGCCCGGCAAGCGATGGAGGCGTTCCTCCAACTCACCGTAGAGCGCGTGCAATTTTGGCGGCGAATAAGAAGCGGGAGGAGTTTGGAGCGCGACCAGCACGCGCCCGGGGAGCCGATAACCGAAGTCCTGATGTTCCAGATTATTGAGGCTGTGGCCCAGCATGGTAGCGCCAGCTACCAGGACCACCGAAAGTGTGGCCTGCACTACGAGCAGGGCTTTGCCGGCAAAGGACAAGCGGCGCTCGAGCCGCGGCCCGAACTGCGCAGGGCTTCCGCGGGATCGGTGCGCGTTTCGAACCACGCCGGGGCCGCCCCGAAAACGATCCCGGTGACGAGCGCCAAACCGCAGGCGAAGGCCAACACACGGAGCGAGGGCGCCGTGCTAACGGGAAGAAAGTGGGCGCTGTGGAACGCCAGGGCGAGCAGCAGGCGGGCGGCGGCACGGGCCACGATCAGCCCGGCGATCGCACCGCCCAAGGCCAGCAGCACGCTTTCCGTGAGAGCTTGCAGGACGACTTCGTGGCCCGAAGCGCCCACCGCCAGGCGCACGGCGGTTTGCCCACGGCGCGCCGCCGCCCGGGCCAGCAGCAGGTTGGCTACATTGGCGCAAACGATCAGCAGAACGGTGGCGCATACGGCAACGAGGATTTCCAGACTGCGCGAGTAGTAATCCTTCATTTCGGCCACTCCAGCCCCGGCAGGCACGATATTGATTACTTGCTGGGGCAATTCCCGGATAATATCGGGCTTCCAGTTGGGAGGGTAGTCCGGATTATTCTGTAACCATTGTCGTAACACACCGGTGAGACGGGGGGCGATACCGGCAATGGAGGCGCCGGGCCGCAGGCGGCCGATTACGCGCAGCCAGGCGGAAAATGAGTGGGGTAGTGTGGCGGCATCACCATCGATGAGGGGTTCCTGCTGCACCGGGAGCCAGATGTCGGGAGGATCGCCGCGCAGGGTTTCGCCGTAGAAACCAGGAGGCGCGACTCCAACCACGGTGAAGGGCTGGTTCTGAACCACGAAGCTAGCGCCCAGCACGGTTGGATCTCCGCCATAGACCGTCTGCCAGATGCGATAACTCAAAACCGCGGCGGGCAACGCGCTTGGCTTATCGTCGTTCGGAGTCAGCAGCCGGCCACCAAAGGCGCGCACACCGAGCGTGGAGAAATAATTTCCGGTGACGAATTCGGAGTGGAGGGGGCGAGCGGCGGATTCCACGCCTTGGCGTCGCACGCTCAAGCGCGCGAAGCTGGCGCCAGCCTGGAATGCGGCCAACTCCTCGAATTCGGGCGCTTCCGCCTTCAGGCGCTGATAGAACTGGAAGGAGTACATTCCCCAGCGACCCTGTGGGGAGCCCTCCACGCAGCAATCGTCGCCATCACCAATGCGGTAGAGGCGTGCTGGATCGGCGACCGGCAGGGAGCGGAGCACCACGGCGTCGATCAAGGTGAACAGTGCGGTGGAGCCGCCTATGCCCAGGCCCAGCGTGAGGATGGCCGCCGCGGTGAATACGGGCGACTGGCGCAACTGGCGCAGGGCATAACGAATGTAGGCCGGCAGGTTACGCATCGGGACCTCTTGAAATCCCTGAGACGAAGCTCAAGCGCGGAAAGTTCATTCCTTAGACGTCGCGCTTGTCGGAGGGTTAGGTTTCGCGTGTGGTATCACAACTACGTATCAAAAGGAGAGGCGCCAGCGAGCGCGAAGTGATCAGCTGTTTTGGAAGCTGGCTCGATGGACGGCCATGAGTGGTACTTTTTGAAGGACTTGGCAACCAATGCCCGCACCACCGGCACGTTCAAGCTGGTGGATGCGGCGGTGGCGTCATCCTGCGCGCCGACCTATTTTAATTACCGGACCGTCACCGCCAACGGGAAGACGCTGAATTTCTTTAATGGCGGAACCGGTGGAACCGCCAATCCGGCCTACCAGGCCTGCGTCGAGGCCTTCGAGTACGATACCTTTGATCCGGCCCAAACCAAGGTCATCGACCTGGGAACGGGTTACTACCCGGCCAGCCAGACTCCGCCCAAAGGCCTGATAGCCAATATCGAATGGACCACCAGCACGCTGGTGGATACGTCCGAAGATTGGGCAGACCGGGCCGCGAAGCGCCAGTGGCCGAATGTGCTCGAGACGTTCAATCCGTTGCTGCCGAGTAACATCGCCGAGGACGATCGGTCCTCGATTCCGACGCTGGTCCAGGTGGGCCAGCAGCTAGCGGCCACCATGGACTGGACTCAAATTCTGGGACGCAGCCCAGGCGCGGAGTCCGCCGCCGGGCATTAGTTCGGAGTCTGTTGGCACCGGCGCGAGCCGCACGCTGAGCTTCGCGCCCTTGCTGAGGCTGGGGTATGTCGTAAGTGTGCTTGTTTTTCGCCTACTGTTCGCCTAGCACTGGAATCGTGTCCAGCACCTGCGGGGTTTCGTTTTACGAAGGGCGCCAATGTCACGCACACCGTCACGGTTTCCGCCTCCTCGCTTTATGAAGCGTCGTTCTTGGGATCGTGGAATTCAAAAAGAGCGGCCTCCCATTCGCCAGCATCGTTACTGCTACGCGCCTGAAGCTTTCGGCGGAGCCGCCAGCGATAACGCACCAACTTTCGGTTCGGAAGCTAGAAGCCTGGCTGAACACAAACCGCAAAACGCCGCGCGAGCAGGCTACGAAGGTGACGTTGCGGCAACTCCTCGGGCGCGATTAGCAGGCACTCAACAAGCAGCTCGGCTTAAAGCTGGAAACGTTGAAACGGCCGGTGCCAGTGCTGGTCATCGACAAGATCGAGAGGAAACCGCTGGAGAATTGATGGGGCGTTGCCTAGCCGATCGTCAGTCATGGACACGGTTTTCAGTTGCTCCACGGTTTTGATGCGGGTTAGGGCTGGTCACTTCATGGTAGGACGCAGTTCGCCAGCGGCATCTTGACACTCGATATCTCCAAAGACCGCTTTGCCGGAATCTGCGGCAGGGTGGAAGGATTCTCCTGATCAGGAGGTCAACTTCGGATGATAGAAACGATACGAACGAGCGCTACGTTTGCGGTTTACAAGCGCTTTAGGGGAGGGGTAAATATTCTCGGATTATTCTTGCCCGATTGCCTCGATACGGGCGCGGTTTGTGCCCTGGAGGATGGCAAGCCTGGAACCCAAAAGGACGATATTAGCGCCGATGGCGCCAGACAGTCTCCGCCCGTACCGCGCCGGTATCCCATTTCAAGGAGAGTATTTCACATACGAATCGGCCCCGGACGTTTCTGCAGTTGACGGTGCGGGATCGATGTTCACTGAACTTGTTTCTGCCGGTACCGCCCTGTAGCACGAAGGGCCCAAATTCTCTCGCGGACGAACAGCGCCTCGGCTCGGCCGCGGTGACGCAGTTTTCAAAAAGCAAAGGCTGGAACTACAAAGACACTATGCGAGTTCAATTCCGGTACGCTCTCTCGTTGGACCTCCTTATCCCCGAGCATGCTGAGATCCAGCCAGGGCATGAAAGACTCGGACTACTTGCGCCATCTTGGACAATTGACACTTTCGCTGTGGACTGCGGCTTCGCGGTCAGGAAGCCTGTCCCGCCTTAATTCCGAAACTGCCTCGCGCCTCAATCTTTCCGTAAAGGAAGATGAAAGAAGCGCCGGCGGCACTGGCCGCGCGCTGACTTCGGCCATTTGAACTAAAGCTTCGATCCCGAGGTCAACCGAAGGTCGCGCGCAAAGAAACGGGCGCGTTGATGCGCTTGCCGCACGATGAACTCTTCCACGTCTTCGCGCCGGAACCTCAGCAATTTTCCGACTCGCACTGAGGCGATCCGCGGATCTTTTGCGGTTGCATGGTCCTGTACCCAGTCGATCGACACATTAAGCCATGAAGCGACCTCTCTGGGCGTCAACAGCTTCTCGCAGGGGAGGTGGTTTGGTTGCATGCCTTTTTATAAACCAAACTTGGTTTTCCGCCAAAAACAGCTTGCAGAATAACGAAGGAGCGCTTATCGCAGCGATATCGCAAAGAGGCCTTTAGCAAGATCGAACGCTAACTAACTGAAAATTCATGGTGGGCCCGTGGCGACTCGAACGCCAGACCTCTACCGTGTCAAGGTAGCGCTCTAACCAACTGAGCTACGGGCCCCACTGAATTGGCGAGATCGCCAGTATAACATGCCGGTCGGAATTGCCTTCGAGCGAGGCGCAGCTACTACTGCCGGCGTATCTCTTCTCGCGTTACCGGACGCGAACCTCCGCGGAAGAGGCCGAAAAGTCCGATCAGGCCCAACAGGCCCCAAAGGCCATAGCCGCCGCTGCTGGCATAAGGTCCAGATTGATTCGGATTGCCGGTCGCGGGAGCAACTCCGGCGGCCTCGCCGGTGCGATTGGCCTCCCCTGTCCTTCGAGTGCCGGCGCCCATGCGGGCGGTTGCTCCGCCCGGGCCGACCACTGGACGGCCGGTCCTCTGGCTGTGCTCGGCAGGGGCGCCTGAGTGGCCGCTATTCTGAGCGGCCGCTGGGCCCCCGAGAAATAGCATCGTACTGGAGGCTAATAGGACGATTCTCACGCGTGTCATGGTTTGCGATGACGTCATTGGAATAACCAAGGGTCCCTTGAGGATTCCCGATCCTCATTCCTGCACGGACTTCGCCAGCGTGTTTAGAGGCATGGTCTCAAATCAGTGATCGGACACACGGAGATCATCACCCGCTGGGCCGGCTGGCGCGGGATTTACGTAGATGTCCACCCATTGACCAGCGCGCGAGAAACTGGCGGCAAGGGGAAAGGGAACCAGCCTGTGTAGCTCATCTCTCGGCACATTGGCAAGCTGCCGGTAAGATCGCTCCCAAAAGTGAAGCAAGGGTGCATACCGCATGGGATTGATGGGCGGGTCCCAGTCGCGGGAGAACGCAACGAAGATCTGGATTCTGTTCCAGGAAATCGCGGCGAGAGCCGGCGGTGCGAAATTGGGAAGCGAGGCGACTGCAATTCGCCGGGAAACGAAACCCAGTTCGGGCCGGGACAATTCCAATGTCAGTGGCCAGGCGGTGAACACGGAAATGCCGGGGTAGTAACGAGCCAGATACTCGGCGGCGCTCTGGTGCAAGCGGACAAAATCGGTGAACGCCAGATTATTTTCGTAGGGAAAGGAATAGAAGGGATTCACCCAGTTTCCGACAGCAAGACCTGCGAACAATGTGGCGGAAGCGGCGATCCGCAGAGGGCGCTGCCACTGCGAAATTCCGCACGCCATCGCGCAGTAGAGCACCGGCATGACGGGAAGCAGGTAGCGCTCGAGAACGGCGCCTCCCGTCAGTGTCACGACCAAGACCTGCGCCAGTACAACCAGCCAGGAGACTCTCCACGGCGGCGTCCGGAATAGCCGGGTCTTTTTCCAGGCGTAGAGGATTGCTGCGGTGCCGATCCAGTGAAAGCTGCTGATAAACAGAAAGTAGAGGCGGCGCAGGGCGGCAAGGATCAGGCGAACGGGATTCAGCGGATAGAAGATGTTGTACCGCTGGAATTCAGCGCTGCCGGTCCAATAGCCCGTGCGCGCTTCGAGGAGCGCGACCCACAGCCCTAAAATCAGGGCCGGAGCGGTGAACCAGGCGGACTCTCGCCAGCGGCGCCGGGCCATGAGGCAGGAACCAAACACTAGAGGGACCACCAGCCCGGTTTCTTTAACGAGCACAAGCGCGACACAGGCCGCTGCAGCCAGGGAAAACTTGCCGCGCAAGAATAGCCAAAGAGCCAGGCTGGTGAAGAGCAAGGCTGGGGCGTCGAGTTGCGCAAGCATAGACTGCGCAAAAAACAGAGGTGAGACGATTAGAAGAGCCACCGCCAGGAATTCCGGATGGCCGGGAACCTGCCGGCATAGTTCACGAGCCAGCAGAAAGGCGCAGAAAGCTCCCAAAGCGGCTAGGAACAGCATCGCCGAGCGTGTGGTCAACGGGTTCTGGCCCGCCAGCCGCCAACTCAAGGCCAGGTATGCCATCACGGCTGGTGGATGGATATTGGGGGTTGTGGAAGTGGGTATCCAGCCTCCGCCGGAAAGAATATCCCGCGCGGCCGGCACAAACTGTGCGGCTTCATCCCAGAAATAGGGAAGGGACAAGAAGGGGAGATGGAGCAAAAAGAACGCTGGCCCGATCAATATTGCGGCTACCACGAACCGGCGGTTCGAGGAGGCGTAGCCAAGCACCGCCCCACTCTACCCGGAATCTCTGAAAGGACGCAATCCTCGAGTGCACACCTGCAAGTAAACGTAGCCGGTGGGCTCGATCCAGGACGTCCATTTTTGTACTATTGGTGAACACATTCAGGCGAAAAGCAGTACTCTAAAGTGGATGGGTGCGCGCCGCATCCTTTTGATCGACGACAATCCGGCCGACCGGGAAATTCTGCGCTACCACCTTTTGGACGGCGGCGGTGATTTTGAATATCAAACCGCCGATCGCGGCCACAAAGGCTTAGAGCTGATCCGGTCCTGGAAGCCCGATTGTGTCCTGCTGGACCTAAATCTTCCCGATTTGGAAGGGCTCGATCTTCTGCGCAGCGCTCTAAGCGAGAGCCGGTCATCGCCCATTATCGTCATTACGGCGCATGGCAGCGAACAGATCGCGGTGGAGGCGATGCGTAACGGCGCGGCCGATTACCTGATCAAAGGCTCTCTGAACAGCAACAGGCTTTCGCGCTCCATCGACCGCGTGCTCGAGCGGGAGGCTTTGCGTCGCAAGGTTGAGGAGCAACGGCTGCACATTGAGCAGCGGAATCGGGAATTGGAAGCGGGCCTCTCACGTGAGCGCGCCGCGCGGGAGGCTGCCGAAGAAAGTGAAAGGCGCTACCGCACTCTGGCCGAAGCCATCCCGCAAATTGTGTGGAGTGCCCGCCAATCGGACGGCGAGTTCGATTACGTAAACGAGCGTTGGAGCCGGACGACCGGCGCCTCCTCCGCCAGCGCTCTGGGGCACGGCTGGCTGGAGATGGTTCACACGGACGATCGGCAGCGCATTGCGGAAACCTGGGCCGCGTCGCGTGCAAAAAGCGCGCAATTCGAAGCCGGGTGCCGCCTCCGGGCGGCCGACGGCTCCTACCGTTGGAATTTGCTGCGGGCCGTGCCCGTCACCCGCGAATCGGAAACGTTGAAGTGGTTGGGCACATTCACCGATCTGGAGGAGCAAAAGCGGGCGGAACAGCTTCTGGGACAGCGCCAAAAGCTGGAGAGTATCGGTCTGCTGGCTGGCGGAATTGCGCACGATTTCAACAATCTGTTGGTGGGAATCGTGGGCGCGGTCAGCTACACTCTGGAGCTGCTCCCTTCCACTCACGAAGGCCGGCAGATGCTCGAACTAGCGCTCAATTCCGGGGAGCGGGCGGCGCACCTGGTCCGGCAAATGCTCGCCTATGCCGGCAAGGGCCGCTTCATCGTCGAAAAGATAGATCTTTCGGAGGCGGTACACAAAACCTGGGAACTGCTGCGCGCCTCCATTCCCAGCTCGATTAAGGTCCAGTTCCTCACTCGGCCGGGCCTACCGCCGGTCGAGACGGATCCGAGCCAGATCGAGCAGATCATTATGAACTTGATCATCAACGCAGCCGAGGCAATCCCGCCCGACACGCCCGGACACATCATCGTGCGCACCGATCTGGAACGGATCGCGCAACCACTTCCCAACGTGGCTTCCGATCTTGAACCCGGCAGTTACCTGCTGCTCGAAGTGCGGGACGATGGCTGCGGGATGGACGAGGCCACCAAGGCCAAAATCTTCGATCCGTTTTTCACGACAAAGTTTACCGGCCGAGGTTTGGGGCTGGCGGCGGTCCAGGGAATCGTGCGGAACAGCAGCGGGGCAGTCGTGGTAGAAAGCGAGCCGGGGAAGGGGACCGCTTTCAGAGTCTTGCTTCCGCCCGGCATCACAGCAGTGGCCCAGAATGTGATCGCCATCGATGAGATTAAGGCGGCCGACCCTGCGCGTATCTTAGTGGTGGACGATGAAGCGGCGGTTCTGGACGTGGCCCGGGTGGCGCTGGAGCGCGCCGGCCACCAACTGCATGTTGCCATCAGCGGCCCCGAAGCAATCGAACTGGTGCGCCGTTTTCCCAGCCGGTTCGGCATCATCGTGCTGGACCTCAGCATGCCAGGCATGGGCGGTCTTGAGACGCTGGCGCAAATCCGAGAGATCAATCGAACCATTCCGATTCTGTTATCGAGCGGCTACAGTGAGATCGAGATGCGCCGCCGCGCGGAGGGCTTGCCGGTTACCGGTTTTTTGCAAAAGCCGTTCACGGCGAAAGACCTTCGCGAAAAAATCGCCTTTTATCTCCGGAAGGCGCAAGGGACCGCGCGCAGCCAGAATGTGACGTAGCGTGGGCCAGGATGGCATGGGCCAGGATGGTGCGCTCCAGGATGCCGAATTGGAAAGTCCCGGCTCGGAATTTCTTCACGCCCTGCTGCACGATTTGAGAGGGCCGCTGGCGCGCGTGCGCATTCTGTGTGAGCTGCTCCGGCGCCGAGCCGGCAACCAAGATCCGGAAGTGGAGACTCTGGTTGGGCAGGTAGGCGCATCGGCCGCGGCTGCCGAAACCGCTCTGGAAGGCGTGCGCCGCTATGCGGAGGCCCTCGATCGGCCCTACCGCCCCACGCGCTTTGATCTGAATGCGGCTCTCGATTCAGCGCAGGCTTTCCTAGCTGCGAGCATTGCCGCAAGCGGTGCTAGCATCGAGCGCGGCTCTTTGCCCAGCGTTTGGGGGGATATAGTCCAACTCAGCGCTTTGTTCCAGGAACTGATCTCCAATTCGTTGCGCTTTCCCGGCGTCGATCGGCCGGTCATCCGGATTGCTTCGCTCGATAGCGACCCCGCTCACTGGGTGGTGACGGTGACCGACAATGGCACGGGCATACCGGAAACTGCCGTCCATCGCATCTTCCGGCCGTTCGGCAAAGCTTCCCCGCAGTCTGGGGCAGGAATGGGGTTAGCTATCTGCCGGCGGATCGCCGAAGTCCACGGCGGCGGTATCGGAGTCGCTCCGCGGACTGAAGGTGCCGAAATTCGCCTGTTGCTGCCGCGTTAGGTTCCCCCGATCACCAACGATCGAACCTTTTTAAAACTCACCAAGTCACTGAATTTCAAATAGTTGTGGATTACTCCGAGTCCTCCACGTCCTGGATTTGCTTTTCCCTCCGGGATAATCGAAGCGAGGCTTGCGATATGTCGGCATACCCAAATCCCGTCGCCGCGGTCCGCGCTTGTTCCAAAGCACCAGAAGAGGCTCGCGCTCCCGTCAAATGGGGTGGTTTCTCAAAACAAATGAAAAAAGTTGAAAATCATCG
>DATBID010000656.1:0-4478 GCA_036557125.1 Bryobacteraceae bacterium | reverse complement strand
TCCAGTCGCCAGCGCGCGATGTAGCGGACCTGCTTGGCGCGGTACGGATCGAAGGTGTAATTCATAACGCTGGTGGTAAAGTAGCCGACACGCTCATCGAACAACCGCGGCTGCATTGGCCTTTCCGGCAGCTTCACCATGCTGTGGTGCAACTCCACGGTCGCACTGCCGGGACGCATGCCGCCGGCAGGCAGGATTTGCGGCAGCGCGTTCGCTGCTATGGGCAGGGGGTTGCGCGTGTAGGTGACCGTCACTATCGTCTCGATATTTTCGGGATAAGGAGAAATGCGCTCAATGAACGTGCGCGAGGCGTCGAAGCCGGTAGCGTTCAGCCGCTGGCGGGCGCTGAATTCCGCGATGTCCGTAGTGAACAGCCGGCCTACGTCAATCACCGGCGCGCCATCGGAAGCGAACGCCGCTACCGGGAATGACATCACGATGGTGTCATTGTTCGCGGCCTTTACCGCCTGGCTGATCGGCTGGTGGGAATCGGCTGTGATGCCGTAGTTGATCTCGCGCAGCAGCACACGGTTTCCCTGCAATTCCCAGCGCACCACACGGCTGACCAACTCGCCCCCTCCGTAGCCGATCCCGAGCGTCGTTTTCGCGATCTGCGTGTTCCAGAGAAACTCCTTATCGAGCGCGCTCTTGGGGATTTCGTAGAGATAGCGTTCCTTAATCTTGTGGATTGTAAAGATGCCCTTCTGGGTCTTGGCATCTTTGGTGACTACCTTATCGTAGGGTTGGGGTTCGGCGGGCTGGACGTTTGGCAATCCGGGGCGCAGCGGCAGTCCCGGTGCGGGCGGAGTTTCGGAAACCGGCGCCGGTGGCTGATCCTGCGCGCAAACGAGCGCCGTGCTAATCGCCGTGAGAAGTGTAAAACGAAGCCGCATAAGCCTCCTTAATTGTTTGGGGCATTACTGCCTGGCGCGGGGCGTCATCACCTGCACCAGGTAGCCATCGAGATCGCGGAATTCGGGCGCGCCTTTTACTTCCGGCGATTCCAGTTTCGCGCCGGCTTCGGCCAGTTTTCGGATGGCGCTCTCGTAATCGAATTGCACCGCGGCCACACAGTAGTGGTTCACTCCGGTCTTCTGGCCGTTCGGAGTTTGAAGCAAACCGACCCGCGACGTGCCCACCTGGAACCACGTCCGGTTGTTGTTGCGCTGGGTTACGGGACCGAAGATCTTTGTGAAAAATACCGCCGATTTGTCGGGATCGGACACATTCAACAGAATGTGATCGATGCCCGTGGGGCGGAAGATCGGCTCGCTCGCGGCGGCCGATTCGGGCGAGGCCGTGCCCTTCAGCAGTTGCTCCCAGGAATTTTCGCCGCCCAGTTGCACGCGCGTGCCGTCGGGATCGGTAACGTAGAGATCGCGGCCGCTCGGATAATCCTTGTATGCCAGGCCGATCTCGTCGAGATACGCGTGCAGGCCCGCAATGTGGAAATCCGGGATGCCCGCGCAGAAGTGATCGACATCAATTTCCTGCCCATGATCCATGGCGATAAAAGCGGACCCCAGTTTCAGGTAGCGCCGGGTAGTGCGGTTGTTCTTCAAAACTGTATTTCCGAAGATGCGCGCATAGAAGGCCACCGATTTTTCTACGTCGCTCACATTGAACTCGACGTGATCGATCGAGGTGAAGCGCGGCGTTTCGTTGGCTGCCGAAACAGCACGCGCGGCTAATCCGGCAATGCCCAGCATGCGCAGCGCGTCGCGGCGTCTCATGGACCGGAATTCCCCGCTTGACATGGCGCCCTCCTTTTGAAGAAAGCGTAGCAGATCGGGGCGGTTCTAGAGTGGGCCGATCCCTACCAGAAGTACGCCGCCACAACTTTCGGCGAGGTGGGAGAGCCGGCGATCACCTTTACGTGCAGCACAAGCTGAAGATTCTTGCTCTGCCATCCGGGCGGAGCGGTGCGCAGCGCTTCGGCCATGAGGTCGGCATTGCTCACCAGGTCGGCCGCGGCATCGGTGCCGTACTGCGTGATTCCCGCCAACTCCACCAGCATGGCGTGCGTGTCCGGATGAAAAACGCGGGAGACGATGGCGTAATCCTCGTCGGTGCGCCGGTTCGGCGGAAGGTTCGGCAACGACCAGGAAGTCTGCGCGCCATTGTCAGTGATGCCGATGGGCCGCCTGGCGCCATCGATGAAGAATCGCATCTCACGGCTGATTTCTCTCCACCGTGTATACGAATAGCCGACCAGGATGGCGGGGCCCATCCGCAGGTCCTGGAACGAAACGTCGTTGCCCACTTTCAAGCGGAACGGGCGGCCGCTGCGGGCGAGCATGGCACTCAGGCGCGAAACCGCGATCAGGTCGCCGCCGCCCACGAACTGGTCGGTGAGAGAGACGAAATCCTCCGCGCGCGGTGTGGGGTGCGCTTCCGGGTCCAAACCATACACCGGCACATACGCCGCGCACAGCAGCACCCCGGCATTGCCCGTCAAAACCGGACGCCAGAACTGTTCGAGCGGGCTGTTCCCGGGCCGGCTCCGTAGCCAGAAAATGCCCGCCCCGAGGAAACACAGAAGCGCCGCCAGCGCCACCAGGCGCGGCCCCCGCGTGCCGGGACGAGGAGCAGGCGCGGCGGGCGCTGCTTCCACCTTCGCCGGTTCCAGGCTGAATGCCGGCGGTTCGGGCTCTATGGCGCGAAATTCCGGAATATACGTTCCTACCGGCAACTCGATACGAAGCGGGTTATGCGCGCCCTCTTCGGCGTAGTAAAGACCAAGCCGCTTGCGCACCTCCCCAGCCTTCACCCGCACAGTAGCGTCTTCGCCCGGATCGTAATCGGTGGAACGGCCGAACACCTCAATACCGATGGTTCGCTCTTTGAGCAAATCGGCTTGGCCGTTAATGGCATGCTCCACCACATAACGAAGGAAATCCTGGCTCCGCTTGCTGGTGCGAAACTCGGGGCTGGAAAGAACTCGCTCCAGCTCTTCCGAAATCGCGGCGCCCGAAATCTGCAGCGGGCGGATTGCCTCGGCCATGCGCCCATTCTAGCGCTCGGGGTTGGAAAGCCGCTATAAACGCCGGTAGTTCACCAGTTCAATGCCCGCGTGGCTGATGGCCTCACGCACCTGCGGCGTCGTTAGCGCTTCCAGTTCGTCCTGCCGGCTTTCCTTCAGCCTAGTCCGAGCGCGCCGCAGAACATCTCCGCATCTTCCTGGGTGGCACATCAATTCCGTGCTGCCGTCGGGAAGCGCCCCCACGAGCGCAACCAGCTCCGGCGTGCGCAGGCGGCCGGTGATGCCGAAGCCGGCGAAATGGTCCGTAGTGCGGCAGTGATGCGCTTCGAGCACGCGGTGGAAGCGCGGCCGCGCGAATCCCAGCACTGTACTAGTGAGCCGCTTCAAAACCGGCACAGCGGCGTGCCCGGCAGTCAGCGGGAAATCGAACGGCCGTCGCACCCAGCCAATGCCAAATTCCTCCGCTAATCGCGCCACGGCTTCCAAAACCGGCGGAACCAGATGCGTGTGCTTGTGCGTATCGAGGTGAGTTGGCTGAATGCCGGCTCCGATGATTCGCTCCACCTGCGCCCGCAATTCGCGATAGACCTGTATCCGCCGGCGCGCGATCGCCGCCAGCAGCGCGCCAGGCGTTTCGGGAAACGAGTTCCCCGATACCAGAGAGCGGCCTTCCACCAGCACCAGATGGCATCCGATATCGAGCGATGGGTTCTCCCTCGCCAGCGCCACGGCATCGTCGAATGCTTCGCCGTTCGCCATCAGTGTTGCTGCTGTGAGAATACCTTCGCGGTGGGCCTGGATGATGCCTTCGTTCACATCTGGCGTGAAGCCGAAATCGTCGGCATTCACCACCAGTTGCTTGCGGGAACTCAAAACAACTTCAGCCTGATAGTCAGGAATTTCTTCGGATTGGCGCGAATGTCTTTGGCCAGTGCTTGAAATTCGCGCGTGGCGCCTGTCATGGCCTGATAGAGCTGCGGATTATCCACGAATTGGCCGGCGGTCCCCTGACCGGAGTTGATTTTGTCGATCAAGGTGTTCAGCTTACCGGTCAGAGTGTCGAGCCGCTGCCCGATCTGGTCGTCCTTGAGCAGCATTCCCGCCGTGCCCTTCCCTGCCTGCAAGCCCCCCAGCAGCCCCTTAATCTGGTTGCCAATGCCTGTAGCTTCGTCGTACAACGCCGTATCGTACATGAGCTTCCCGGCCGTGCCTTTGCCTGCCTGCAAGTCCGCCAGAATCGCATCGATGCGTTTCATAGGGGCTTTCAGGTCGTCATAGAGTGAAGGATCATAGATCAGCTTACTGATCGTGCCGCCGCCTTTCCGCGCATCCGTGACCAGTTGCTGAGCTTGGGTGGCAATTCCTACGGTAACGTTGTACAGTTCCGGATCGTTGAGGAATTTGCCGAGCGTCCCCTTACCCTGCTCCACTCCGGCCATCAGGTTATCTACCCGGTTCACGATCGTCTGAAACGAACCCAGCAGGTTGGACATTC
>DATBID010000655.1:0-3465 GCA_036557125.1 Bryobacteraceae bacterium | reverse complement strand
GATCTGGCATGTCGCATCTGGGTCTGGATGTCCTTGAGGTCACCGCCAGCGTCATTCGCAAGAGTCGCGAAGGTCCGCCGCATGATCTGGCAGTTCACTCGAATTCCCAATTTGTCGGCCACGGGCATTAGATTCCGATTGATCCAATTGTGGTAGTCGAGCGGCATAACCTTGGCCGATGGTTCGAGTTCGCCAGTTTCCAGCCTACGCCTTCGTCTCTTCGCTGAAGGGAAAATCCATCCGGTCGGTGACGAATCTTCTGAGACCGTTTTCAACTGTTGGAAATCGTTGTAAAGAGACAGCGGCAAGTAAATGGGCTTACGGCTCTTCTTTGTCTTCGGCGGCTTCAACTCGCCGCGAGAGTACGTTCGCCGAACGCACAAGCTCTGATCCGTCTTCAGATCTTGCCACTGAAAGGCAAAGGCCTCTCCAGCGCGCGGACCACAACGGCTAAGGAGCTTGAAAATTATCTTGTCTCTGCCTTCAAGAGCGTCCTCCAGCCGTTGTACATCTTCGAAAGATACGGTGTAGGTATCCCGCTCGCGAGTGTGTGGAAATGTTAGAGTGTTGGTCGGATTCTCGGAAACGATTTTCCGTTCGACGGCCTCTGCGAAAACAGCTTTGAGATAAATGTAGCAGCCGCTCACCGTATCGTGGCACAATCTCTCCGCTAGCCCATTAAGGAAACGCTGCAATCGTGCTTTCTCGACATCGACCAAGAGCACATCGCCGAATTCGGCACACATCAGATTGAAATAGTAGCTCAGTTTGCCGCGCGTGGCCCCGTTCCAAGCCGACCTCCGGACTGGAATAAAATCTTGCTCGATAAAAGCCTGGAACGTGGTATCCGTTGCAGCCTCAGTTGAGTGTGGCCGGACGCCTCTGATGACCTCCTCCCGATAGGCCTCCCAACGCTTTTGAGCCGCTCCTTTTGTCGGTAGGTCGTCTTTTGTTTTGAAACCAAGGACGTGCGCACCCTGCTTATAGCGTAGAACGCCTTTTTTGTCGCGATACGATTCGTTCAGATACCAATGAGCCACCCAGCGTTGCGGTGCTGTCCGTTTCTCAAGGACGATCCAGCCAGATGTGTGCCGCCGCCTTAGTCTTCCCATAGGCGTATCGTAAGATGTTTTTCGGCAATGCGCAAAAATATCAAGGCCAGTTGGATGAAGTCTTCCCACTTCGCCAGTTGTAATTGCTCACGCCAAGATCCTCTTGATTCGCTCCATAAACCCCCATCTCCAGAAGCGTCACCAGAACAGCCCACAGGGGATAAGAGCGCGGCTTTTGCGCAGCGTAACGGAACCTTGGACCGCGAGCTTTTTGTTCAAAGCCAACCATAACTTCTGCAAAAACGGTTTTGGACATGGTTTGGTGCGAGGCTGAACGACTGGGCTGCGCGAGGGCCGGTAAGAACCCCCGGTGGTGGGCTCCCGGGTGCAACGGACGACAGTTTGCCCCAGGGCTGGATGGAACGCTCGGAAAGAAGTGCTCCACCAAAAACCAAAATGGCAAATACGTGGAGCGCCTGGTATGGGCGGACATCGAAGCGTTCCTACGAAATCCCGGAGAATTGCTGGAAAAAGCTGCGCCAGCGGTTTTCGATGCAAGATGGCGAACGCCTGCGTCGCGAGAAGGAACTGGAGGGATTCAACGCCCGGCTGCCGGACCACCGCCTGGAATATTTCGCGGTGGAGACCATTAGCGGTGCGCAGGTAGCACTCACCTATTTGTCGGTTCATGGCGGCAGCTAGCGTGAAAACACTTTGCCAATGCCGCCCAGGCCTCAGTTATTCCGTTCCTTATTGCGCAAAACCGCGGGGCCGTGAGAGGTAACCGCGGCGGCAAAATCGTTTTCAAATAGCCTATGATAAACTCTCTTATCGAAGTCTTTTAGGATTATACTGTTCCCAATGCCTGAGCTTCCGGCTTCCGGCCACAACCGCTGGTATCGCCTCCGCTGGCCCGATGAACGCCACCTGAAACCCGCCTGGGCCGAGAAGTACTTCGACAACCACACCGAGGCGTTCGACTATTACGAGCGGCGCCGCGCCGAACACCCCACCGGCCGCGTCTACCGCCCGGTCCGCGACCAGGAAAACCGCGGCCTCTGGGTGGTCTGCGTGGACCCGGTATGAGCGCCGCGGTTCAGGTGCTGCTGTTCTGTCCTTGCGGCCAGGATCTGCCCGCCGTCGCCGGCCTCTGCCGCCGCTGCTATCGCGCGCTGGCGAACTCCCGCTTCCGTTTCGGCGGGCTGCGCGAGGAGATTTTGGAGCGGGACGGCCATGCCTGCCGCGCCTGCGGGGCAGGGGAGCGCCTGCATGTGCATCATCGTAAGCCGGGCATCAATGATCGCGAGCTGCTGATTACGGTCTGCACCACCTGCCACGCCCGCCTGCATCGCCTGGCTGCCATCCGCATCTGGATCCCCGAGCCGCTGGTTCTGCTTTGGGAAGAGCAACACCCCGGCGTCGCCGTCCAGCTCCAACTTCCGGGGGCCGTATGACAGCCTCGGAACCCCGGGAGTCCGCCGCACTCGTCCGCACGGGAAAAGACGATACTTGGCAGCGGATCAAGAGCTTGGTATTGGACAGCGTGACTTCGCCGCATTCCAAGCGCGCCTACGAGCAGGCCCTCGATGCCTTCGAGACGTGGTGCGCGGCAGACGGTGTCACCGGGTTTACCAAAGCTACGGTGCAAGCCTGGCGGGCAGCTCTCGAAACCGCGGGTTTAGCGGCTTCCTCGATTAATGTCCGCCTCAGTGCGGTAAAGAAGTTGGCGGCCGAGGCGGCCGACAACGGCCTGGTGGCGCCGGAAGTGGCAGCGGCCATCGCCCGGGTCAAAGGCGCCAAACGCCACGGCGTCCGGGCAGGAAACTGGCTGACGCTCGAGCAGACGGAACGGCTGCTCGAACTTCCCAGCCGGGCAACCCACAAAGGCCAGCGGGACCGGGCGCTGTTAGCGCTGCTCGTGGGCTGTGGGCTCCGCCGGCAGGAGCTGGCAGGCCTGCGGGTCGAGGACGTCCAACAGCGCGACGGCCGCTGGTGCGTCGTGGACCTGGCCGGCAAGGGGAATCGGATCCGCACCGTCCCCATGCCGTCCTGGGCCAAAGCCGCCGTCGACGACTGGCTGGCCGCCGCCGGCTATTCCGCGGGCCGGCTGCTCGGCAGCGTGAACAAAGGCGACCGGATTACGGGGCAGGGAATGAGCGCCCAGTCCATTTATGAGGTGGTCGAGGCCTATGGAAAGCAGCTCGGCGCCACCATTGCGCCCCATGATGTGAGGAGAACATTTGCGAAACTCGCCCATAAAGGAAGGGCGCCTCTGGAGCAGATTCAGATTTCCCTGGGGCATGCATCAATTCAGACGACCGAGCGGTATTTAGGGGTCACGCAGGATCTAACCGACGCCCCCTGTGATCACCTCGGCATCCGTGGGCCAGCGAGATAAAACGGGAGGAACGAC
>DATBID010000654.1:0-5162 GCA_036557125.1 Bryobacteraceae bacterium | reverse complement strand
AAAGCCTCGCAGTGCTCTTTGAGTTATCAGCCTACACTGTGTTCCTATACCGGCGGAAAGAGAGTATTTCCTGGATAGAATCCTTGGCAGTTCTCTCTCTGTTCCTCCTCGCAATCGGAACCAAGGAAAATACAGTCTCCTTGTTTGGCATCCTGATCCTCACTGACCTGTTCTGGCCGGTCCCATTCACCACTGCCGGATTTCGCAGGAATTGGAGGCTATATTCGCTGATGGTTCCAGGCGCGCTGGTGTCCGCGTTCTTCGTCTTGCGGATGCTGGCTGCCGCGCCGAGCGCCGGGTTCTCTCTCCCATCGGCCAACTGGCTTCAGTACCTCTTCACTGAGTCACACGCCATCTTCACTTATATCCGCCTCGCGCTAGTCCCAATCGGCCTCTCCATCGACCACGACTTTCCTGTTTCTCACACTGTGTTCGAACGTGCCGCGATTCTTTGGATGCTCCTGTTGGCTACCACCATCGCTGCCGCCTGGCGCGTGCGTCATAAATATCCACTCGCCTGCTTCGGTCTGTTCTTTTTTCTGCTCGGCCTCGCGCCTACCTCTTCCATCGTCCCCATCGCCGATCCGCTGGCCGATCGCCGTATGTATCTTCCGCTTCTGGGACTGATCCTGATCCTTATCGAGGCCTGTCGGTCCGTACGGCTTCCGGCGCGCGCGGGCCGTTATCTGGCAATCGCGGCGCTGTTGCTCTTGAGCGCCGCCTGTTATCGCCGTAACGTGGAATGGGGCCATCCCGAGCAGTTGTTCGCTGCGGCTGCGGACCAATCCACGCATAATATCCGCCCCTACTTGCAGCTTACGGAAGTGCTGGTGCATGAGCACAGTTGCGAACCCGCCCTTCCTTATCTTCAGCGTGCCGACCGCCTCTTTCCCCACAGTTTCGAGCTGGCCACAGCTTGGGGCTGGGCCGACGAATGCATGGGCAGGCTGAATGATGCCGTCGGAAAAATGCAACAGGCAGCGCGTCTGAATCCCCGCTCGTCTCCGGTTTACGAGTGGATCGGCTTGCTGTACGGTGAGATGGGCATGCCGGTCGAGGCCGGCGACGCATTGCGCCACGCCATCGAGCTGGACCCCAATTCCGTCACCGCGCACGAAGCGCTGGCGCTCTGGTATCGGGAAACGGGAGATCTGGCGGCGGCCGAGAGGGAATACGCCAAGAGCCTTTCCATCGACCCGCTCGATCCGAATGCGCGCGCGGCAATTGCCGAGGTTCGCACACTTCGGGCTGGAAGCGGGACTCGATGAACCTGATATCCTGAAGGTCTAGCCCGCTTCCGGGCCCAAAAACCTTGAAAATCGGTTTCATCAGTCTGGGATGTCCCAAAAACCTCGTTGACAGTGAGGTCATGATGGGCCAACTCGTGGCTCGCGGCCATGAGCTGACGCCGCATCCCGCCGACGCCGACGTACTCGTGGTCAATACGTGCAGTTTCATCGATCCGGCGAAAAAAGAATCCGTCGACACGATCCTGGAAATGGCCGAGTACAAGAAAATCGGCCGCGCGCAAAAGCTCATCGTAGCCGGATGCCTGGTCGAGCGATACCGCGGCGATATCCGCAAGGAGCTGCCCGAAGTAGATGCCTTGGTAGGCACGAATGAGCTGGAATCCGTCGTTGCTCTGTGCGAAGGCGACACACCAGCGCCCGCCGCGGCCCCCTATCTTTATCACGATCTCACGCCCCGCGTGCTCGCCACCCCGCGCCATTTCGCTTATATCAAAATCGCCGAAGGCTGCGACCACCCCTGCACCTTCTGCGTGATTCCGCAATATCGCGGCGCGTTCCGCAGCCGCCGCTTCGAATCGGTGGTTGCCGAGGCTACGCGGCTGTTCCGCCAAGGCGTACGCGAAATCAACCTGATCGGCCAGGACACTACCTGCTACGGTGAAGATCTCGGCCTGAAAGACGGCCTGGCCGTTTTGCTCGAGCGTCTGGCCGCGATCGAAACGCCGCATGCAGTCTGGATCCGCTTCCTCTACGCTTACCCCAACCGCATCACGCAGAAGCTGCTCGATACGATCGCGGCTCACGCGCCGCTCGCCAAGTACATCGATATGCCTCTGCAGCACGCCGGCGCGCGCGTGCTCAAGCGCATGAAGCGGGGCGGCTCGGGGGAAATTTTCCTGAAACTGATCGAGCGGATTCGCCGCACCATTCCGGGCGTGGCCATCCGCACCAGCTTCATTACCGGCTTCCCCGGCGAAACAGACGCCGATTTCGAAGAGCTCTGCGCCTTCGTCAAGGCCGCCCGCTTCGATAACCTCGGCGTGTTCGCATACTCGGACGAAGATACCAGCGCGAGTTTTACTCTGGATGGCAAAGTAGACGGGCGCACCATTCAGAACCGAAAGCGCCGGCTCATGGCGGTCCAGCGCAAAATCGCGCGGGCCCGCAACCGCTCGCTCATAGGCGCCGAAATGCCTGTGCTTGTGGAAGGCCGCTCAGCGGAAACGGATCTCCTCTGGCAGGGCCGCCTGGCCACGCAAGCTCCGGAAATCGACGGCGTCGTTCTGATCAACGATTTCGAAGGTGCCGAGCCTCATCCAGGCCAGATTCGTTCTCTGCGCATCACCGAAGCGCACGATTACGATCTGATCGGCACCCTGCTGGCCCCAAGTGAGACTATGCCCGAACCGCCGGGCCTCTCAACCACGCCGCTCATCAACATTCAGCCGCTCGGCGCCTTATGATCTTCAAGTGTCCCATTTGCAAGAAAGGAGTCGCGCCCGGCTCGCCCGATTTCCCCTTCTGCAGCGAGCGCTGCCGGATTCTTGACCTCGGCAACTGGGCCTCGGAAAAATACAAAGTCTCTACTCCGGCCCCGCCACCCGAGCCCTCCAGTGAAGACGACTGACAGAGCCGCTGCTGGCAGCTCGACCGTCAGGGAGCGGTCAGCCCGGCTCATCGCCACTGTCCTCGGCTGCGGGTATTCCCCGGTCGCGCCGGGCACCGCCGGCTCGCTCGCTGCGCTCGCCATTGCGGTTCCGCTGCACAAATGGGCCGGCTTTTCCGGGTGGCGCTTCGCCGCCCTCGCCGCCCTTGGCTTCATCCCGGCCGTCTGGGCCTCCACCCGCACGGCGCGCGCCGTCAACGCCGAAGATCCCGGCATCGTGGTGGTCGATGAAGTCATCGGCCAGTGGATCTCGCTCGCCGGTGCGGCCTCCCTCAACTGGAAAACATACCTCGCCGCGTTCGCCCTCTTCCGTCTCTTCGATATCTGGAAACCCGCGCCCGTCCGCCAGTTGGAAAAGCTCCCCGAAGGCCTCGGCATTGTGGCCGATGACGCCATGGCGGGCATTTATGCCGCACTTGTCTTATTTTTGGCGGGATGGTTGAATCTTAAGTAGCATGCCACTCCGGAAATCGGCGGATTCCCGCCCCCAGATCGCCCAGGTTTCCCCCGCCGCGGCTATCGCCGGGGGAGAATTGCAGATCCGAGGTAAGGGCTTCGGCCGCGCCGACCGGCCGCGCGTCACCATCGGTGACGTGTCCGCTCCAGTGGTCATCGGCTCCGATTCCTTCATCATCGCCAAGGTCCCGGAGGGCGCCACCGCCGGCGAACTGGTCATCGAGAGTGGCCATCAATCAAGCGAATCGTGGGCGTGCGATATCGGCGTCATGGTCGCCGATGGTTTGCACCCCGTGGCTAATCCTGCTGTCGATTCGTTCGGCAACATCTATTCCACCTTCAGCGGCTCCCGCGGCCAGAAGGTTCCCGTAGCCGTCTACCGCATCGACTTGAACCATAACATGAAGCCGTTCATCAACGACATGATGAACGCCACCGGCTTGGCCTTCGATCCCGACGGAATGCTCTACATCTCCAGCCGCCATGATGGCTTCGTCTATCAGGTGACGGCCAACGGAAATGTTTCCACCTTCGTCGAGGGAATGGGTATTGCCACCGGAATTGCCTTCGATGCCGAGCGGAACCTCTACGTCGGCGACCGCAGCGGCACCATTTTCAAAATCAGCCCCAACCGGCAGATCTTCGTTTTCGCGACTCTTGAGCCATCGCTCGCCGCCTACCATCTGGCTTTCGGTCCGGATGGTTTCCTGTACGTCACCGGCCCGACCACATCCAGCTTCGATTGCGTCCACCGCATCTCCCCCGACGGCAATGTGGAAGTCTTCTATCGCGGTCTTGGCCGTCCGCAGGGCCTCGCCTTCGATGAGCAGGGCCGCCTGTATGTAGCCGCCTCCTTGAGCGGCCGCAAAGGCGTGGTGCGCCTCTATCCCGATCGCCGCGCCGACCTTTTCCTTTCCGGCCCTGGCATTGTGGGCCTGGCGTTCGCTCCCTCCCGCGCCATGATCATCGCCAGCACCAACGCGCTGTACCGTGTAGATACCGGCATCAAGGGCCTGCCCCTGACTTAGTCAATTACCGCCGATGAACGCCAATACCCGCACATTCAGCCAAAATCAGCCATCGGCGTTAATCTGCGTTTATCTGCGGCCCGATATGCCTTTTCAGTACACTGCCAGGGGCGCCTAACCGATGAATGCCGAAATCGTTGCCGTCGGTTCGGAGATGCTCACACCCGATCGCTTCGACACCAATTCGCTCCATCTCACCCACGAACTCAATGATCTCGGTGTAGAAGTGGTAAGCAAATACGTAGTGGGCGACCATCTGGAGCGGCTCGCCGGCGTAGTGCAGTTGGCGCTCTCCCGTTCGCAGATTGTAATCCTCTCCGGCGGCCTTGGCCCGACGGAAGACGATCTCACCCGCGATGCCGTAGCGGCCGCGCTCCATCGCAAGCTCATCTATCACCCCGAAATTGCCGAGGCGCTCGAACAGCGCTTCGCCCGCCTCAAGCGCAAAATGGCCGAAGTCAACAAGCGCCAGGCGTTTGTGATCGAAGGCGCGGAAATTCTGCCGAACGATCGCGGCACCGCGCCGGGGCAATGGGTCGAGGAATCAGGATCGGTGATCATGCTGCTCCCGGGACCGCCGCACGAAATGAAGGCGATGTTCGAGCTTCAATGCCTGCCCCGCCTCCGTGGCATGGTTCCTCCGCAGGTCATCCGCACGCGGGAACTGCATGTGGCCGGCATGGGCGAATCCGACCTCGATCAGCTCATCGCGCCCGTGTACAAGAAATATCAGAACCCGGCCACCACCATTCTCGCCGGCGC
>DATBID010000653.1:0-15391 GCA_036557125.1 Bryobacteraceae bacterium | reverse complement strand
CTCGCCGGAAGGGTGTGGGCCCGGAATGGGGAGGAGGAATTTATCGATATTGCGGGAGAGGGTGGCGGCTTGGGTGGTCATGCGGGCCTCCGGAGGGCGGAATTCACCGCAGAGACGCAGAGACGCAGAGAAAACAAATTCAAGACCTGAGAGCGCGGAGGGGGCAGAGGGCGCGGAGGGAATTGGGTTCGTTTCGTCATGGACCAGGGGGTGGCCGAGGACTGGGAACGCGCTGCGCTGCGCGCCTGCGAAATTGGGTTCGTTTCGGCAGGTACTGAGGGCGTGGGTTCGGGGTCGGATTGCGCCGGGCCGAAGCCCGACGGCCGGGCAGAAGCCCCGGCCCCACCGGGAAATGGGTTCGTTTCGGCAATTTCGTAGGGGCTAAGGCTGGAAAATTGGGTTGGTTTCGTCATCGGCGCGCAAGCGGGATTGGTCCGTGGGAGTGGTTTGGAGTGAACGGGAATTTGCATTAGTTTTCCTGTAATTGGGGGGCTTGAGATGGGAATGGGAGCGGAATTTTGACGGCGTCTTTGGCGCCGGTGGGAACGATGGTGAGCTGCAAATAGACCCGGACCTGGTTGGCGGTGGGGCTGTCTTTTTTCTGCGGGAGCGTGGTATCTGGGGTGGTGGGGATGTAGAAGCTCAAGGTATGGGGGGCTAAGTCAGGCGTGTTCTCGTGGTCCAGGAGGAGGCGGAACAAGGACCAGGGTTCGGTGTAGTCGAAGGTGACGATGTGTTTCTGTGGGACAGCCATTGCGGACTGTTTGGGATCGGCTTGCGGAAGGAAGGGTGAATCATCGGCGAAGCGGAGGGTGAGGCGGATGGGGTCGCCGAGATGCCATTGCCCGGTATTGGCTTTGGCCCGGTAAGCGAGGCTTTGAGCGCCTACGTCCAGGGACCAGTCGGAAATCTGGTTGCCGGCGATTTCCTGATTCTGGTTCAGCCGGAAAGTGACTGCGAAATCAAATGAGGGGATGGGGTTCTTTTCGGCACCCATCAGAAATGCCGCGAAAAGCTGACGGATGGGATCCAGTTGGGCGAGGAACGCAAGGGCGGGACCGCTCCCTGACGGTCGGGCTGCCAGTCGCGGCTCTGAATTTCGGGTTAGCGTGGCCTTTGCGTTCTTAGCGTATCGATCGTATTTGGCGAAGAAATCGACCAAGGCGGAAGGATCGGCTTCGCGGTAGGGCTGCTGGGGAGGCGCGGATGAGAAGGGGAACCGGCCAGCGAGGCGCTGATTGAACGTAGCGGCGATTTGGGTGGTGTAATCGTCCTGCGCCAGCACCTGGCAGCGAGTTAGGACGCCCATTCGGAGCGCATTGCGGCGGTCGAGGAAATAATCGGAGCGGCCGGCGGGATTGCGGGTGGCATCCACGCAGGAGGCATCCGGGGCGATTTTATCCATGCCGGTGCGGATGAAGTCTTCGAGAAGGAGGACGGAGTTGCCGGGGGCTTTGTTGGTGTACTTTTGCAATTCCTGAGAGATGGCGCGCCAGCCGGTAAGTGTGCCCTGGCGGAACGCGGGAGTCAGGCCGGCGGATTGGGTCTGGAGGAATTGAAGCGGGCCCGCGGCCTGTTGGGCAAGGGCGCTGACCTGGTCGCGTTCGCGATCGAGGTAGTCTTTGAGATCGTCGGCGCCGCGGACGTCGTAGCCGGCGAGCGACAGAGGCTCGCTGCCTTGCCACCAATCGAAGTTCTGGTCGCGGACAGCATAGAGGCCGCGCATGTCGAGATCATTTTGGAGGCCCGTAAGGATGCGGGAGGCCTGGGAGACGAGCACGGAGGTGAAATTGCGCGCGGCTACGCGGTCAGGGAAATTAGCGGAAGCCGCAACCAGGGTTTGAAGAACGTCGATGGATTGAGTGAAGCTAGCGGCCTCGGAGCCCGTTGCGGGAGGGGGCGAGATTTGGGCTACGCCTACATAGTCGAGGACGTTATCCTGCAGGCGCTCCAGGGCGGCGCGCTGGAGGGCCTCGGAGATCGTGGGGGGAGCGGTGTGGAGCGCCCCGCGCGAATACTGGTTGTAGGCATCGACGAGCTTGGAGGCTTCGAGCAGTGTGTTGCGGTCCCAAGCGAAAGCCGGGAGATTCTGAGGCCGACCGCGGCCGGGCTCGCGGGCAACGAAGGTCTGGTTGAGGAGGATACGGAGGTTGGCCTGGAGGGCGGCGACGGATCCGCTCACCTGGACGGGCGCCAGGTCGTTATTGAGATCGGCTTGGGCGGGCGTGCCGGAATTCATATCGAGAACCTGGCCCGTGAGGCGCGTGGATTTCCGCGCGAGGTTGGCGCGGAATGTCTGAAATCCGGTTTTCCCACGGGTTTCGATTTCCTTCGACAGCGAGACAGCATCGAGATAGTGGGGGCCGTTCTCAAAATTCTCAATCCGTGTGGCGAAGGCGGGGTAATCCTGGAGATCGAAATCCTCGTCGGAGAGCCACGCGAAATCGGAACTTCCCAGGTCACCCGAGACCATGGTGATGCTATCGGAGATATCTTTTAGGCCTTGATAGCCGACCGAAGCGCCGGTAACGGACAGGCGATCGATGGCGGCGACCATCTGGTCAGCGTCGAAGCCCAGCCGGTTGCCGGCGCCAAACCAAGTGGCAAAGAAGCGGTCGATGAGGTCGCGGGCGTGGTCGAGGGCTCTCTGGTTGGCCTGCGGATCGGCGGGAATCGGTTTCCAACTGGCCTCTGCGATGACTTCCTGGATCATTTGCTGGAAATAGGGATTTTTGACATCGAAATCGGCGGGGAGGGCCACCCCGGCCTGTAGATACTTCAAAAGCTCGGTAAGATCATCGCTACTACCCATGTTGGCGGCGGCCATTCGGTTGTAACGCCCGATATTCTGTTCGAGGTCCAGGACGCCGGTAATGAATTGGGACCAATCCTGATATTCGGGGACGGAAAGAAAGTTGTCGTAGACGGTGGTGGAGGCGGCGCCGGGATCGGACGAGCGGACGTCGGTGTTGGCGATCAGCATGGCGAGGCGGCCGGTCAATTCGTCGCGGAAGACGGACAAGACACTGGTTCCAAAGGCATAAGCCAGACCTAACTGCAGATCGTGATCGACGTGGCCGTTCCAGGACCACGGCAGGAATACGGAACGAAGATGATGCTGGGAAAGAAAGCCGATACTTTGCAGAACGTCATTGGCAACGCCGCGGGTGGTCTGGTCGTCCCCGCGGGCGACGTCGGTTTGGAGTTGGTTGAAGATATCGGACAAATAGTTGCGCTTGAGATTCGCGAAGCGGGTGTAATCGACAGCGACGCCGATTCCGAAAATGAGGACAAATAAGGCGGTGAGTATCCGGGCGACCAGCACCGTGCGATTGCGGGAGGTATCTATGAAAGAAAAGGGGCGGGCGAGAATCGATTCCGGGAAGATTTTGCGCTCGAACAGATCGCCCAAAAAAACAGGTTCCGGGGGATGCGGGCTTAGGGTGCGGGGCTGGGGAGTGACAGCGGCGGCAGAGACCGCGGGCGATACTTCCAGCGACAAGGCTTCCGCGGTGGTAGCCACCGCCGCCAGCGCGCGCGTGGGTGGTGGTTGCGAGATGGTTTGAACCGCGCCTAAGGCAGCATCGCCGCAAAAATAGATGCCGCGGAAGTAGAAGGATTCCTGGTAGGCGGTGGATTGGAAGACGAAAGCGAGGAACTGGCGGAGGGGGGCGGCGAGAGCGGTGAACTGCGCAGGAAAGAGAAAGACGCCATCGGGTTCGCGGAGGTGGTCGCGAGCGACGAAGATTTCCATCTGCTGCTCGACCATTCGGGCGTGCATTTCTCGGCAGCATTCATCAACCCAATCGGGCGAGAAGGCGGCTTCGAGCGGATAGGGATTGGACCAACCGAAGATATCGCTGTGCAGGCCTTTGGGCAGCTCGGAGGCGAAACCGGAAAAGCCGGGGATGCGGTCGCACTGGGTGACGAGGATGTAGATGGGGACGCGCATGCGGACGGTTTGGCGAAGCTGGGTGAGTTTTTGCGAGAGAACCTCGGCGCGGGCGGTGAGATCCGTACTGGCGGTTCCGGCGGTGGGATCGTCAAAGAGATCGGCGGCGTTAATCGTGAGGATTACGCCATCGAGCGGGCGGCGGGGGCGGCGGTTGACGAGCAGGCGGAGGAGGGCGGACCAGCCGGCCTGATCGGAGTTCCGGCCGTCAGACCGCAGAGCCATGACGCCGGGCGCTTTAATGACCAGACCGCGCTGGTAGAACCACCACTCGGGACCTCCGGGTATACCGAACGTCCGGCCGCCATGGCGAATGAGAGAGTCGCTGGGGGCGGCGCCGGCGAGCACGGTGGATTTGCCGGACGATTGCGGCCCCATCATCAGGAGCCAGGGGACGTCGTAGCGATAGTCGCGGCCGGCGACTTGCTCGCGGAGGAAAGTGAGGGCGCGGGAGAAGGAGGCGGGGATGCCTTTGGAGGATAGGGCGTGGGCGAGGGCGTTGAGCGCAGCATCGGCGGGGTTGGATCCGCCTTCGCCCGGGGAGCCGGGCTGCGCGGGCTTGCGCGCTTTCTGCAGCGTATACAGCAGAAGGAGCACGAGCAGAATAATGGCCAGCGCGACGATCAGCAGATAGAGCAAGGGCGCCCCGGTCATTTCGCCCCCGGGACGATTTTGTGAACGCTGGCTTCGAGATCGCTAGTGAGATGATTCCAAAGGACCCCGGTGACGCCCAGCCAGACCAGCACGGCGAGGGCAAGCGCAGCGAACCAGCGACTGGGGGCGGGGAGGCGTTTGGCGGCGCCTTCGCTTAAGGTGTGGCGGTAGGCTTCCGGGAAGAGCCGGTTATGGCCGGAGAAGAGTTCGGGCTGCCGCCGATAGACACGCGCAAACAAGCGCGCGCGGTAGCGCAGCAGGATACCGCCGTCATCGACTCCCCAATATTTGCCGCGGAACCCGAGCGAGAGCGCCATGAGATAGACGGCGTAGATATCGGTGTAGGAACGCTCGGGCTGATCGAGAAGACGATCCACGCGCGAAAAGATCTCTTCGCCGGCGTTATGGGAATCGAACAGACGGGTTTCCAGCAGGTGGTGAAGCCAATAGTCGCGGCCAGCCCAGGCTTTTCCACCGATCTGGAGCCGGAGGAAGGTCTCGTCGGCGAGGGCGGCCATAACGTATTGCACCTCGCGGTAGAGGCGGTAACCGATTTCGCCGACGCTGCGGCCGGCGAAAAGAGCCTGACGATCCATGAGCTCGGCAAGGCGGGCGGAAATGAACTGGGCCTCTTTTTCTCCAGAGGAACCGGCGGACGTCTCCAGGGAAGCGTCTTCGAAGGCGGCGCCGTTTTCGGCAAGGTGGCGGAGACGGATGACTTCGGAATAGAAATCCTGGAATTCGGAGACGAAGGAAAGATCGCGGATATCGGCGGTCATCGGGAGGCCAGTTTTTCACCGCGGAGACGCGGAGGCGCAGAGAAATGTAAAGGAAAGTCAAACCCGGAGAGCGCCGAGGAGGCAGAGGGCGCGGAGTCTGGGAAACAGGGAACCGAGGGATGGGGATTAGAGGCAGGGGTATTGGGGTGGGGGAGTAGGGACCGGTACGTACTCAACTGCATGTAGGATCTTCTAAAATATCGCAATTAACGTAGGCCGGGAGAAAGAAATTGTGAATTTTTTTTGGTTCTTATTTTTCGGGCTTACGGACGAATAGGAGGACGTCGGCGGGGGGGACGGAATCGGGGCGGCGGTCAAAGGCTTGGAAATCATCGCCGCGCTGAATGAATTCCGGGTTGAGTTCCAATTCGAAAAGCAGGAGGCCTTTTTCGGGGACGAGGTCGGGGAGGGCTTCGACCGGGCGACGGGGCGCACCCAAAATGCGGCGGGTGACGAGGGATGGGACCACACCGGCTGTGCCGATGACGCAGTTGGTTCCCCAGGAGAGCATGTCTTTTTCGGAAGCGCCGGAGGGAGTGCGCAGAGCGAGGACTAGCGGGGGCCGCGCAGGGGAGGGTTCGGCGGGCAGCAGGTCGCTCCAGCCGGTATTGGCGGCGAGGACGAAGGCTTCGGCGTCGCGGCGGAAACGGAAAGTGGCCCAAGTCTCCGAAATACCTTCAGCGATTACCTGGAAGATATAGGCCTTAACCTCTTCAAAGGAGCGGCGGGGATGGTTGTGGTCGTAAGGGGGAAAAACGGGAGGCACGAGGCTGAGGCCTACCGGAGCGATGCAGCCGGCAAGCGAGCAGAGCGACAGGTAAAGCGCGAACGGGTGAGTCTGGCCGGCATAGAGGGCGGCTTCAAAAGCCGGCAGGGCGGCAACCAGGCTGTGAATCAGAAAGCCCATGTGCAGTTCGGATTCGGTTCCGGAGGCACTTTCCGGACCACGGATGCGGTCGGCGAGATAGATGGCTTTTTCGCGGACGTGGCGCGCAATCTGCGAGCAGAGTTTTCCCAACTCCGAAGAGACGGAGATGGAGAGCACGGGGAAATCAGCGGAGGCGGAGAAGACCTCGCTTTCGAGGCGGATTTCGAGAAGAGGAAAGCCGGTGTACTTGGACGGGAGAGGCGCGGGGACAAGGCCGAGGCGCGGGCGGAGGCGGGGGATGCCATTGGATGGGACTGATTCGTAGCGTTCGAGGTCGCCTTCGGCGGCGACCGGTTTGCGCGCGGGAACGGCGAGGCAGATAGAGACCGGGCCCTGCTTCATTTGCTCGGCGCAGGGATGAAGATCGAGCTTGAGATCGCCGGGGACATCGAGGCTTGCGACCAAACCATCGGGGAGGACGGCTTCGAGTTCCGTCACGCTGAGCAGACCGGTGGCGAGCAGGTTGGCATCCCAGGCGAAGCGACGGACGCCCCACTGATAAGGCAAGCAGGACAAACCATAGCCCGCGAGCATTTCCTGGCGGGTGGTCAGTTGGAGGAAGTGCTCCGGAGTGAGGAGCATTCCCTCGTGCCAATGGATCGCTTCGGGGATGGCTTTTGCTTCCATGGTTGCTTCGATGGGGGCTTTCATGGGTTGGTTTGGGTTACGGCGGTTTCGGCCGGACAACTGGCGCGGGTGCATTCGGCCATGGGAACGATTTTAAAATCGTCGTCGCCTAAGTGGATGGCGACGCTTTTGCCGTTGATCAGACGCGCGCGGTGGTCGCCTTTGGTGAAGTAATTGGCGAAGAGGATGGTGGCGCGGGGCTTGGGATTGAGCGTGAAGTTGGAGCAGGGGATGTCCTGACCGGGAACCCACTCGCGGTGAATGACCACGAGGTCTTTGGGGTCAGGGTAGTCGCGCTCGACTTGGGCGCGCTGATCGAACCAGGCGGCGGCGCTGAGGGTCATGAGTTTTTTGACGAGATCTTTATCGCGGACCAGGAGGACATCGACGGCGACGGGCTGGTTCTGGTTGGCGGTGGGAGTGATATCGGTTCGCAGGCAGACGAGTTTGGGCTTGATGATTTTGTGACACCCGGTGAGGCAGACGAGGGTCGATAGCGCGAGCGCGCAAGGTAGCGGGAATTTTGCCAAGGAATAAGTGTAGCGCGCCTGCGGCGAATTAGGCGGAAGGGTCAGGGAGCACCTGGAAAAGACCAGAGCGCACCGTAAGCGGCGTTAGTCCGACGGCAGGTGGCGGCTGAGGTCGCGCGAATCGTGCAGCACGCGGATCAACTGGATTACGTTGTCATCGCGCATCCGGTACACGAGGAGGTGCCGTGGCTTTTTGACCATGCCCAACTCGCTAGCTGCACGATTCCGGCTGAAGAAGAGGTGATAGGTGCGCACGCCCGAGGCCAGTTCGTTTCTGGCTCGGGAGCCGGGGCACTCCGGGTTGGCGGCGATGTCGAAGAGGGTTCTTTGCAGCAGTTCCCGGTAGCGGGTTGCCGCGCTCCGGCCGAAGTGTTCCCTGCTCCAGAGAAGCATTTCCCGGATATCGTTGCGGGCCGCAGGCGCGAGAATGAGGCGGCGCGGTATTTGGGGATCAGGCACGCTTGCGTGGAGTTGCGAACTGCGCGTCGGCTTCCCGGTCGAGGCGATCGATTTCGCTGTTCAGCGATTCGGCGGAGGCTATTTCTATGCCCTCTCCTCGACTGACTTGGTCCAAGCCCTCTTTCACGGCTTGGCGCAGCCATGCCAGTTTGTTGCGCTCATCGCGTTCGCGTGTCTCCATCAGACGGAGACCTTCGCGTACGACCTCACTCGCGTTACTGAACCGTCCCGATTTCACTTCGGCATCGATGAAACGGTTCAGCTCGTCGGTGAGAGTGACGCTCCGCCTGGGCATTCCATCCTGATCGTAGCAGAACAGGCGATTTTTATGGCGGTCCTGCCCGAGTGGTTCGCGAGTGTAGCGCGCCTGCGGATCTGATGGTTTGAATGTGATCTGGGTGTCATGATGCCGGGTGAAGTCAGGCGCCGCAGATTTCGACGACCTCTTCCACCACGTTTTTGACTACATCTTTCACGGCCTCCTTGACTGCGCCTTTGACGATGCGCTCGACTTCCTCTTCATTCAGATCCACATTGGCTTCACCCACCGCCTTCTTCACCGCCCCATCCAGGATGGGACCTACGGGCGGGATCTCTTTGGCGACCGCTTTGGCCACCTTTTTGGCGATCCGATCGCTATCGGGGGGCCGGTCCGGCTCGGCGCGTTCTTCTTTGGCCTGGTGTCCCGCGCGAGACCAATCCTCATCGAAGACACGAAGAATCGCGGCGGCGGCCCGGGCGTCGCGGAAGATGGCTCCCATTTCGCGGCGCGCGTCCAGCTCGATTGAGCGGAGGCTCTGGCTGCCGACGAACACGTAGAGGCCGTCGCGAACCATGGTGCGGGTATGGAGGCGGATATTGGACAGCTTGTGGCACGCCACTCTATCCGGGGCTACGGTTATGCGGCCGATGACGCGGATCTTGACTCCGGCGCGGGCGCGTTCTTCGAGCAGGCGGATCATAGCCAGGTCGCTGATTTTCGGGTCGTAGATGACCAGCTCTTTTTTCGCGCGGCGGATGAATTCGGCCAGCCGCTTGCGGGCGTTGACCGGACTCACCACGAAGCGGCCGATGGAAGGCTCGTAGGGATGGCGGAGGGTATCGGCTTCGATCAGGGCTTCGGCTTCCTTCACTAGCGCGCGATCCCGGGTGACGATACCGAAGCTGCGGCTGCGTTCGACGTCATGGTGCGTAAGATTGAAGGCCATCAAGTAAAGATCTTTACGGTCGATGACCATGAGTTTGCCGTGGTAGCGCAGCAAGTCGTCGCCAGTGCGCGCGACGGTCACGCCGGCATCGAGCAGGCGCAGCTCCAGCTTTCGCAGATTCAACTCGCCGGAGCGGTTGGTATGCGCGATGAGGGCGTGCACCTGCACGCCGCGGACGACGGCTCTGGCGAGGGCCGATTCGATCTCCTTCTGGTCAAAACGGAAGATAACGATATCGATAGAATGTTTCGCGCTGTCGATGCCCTTGAGCAAGGGCATGATTCCATCATCCGGTTGGACCAGAAGTTTCACGGGTATTCCCCCACACTGCCGGGCGTCTTTGGGACACTCTGGCAAAAATCCTGCAATCCTACGTGCAGTTCGAGATCCTGAGGAGAAGCCGGCAGGCAATGTCAGGTACAAAAATGCACAGGTTTGCGGTTCTAGCGGCGGTCGGAGTTATTGGATTGTGCCCCTGGGGTTTGGCGAGCACGAAGAGAGAGCGGGAGGCGGCGGTTCAGAAGTGTGTGCTGTGGCAGAATCCGGGCGACATCGCTTCCCGCGATCTTTACTACGGGAGTGGCGGGAGGCGCGACGCGCCGGCGGAGGGCAAATTTACGTTTCTCAAGGAAGATCTCGAAGGATCGAACCCAAAATTCGATGTGCGGGATGCCGACGGCGTGAAATGGAAGGTCAAGCTCGGCAACGAGGCGCGGGCGGAGACGGCGGCATCGCGGATTGTGTGGGCGGCCGGATATTTCGTGACAGAGGATTATTTTGTGCCGGAGCTGCATGTGGAAGGTATGCCGAAGCTGCATCGCGGCGAACAGCTGGTGGGGCCGGGCGGGACCGTATACAACGTCCGGCTGAAACGGGAGGAGAAAGAAGAGAAGAAGATTGGGATCTGGAGTTGGCGCGCGGATCCGTTCAGCGGCACGCGCGAGTGGAACGGACTGCGCGTGCTGATGGCGGTAATCAACAACTGGGATTTGAAGGACAAGAACAACACTATCTACCAGGATGGGCCGCGGCTAATTTATCTGATAAGCGATCTGGGCGCGAGCTTCGGCACGAATGGCCGGGCCTTACCGCTGAGAAAGGATAAGGGCGACCTGGGCTCGTACGAGCGCTCGCGATTTATTGTGAAGACGAGCCCGGAATCGGTCAGCTTCGCTACGCCCGCGCGGCCGCAGTGGATGCTGCTCTGTTCGCCGAAAGCCTATTTCGCGAGGTTGCATCTGGAATGGATCGGCCGGGATATTCCGCTGGACGACGCGCGCTGGATGGGGCAGATCCTCTCGCGGCTCTCGCAGCGGCAGATCGGCGATGCGTTTCGCGCGGCCGGTTATTCTCCGCAGGAGACGGCGGCGTTTTCCCAGGTATTGCAGTCGCGCATCGCGGCGCTCATGAACCTATGAACTGCTCCTGTGGTTGCCTCAGTTGCAGGGCAGAGAGTCGCGCATAGACGCCATCGGCGCGCATCAACTCTTCGTGGCGGCCGCCCTCGACGATCCGGCCGTCGTCGATAACGAAGATACGATCGGCGCGGCGGATGGTGGAAAGGCGATGGGCGATGACGATCGAGGTCCGGCCACGCATGAGCCGCTCAAGGGCTTCGAAGACGAGCTTTTCCGAGCCGGCGTCGAGATTGGAGCTGGGTTCGTCGAGGATCAAAATGGGGCTGTTGCGGATGACGGCGCGGGCGATGGCGATGCGCTGGCGCTGACCGCCGGAAAGCGTCACGCCCCGCTCGCCGAGAGTGGTGTCGTAACCCTCCGGCAGACGTTCGATGAATTCGGCGGCGTTGGCGATCTCCGCGGCGCGCAGAATTTCGTCGCGGCCGGCGCCGGGCTTGCCGTAGGCGATATTGCGCCAAACGGGTCCGTGGAAGAGCACCGTATCCTGAAGAACCAAACTAATCTCGTCGCGCAGCGATTTCTGAGTGAAGCGGCGGACATCGACGCCATCGATACGGACCGTCCCGGACTGCGGGTCATAGAAGCGGAGAATGAGGCTGATGATGGTGGTTTTGCCGGCTCCGGTTGGGCCGACCAGAGCGGCCAACTGGCCGGGCTTGATCCGGAAGCAGATGTCTTTGAGGACCGCGCAGGCGGGCTCGTATTCGAAATTGACGTGATCGAACTCGATGTCGCCGCGGAAGCGCGGGGCCTGCCGAGCGCCGGGCAGGTCGTCAACGGCGCGGGTGGTTTCGAGCACTTCGCAGACGCGCTCGTAGCCGACGGCGGCTTTGGAGTAGGCATCGGTCATTTTCGAGAGGTCCTGCATGGGTTTGTACATTTTGGCGAGGTAGGAGATGAAGACGATCAGGGATCCCGCGCCGAGGCCGCCGGTCAACACCAGACGCGCGCCGAACCACAACACGATGGCGGTTCCCACGCCGACAATGATTTCCACCAGGGGAGTGAGCCTGGCTTTCAGACCGCGGGCACGCATGGCGATTTCGACGTTCTCCAGGCTGTCTGCCTCCAGCCGGCGCTGTTCGTAATCTTCGCGGGCAAATGCCTTGACGACGCGGATGGAGGAGAGCACCTCCTGAATGGTGGAGACCATCTCGCCCTCTTTTTTTCGAACCTCGCGGGATGCTTTCTTGATGCGGCGCGTGTAGGTAAAAACTACCGCAAACAGGATCGGCGTAACAGATAGCGCCACGAGCGTGAACTGCCAGTTCATGTAGAACATCACCGCGACCATGCCGATCAATGTGATGCAGTTCACTACCACGCCCAGTAGTCCGGAGGCGATGAAGGTCTGGATGGCATCGATATCGCTGGTGATTCGGCTGATGAGGTCGCCGATCTGTTTGTGGTCGTGATAGGCGAGCGAGAGGCGCTGGACGTGCGAATATAGCGTGCGCCGGAGGTCGTGGGTGACCCACAGGCCGATGCTGTTGGTGAGGTATTTCTCAGTGTAAGAGCAGAGGGCATCCAACACGGCAATACCGAGCGCGGCGAGGGCGGCAAATTCCAGAATCTCCAGCGGCGCCGAGCCGACAGTGGAATTGATGAGATGACTGAGCCATCCGTGCGCGCCGGACGATTTGGCCTTTAGAACGTAATCGAAGACGATTTTTAGCGGCCAAGGTTGGAGCAAGCTGGCGACGCCTTCGCCGATAACCGCAGCGAGACCGATGACAAGCGCCCTGGTATGCGGACGGATAAGATTTCCGAGGCGGCTCACGCGGTCACCTGTGAGGCTGCCGCTATTGGTACCGAAAGTGCGGATAAGAACATAAGGTCGAAGCGACGGCCATTACATGGCAATGCACGGCGAGCGCCACATCGGAGTTCTACCAAGTTGCGCGGGCGGAGACCCGGAAAAACGTTTAGAGCGGCTAGTGTCCAGTCTGAGATAACTATTGACAACAGCGCGACCGGAAAAGGCCGCAGATGAACGCGGATCAACGCAGATAGACCGTGATTTCGGAAAGATCGGCGTTCATCGGCGGTTTATCTGCGGCTGTAAAAGTTTACCTGAGACGGAACACTAGGTCTTACGCTACCTGGCCTTCAAACAGGCGCTGCGTAGCAAGCACCTCCCTATTGCGGCCGCGGAGTCCCGATCGGTTCCTGCTGGCGCATGTGCGCGGAGTCGCGTTCGTTCTCGAGGCAGTAATAATCGATGAGTTCGCTGTCGAGCACGAGTGGTTGCTTGAGGGTGACGGTCCAGGGCGCGGTATAGGCTTTCGGATCGTTGATGGTAATTTCGACTTCCAGATTGCCGAAGTTGGGGCGGCGGATGCGTTCGATCATTTTTCCTTGCTCGGTGAGCGGATTGCCGCTGGCATCGAGCCAAAGATCGTCGCGGAAACCACTGGTTTCTACTACCAGAGTGTCGCCTTCCCAATGAGCGGTGGAGTAGCCGTTCCAGGTCGGATTGGGGTCTTTGGGCAGCGCGCGTCCATCGGTGAAGATCTGGCGGTATTGCATGTTGCGTTCGGTGAGGATGATCATGCGGCCGGGCGTCATGAAGATGCGCTTGTAGTAATCGTCGGTCCAGATGCGGGGAGCTCCGCGCGGCATGCAATGAACGTTGGGGTCGAGACCCTGCTCGACGCGCCGCTTCTTGACCAACTCGGCCGCCCATGGCTGGTAAGGCAGGGGGCTCTTCAGTGTGGAGGCGATATTGATGAACTCGCGGGAAATTTGCGTATCGGTACACTCGGCCCCGCACCACGGCCCGATGTTGATCCATCCATACATGCCCGAGAAGTCGGGTTTTCCGTCGGGAGTGCGCGGAGCCGGGGCGTTGAGATCGGGCTTTCCGTCCTTGGCGCGGGGCACCGCAGGAGTCGGATAGCCTAGCCACTGAGCGAAAAGTGCGGGAGCGGCGGCGAAAACGATGGGGATAGCGTAACGGAGACTGAATCGCATTGTCGTGATCCTGTTTATCATAGCGGCCTGATGCTGCGCAAGGCTACCGGCGGGTAAGTTTTGTACGCGACCCGAAGCTCGGGGCATGGTTGGTACCCCGGAAACCCCCGAAATGCTGCAATCTGCTTGCAGCGCGGCTGGCGAGGGGTTATGATTTTGGGACAACGCTGTCGCAATTCAAGGTTTGAAAATCAGCCTGGGGGAGTCTATGTCAGCAACGAAAACAGGTCTTCTATACCGTCTCGGAGTACTTGTCCTCATGTTTGGCGCTACGGCTTACGCCCAAACCGGAGCCATCACCGGTACTATTTTGGACGCAACAAATTCGGGTGTGCCCGGCGCGACTGTAACCGCGACAAATCTGGAAACCGGCAGCATCCGTAAAGCGATTACCGACGCTACAGGAACGTACCTGATACCGGATCTGGCGGTCGGAGCCTATGACGTCAGTGTAGAGAAAGAGGGGTTTGCGGCCTTGCGCTTCCGTAGTGTCCGGTTGACGGTCGCGCAGAATTTGACCCTGAATGGATCGCTAGAGATCGGCCCGACTGCTCAATCGGTGGAAGTATCCGGCGCGTCGCTCCCGCCAATCACGCTGGAAGATGCGCAAATCAGCAACGTAGTGGATTCCCGGCGCATTCAGGAACTACCTCTGATTACGCGCGACCCCTACCAACTGGTACTGCTGTCGCCCGGGTCTCAGGTGGTCAACAGCGCGTTGGGAGGGTTTTCCGTGAATGGGCAGCGCGAGCGAGACAATAATTTCCTGCTGGATGGCACCGACAACAACGACGCCGCGGTTCCGGGAATACCGGGTGGCGTCACCGCGCTGAATCCCGATGCCACCCAGGAATTTCGCGTTATTACCAACAACTTCCTGCCGGAGTTCGGCCGCAATAACGGAGCCGTCATCGACGTCGTGACCCGCAGTGGAACGAACCAGTTTCATGGCGATGCCTATGAGTTCAACCGGGTGAACGCAATGGCGGCGCGGGACTGGTTCAATCCTTCGGGCGACGCGCAGAATCCGGACCCGCAGAATCCTTTCGTGCGGAATCAATTTGGCTTCTCTTTCGGCGGCCCGATTGTCAAAAACAAAACCTTCTTTTTCGTCAATTCCGAATGGGATCGCTTCCGCACTACGCTGACCAATCAAACCGTGGTGCCGACGCCGGCGTTCAAGAGCGGAATCTTCACCTATGACGGGCAGCAGATCAATCTGGCCAACCCGGCATCGCCCAATAATGCGCTGGGCCTGCCGCTGAGTCCCTCGATGCAAAAAGTGTTGGCGCTCTACCCCAACCCCAACGGTCCGGCTGTCGATTCCATTCGAGCGCTCTACTTCTTCCCAACGAGCATACCCTTGAACAGCGCGGGCGTGACGTACCGCGTGGACCACCAGTTCAGTGAAAAGTACACCGCGTTCGCCCGGTATATCTACAACGGCCTGACCGAAGGGAACAGCTTAGATGAATTCCTTCCGGGGTTGGGAGGCGTCGCCACCGGCCAGCAAACGCAGAATGGCGCGATTGGCTTGATCGCTACTCTTCGGCCAAACCTGGTGAATGAGCTGCGGGCCGGTCTGAACCGGGGGGACCTGACGTTCACCTGCCACGGCGTCAGCATTATGGACAAGACCGGCACGCCCGATCAATTCGGCTTCGGCACCGACTACAATTTCACCACTTCTACTAATGTCCCGTTGCTTCCCGGCGGCTCCGATAACTCCAGCTTCGGTTGCGGTCCCTTGGGACATAGCGATGGCCAATCCCGGCTGGCGGGAACCTGGCACGTTGCGGACAACCTGTCGTGGACGGTCGGACGGCACAATTTCAAAGCGGGCGGCGAATTCCGTTACGTTTT
>DATBID010000652.1:0-9720 GCA_036557125.1 Bryobacteraceae bacterium | reverse complement strand
CCGCGGCCTGCAACCTCTGCATCGTCTATATAGAGACGCCAGCCAACCCGACGTTGACCATGACCGATATTGAGCGAGCTGTCGAAGCCGCCGCCCGTCACCCTGACAAGCCAGCCGTGATGGTGGACAACACCTTTCTCGGACCGGCGTTCCAACACCCGCTGCTGCTCGGCGCCGACCTGGTGCTTTACTCCGCCACGAAATATCTTTCTGGTTTCAGCGATATGGTGGCCGGTGTGGCCCTGGCGCGCAATCCGGAAGTCGTTCAAAGTTTGCGCAGCCGCCGCGCGATGTTCGGCAATATCCTGCAGCCCGATGAATGCTGGATGCTCGATAGCCGCCTACCCACGGTTGCCCTGCGCATGAACCGGCAGAGCAAGAACGCGCAGCGGCTGGCTGAAGCGCTCCACGGGCATAAGGCACTCAGCCGCGTCCTCTATCCAACACTCTTCACCGATCCCGAACAGTTACGTATCTTCCACAAGCAGTGCGCCTACCCTGGCGCGCTCTTCTCGATGGAGTTCCACGGCGGCAAATGCGCGGCCTTCGATTTCCTGCGCAACGTGAAAATTGCGCGCAATGCAGTGTCGCTCGGCGGGGTGGAAACCCTCACCTGTCATCCGAAAACCACTACGCACTCCGGCATGACCGAGGAAGAACTGGCCGCTTCGGGAGTTACAGACGGCCTGGTGCGCGTCTCCGTCGGCATCGAAGACTGGCGCGATCTTCTGGCGGATTTCGAGCAGGCGCTGGCAGCGGTGGAGTGACCCGCGGCGTCGCGCTTCGCTCCGTGCTGAATCGCTACAATAGGTGCAAAACCGGAAGGAGGAATGAATGCGGCAATTCTGCCTTGCCTTTGCTCTGACAGCGACCACACTCGCGCTGGCGGACACCATAACTCTCAAGAATGGACAGATCATCAAAGGGACGTACCTGGGTGGTTCCCCGCGCGAGGTAAAGCTCGAGGTGGGAGACCAAATTCAAAGCGTTGGTGTGGAGAAGATTTTGCGCATAGACTTCGGCGGACTCCCTCCAGCCCCCGTGCAATCCCAAGCGCCGGCGCCCCCTCCACCCCCGCCATCGGACGCGCAGGCCGTGCGGGACACCGCCGGTTCCGATTTGCCGGCGGGCACCAACCTGGTAGTGCGCATGATTGACGGCGTCGATTCCGAAGTGAACCGCGTGGGCCAGACGTTTGCCGCAAGCATTGATGAACCGGTCACTATTAACGGCCAAAACGTGATTCCACGCGGGGCGGACGTAGTCATAAAGCTGGTGGACGCGAAAGAGTCGGGCAAGTTTACTGGGCGCGCTGGGCTCACTCTGGACCTGGTCTCCGTGAAGGTGAATGGCCGACTGGTTGACGTCAACACTGAGACAGTCAGCCGAGAGAGTTCCTCACGCGGAAAGCGCACGGCGGAGGTCGCCGGCGGCACGGCAGCCTTAGGAGCCATCATTGGCGCGATTGCCGGTGGTGGAAAGGGAGCCGCTATAGGAACCGTTGCCGGCGGCGCTGCAGGGGCCGGAGCCGAAGTCGTCACTTCCGGCCAGCGGGTGAAAATCCCATCGGAAACCCGCCTGACCTTCACTTTAGATACACCGGTCCGACTCTGAATCTGCCGAGATTGGCAATCGGGTCTATATTCGCGGAGTGGAGGCGCGGTGAATGAAGCGTCATTTCAACTTCTCTATCTGGGTGGGATTTCTGATTGTCCTTGCGTCGATCGCGAGCTACATTCCAATCTTTGCGGTTTTTGCGAGTACACGGGATGTCCCCTGGGCAAACTACATCTTGTTTATGGTCGGCGGAGCACTGCTGGCCGTTGGCCTCCGGAGAGCTTTTCGCGACCCGGAGCATTACCGCGGTAAAGTGAGCGGGCCCATACTTGGCGCGCTCAGCGTCCTGTCCGCCGGCCTCTTTCTCGCCTTCATTCTCTATGGGGGCAAACAAATTCCCGCCTCCGAGAAAGCTCTGCGTGTGGGCCAGTCTGCTCCTGCGTTCACTCTCATGGATACGGCGGGCAAACCGGTATCTTCGTCCGATCTTCTCAAAACCCACCAGGCACTCCTGCTCATTTTTTACCGGGGTTACTGGTGACCCTTTTGCAACTCCGAGTTGCGGAGTTTCGAGCAGCGGCTCACTGAGTTTCACGATCACGGAATCGAAATACTGGCGATCAGCGTCGATTCTCCGGAAGAGTCACAAAAGCTTTGCCGGGAAAGAGGGTACAGCTTCCCATTCCTCTCCGATGCGAAAGCCGAAGTCATCCGCAAGTACGGAGTGCTGCACCCCGGCGCCGGAGAAAACGGCAAAGACATCGCGCGGCCTGCTGAATTTCTCGTGGACCGCAGCGGAGTAATCCGCTGGGTAAATCTGACCGGGGACCTGCGGGTTCGTGCCCGGCCGCAGATGGTTCTGGACGCAATCCAGCACCTGTAGCCCCGGTTTTGTATTCCGGCTAGCGCACTCCTCGCACGTCAGAAAATTTTCCGGTTGAAAATAATTAATAGCTTATATAAGCTAGTACCTATGGAACGATTGGATGCCGCATTCTCCGCTCTGGCCGACCCGACGCGACGGGCGATTCTGGCGCGTTTGGCCCAAGGAGAGGCAACAGTCATGGAACTGGCGGAGCCATTCGAGATGACTCAACCCGCGATCTCGCAACACCTCAAGGTGCTCGAAGACGCGGGACTCATTGTTCAGCGGGTCGAAGGCGCCAAACGTCCTCGCCGTCTCGCAAAGGCAGGCATTGAAGCGATGGACCAATGGCTGGCCATGCTGCGGAAAGCGCTCGAGAAAAACTACGACCGGCTGGACGAAGTTCTCGCCGGAATGAAAGGGAGCAAGAAAGGAAAGAAGAAATGAGCAAGATGACGCTAAAAACGGAAGGCGACAAGTATGTGGTAATCACGAGACGCTTTGCGGCGTCCCCGGAGGCGGTCTATCGCGCCCACACGGATCCCAAATTAGTGCAGCAGTGGATGGTCGGTCCGGAAGGTTGGACGATGCCCGTATGCATCAGCGAGGCGCGGCCCGGCGGAAGGATCCGTTACGAGTGGACGAACGGGAAAGGCGGCGGATTTCACCTCACCGGCGAGTACCTGGAACTGGAGCCTTACAGCCGGATCGTACATGTCGAGCGCATGCACCTGCCGGATCCCACGCCGGACAACCATATCGAAACGCGATTTGAAGCAGATGGCTCGGGCACGTTGATGACCGTGCGAATGACCCTCCCCGATGCCCACACGCGCGCGGCTATGCTGGCGACAGGTATGGAAAGCGGCATGGAAGCGAGCTATGCGCGGCTGGAAGGCATGAATTGGTTCGGTATGGGCCACTCGCCCAGCGAATAGGAGAGTGCCCACGGCGCGCACGGTAGCAGCGAATTGCTACAACACCCGGCACGCCTCGGCAAATCCCAGCCGCGGCGCGCGTGGCGGCATCTTCGAGCCGTCGCCGTAACCCAAGTTGCAAAGAAAATTCACCTTCCATCTGCCGTCGGGAAAGAACTCCTGGTTTACTTTCGCCGGATCGAAGCCCGACATCGGCCCGCAATCCAGGCCCAACGCCCGCGCGGCGATAATGAAGTATCCACCCTGCAACGTTCCGTTGCGGAACGCAGTCTCCTCGATAGCCGCCGGGTTGCCGTCAAGTCCGGATAACATACTGGGGTTTTTCATCATCTGACGTATAGGCTCCAGAAATAAGCGGTCGTACGCCACGATAACAGTCACCGGCGCGGTGCGCGTCTTCTCCACGTTTCCCGGAGCGAGCGCGGGAATCAACCGCTCCTTCGCCTCTGGCGAAGTGATAAACACAAAACGCGCGGGCAGCGAATTCGCGCTGGTAGGTCCCAGCGCTGTCAGGTCGTAAATCTCTCTCAGCAAAGCTTCCGCCACGTCCTCCGGCTTCCATACTCGATAGGTCCGGGCGTTGCGAAAAATCCGGTTCAATGCTTCATCTGAAACTCGCTCCACTACCGATACTGCCGGTTCGTTGATACTCATCAGTTTGCCTCCGCGCCGAACTTTGCAAGTGAAAATACCCGCTCTGCATTTGTTTGATACAGCTTCTTCTTATCGGATTCCGGAATCGGCAGGTTGTCTGTCACCTTCACTTCTTCCGGGACGAACTGATAAGGATAATCCATGGCATACAACACGCGGTCGATGCCCAACACCGATTGCGCGTAGAGGATCGGCGGCTCCCACGCCATCCCGCTCGTAGTCACATATACGTTCTCTTTCAGGTACTCGCTTGGCTTGCGGGCGAGCTTCTTCACCGAATCGTAGCGCCCAGCGGCCACCATCGCGCGATGCATGAAATCGATGCGAAACAGCCAATACGGAAGTCCCTCTCCCAGATGGCCCAGCACAATCTGCAGATCCGGAAACCGGTCGAAAACTCCCGCAACGATTATGCGCAGCAAGTGCAGCGCGGTCTCTACGGCGAATCCGAAAATTGCGCCATCCAGGCCGCGTTCCAGAAACGGTCCGATCATAGCTGGCGGCGGCGTGTTCGGGTGCAGATAAATCGGCACGCCGAGCGCAGCCGCAGCTTCGAAGATCGGCCAGAATTTCGGATCGTCCAGATACTCGCCGCGCGTGTGTGAATTGACGATCGCGCCTCGCAAGCCTAGTTGCCGGACGCCTCGTTCCAGTTCCTTCGCGGCGGCCGAGGGATTCTGCGGAGCAATCGCAGCAAGGCCGGCAAAACGATCCGGGTGCTTCCGAATCGCTTCGGCCGCATAATCATTCGTTAACCCCGCCAGAGAAACCGCCGTGCCGGCATCGAAAATCTGCACGCCAGGCGAAGTCAACGAAAGGATTTGCTTCGCGATTCCCGTTTCGTCCATATCGCGCAAGCGGATCTCTTCAAGGTCCGTCATGCGCGACATGACCTGAACCGCCCGCGGGCTTGATCCTAGGTAAAAACCCATCAGGCTGGTGAAGCCGCGATCCAGCTTCGGTTCTTCGGCAATCAACTCTCGATAGCGGGTGAGGATTTCAGGCGGAGCAAAGGCTTCCTCGGCGGCAATGCGCAGGTAGGGCAGGGAGCTTGGCATAAGAAGGGAGCGTATCATGCCGGGAACCGCGGCGTTCGTTCGCCAAATGGCATACTGGATTTGTGAATCACCGCGTGCGAGCCTGGCTGCTGATCGTTCTGATTGCCGCCGTCTGCGGGGGCGCAGTCTGGGGCGTTGCTTGGTACCGCTCGCGGGATTTAACCACCGCCGCGTTGCTTAAGCGGCTGCCTTCGTCGGGCGCGCTGGTGGTGTATGTCGACTTCGCGGCGCTACGCCGTGCCGGTATCCTGGACCGCGTCGAAGCTTCCAAGCTCGCCGAAGACGCCGATTACACCGACTTCGTGCGCAAAACCGATTTCGACTACAAACAGGACCTGGATGCGGCAGTCGCAGCTTTTGCTCCGACCGGGAAGTTTCTCCTGCTGCGCGGCCAGTTTGACTGGAAAAGTCTGCGCAGTTACGTCACATCGGAAAACGGCACGTGTTACAACTCGCTATGCCGCATGCAGGGAAGCACTCAGGACCGGCGCATTTCCTTCTTTCCTTTGCAAACCAATCTGATGGCGCTGGCAGTGAGCGAGGATGAGTCCGCCGCCATTCGCATGCAGGACACAACTCCCGGCCCGGTGCTCGAAGCGCCCGATGCTCCTGTCTGGCTATCCATTCCCGTTTCCTTGCTGCGCTCCGGCGATTTGCCGGCGGGAACGCGGCCTTTCGCGCGTGCCATCGAGAAGGCCGATGCACTGACCCTGTCCTTCTCCCCGGACGGCAATCGCGTTGCAGCCAAACTGAACGTCCGCTGCCACACGCCTCAGGACGCCTCCGAACTCGCCACTCAGCTCTCTCGCGCTACCAGCCTCCTGCGCGAAGTGTTGCAACAGAACCATCAGCCGGCCGACCCAACGGCCTTAAGCGGTGTCCTCACTGCCGGAATATTTCACAGTGAAGGCATTCGCGTGTTCGGCTACTGGCCGATTGAGAAGAGTTTCCTGGACAGCATTTTTTCGGGGAGCTAATGGTTAGCGGGCGAAGACGCCTGCCCCACAGCGTAAATGCGGGCGTCCTCGGGCGCCGCCTGGTACGTGCGGAAGTCCGGCTTCGAACTGAAACAATCATTCAGATCGGCCGCGGCTGCATCCGCAAGGCTCAGCTCCGGAACATGCAGAATTTCAAAGACCGTCTTCAGCAGTCCCGGAAAACTCGTGTTGGTGTGAGAAACGAAATTCCGTTTCGCCCACGGACTGGCGCACAATAGCACGGTGCGGTGCGGATCAATGTGGTCGAATCCACTGCTCGCCGCTTCCGTTACGAACACCGCCATTTCTTTCCACCACCGCGTCTTCGAGAGAAATTCTAATACCAGACCCACGGCGCTGTCGTTGTCGGCCGCAGCCGATTCCGGATAGAGGTAGCCTCTCTCCGGTTGCGCGCTCCCGATCGAATCGTTCGGCAGCTCGAGATAGAGCAACCGCGGCAGCTCGGTCACGCCCTTGACGAACTCTGCATCGATGGTCTGAATGAATCTCCTGGCCCTCGCCGTATCCGAGACCGGCGCGTTCCTATCCGCCGAAAATTTCCGGAACTGGATGCCGCTGCGAGTAACGTGCTCCCACAGCGGCCCGGCTTCGAGCCAGCGATAGGCTTCGGCTTCATCTTCAGCGTGGGCATAAAAGTTATCACTGAAACTGAACTGTTGCGCGATCGCGTTTTGGTTGGGCGTCACGTTCACCTGCTGCAGGCTGAGCCGTTTGCGCTCCCCGTCAGCGTAACCGCGACTTCCCAGGTGAGCCAGCGCGGGCGCCGCCATGACTGCACTGTTCCCAGCCTGAGTAATGTTACCTAGCACCTCATCAAAGGATCGCGTGCCCTTCACAATCAGCACCGCATACCGGATTCCCGGCGGAGGAAGCTGCTGTTTTCCAGCCGGAACGAATCCGTTCGCACGCATTACATAGTCTGTATCTGCGGCGAGTTCGCTCGCCCCAGGCAATGAATAGACAGATACCGAGCCCTGGTTCATTGAGGGCGGCCCGGCGTGCAAACCTCTCGCGTTGGCGACGAACACGTCACCGCCGCGAATCAGCACTCGCGTGGGATGCCAGCCGGCGGGAATATGGCCAAGCAATTTCGCGGCGTGCGTGGCGATCACCCCGACCGCGTTGATCCCGGTCTCAGCCACCAAAAGCCAGCCGCTCCTTTCATCGAACGCCAGGCCTGAAGGCGAAACGCCCCGCAGCCCCTCCATGCCCGCGATCCGGATCGGAACCCGCCAATCGACGCGGCGCGAACCGGCGTCAATGGCCGCAACACTATCGTCGCTCCCATCGGCTACAAACAAACGGCCGCCCGCTGCCAGAATCGCCGCAGGATGAGGGCCTGTCTCAATCGAGCCGCTCAGTTTCGGATGGCCGGCGTCTGCAACATCCGCGAAGGCGATGGATGTAGTCGCGATGTACAATGTCCGCCCATCCGGAGACAGCGCCAGCGACCCGGGAGTGCCCCCAACATCCAGGGAAGCGGCAATTCGTCGGGTGCGCGCCTCGACGATAACCACGCGCGCATTCGCCGGATCGGCCACGTAAAGCAGTTCGCGCCGCGAGTCGAACACGAGTGCTCCGGCGAAACTGTTCCGCGCTCCGCTTTGATTCAAGTCGATTCCGCGGCGCCGGTCTCCGCTGGCCAGATCAATCAGCGCCACTTTCCCGGAACTGCCTTCCGAAACCCACGCCGCGTGCTCGCCAGAAAATGAAATTCCGCCTGATACCTCTACCTGGCCGATTGATCCGGCATCGGGTGGAATCTTTATCTGTTCGACTGCCCACTTGCCGGTCTTTTCGATCAGCGTGAGCGAGGGCATCTCTGGGTCGGCGTTCAGTGTGAGCAGGTATTTGCCCGATATACTCATCACCAGTCCCAAAGTTCCTGCTCCGGTCGGCAACTGCTCTCCTCGCGGCGCCGCCACCCGCCCACCCGGCAAAATTGCCACCTTGCCGTCACTCGACGGTGGGCGCACCCCAGCCGGCGGCAAACCGGCGGCAGACGCTATTCCACCCGCGCACAACAGTAACACTGCTGCACACAGACGAACAGTTCCTGTTCGATTCTGTTCATGATCTCGCTTCGGTTTTGCCATGCACTTTTTCGTGACTGGTAAAGATTGCCACCTTGCGAAGGCGGAAAGCCGAAATACCCTATCGTCTTGCCATATGGTCGCAACATTATTTCCTTCAAAATCTCCAACTTCCATGGTGGATTCGAATTCCCTCACAGACGCCGTATGATTTGGCACGTGAAATGCACAACTCCCTGTGGAATGTGAGCGGAACGCGGCAGTGAAGAAACCCTGCATTTTACACCGTTCATTGCCGGTCCTGGCGGGGGCAAGCGCCAACGTGAGGGTGCTGGTTGCCGGTCCCGGAGACCGACGCGCCGCAAATGCCGCAGGAAGTCTAGCCTTTTTCTTCAGGAGGAGATAATGGCAACAAGTCCTTCTCAAATTGCACCGCAGAAACCTTTGGAAGACCCTTTAGCACATCTTCCATGCTCCAGCATTGTGGAGTATCGCAAGGGCCAGATGATCTACAACCAGGATCAGCCTTCAACCGCAATCTACCTGGTGATCGATGGCAAGGTCAAGGTTTCGCGGCTCGCCGATGATGGCCACCAAGTGGTTGTCGATATCTACCAGCCCGATGAGTTCTTCGGCGAATCTGCATTCCTCAATCTGCCCCACCGCGCCGAACAGGCCACGGCCCTGGAAAACACCAAGCTGATGACCTGGACCACGGCGGAAATTGAAGACATCATCATGAAGCGTCCGCGCCTGGCCGTGGCCCTGCTTCAGATCCTGGTGCAGCGCACGATCGATTTCACGCACCGCATCGAAAGCTTCTCGGTGGATAACATCGCCCGCCGCCTCGCTCGTTCCCTGATCCGTTTTTCCGAACGCCTGGGCACAGCCGAAGACGATGGTTCCACGCGCATGGTGCCCTTCACCCACGAGCTGCTCTCGCAGTATGTAGGCACATCGCGCGAAATCGTCACTCACTATATGAACCAGTTCCGCCGACAGGGCTATCTCCGCTATTCGCGCAAGGGCATCATTCTTTATCGGGATGCCTTCCGCGACTGGCTGCGGCAAAACTAGCACCTACTGCAACGACGTCCTGACCGTAGTGGACGTCCCGGCAGAGTTCGTAAATGCCGCCTGCACGTAGGTGATCTCCGACGAATCCCCGGTCACGGGAAATGTGGCGCTGAGCCGAAAACTGCCGCTTTCCGAAATGGTGAAGTACTGCGCGAAAGCGGCTTCGGCATTGGCGGAGATCGCCCCCGGCGCAATCAGGTTTCCGGCGGCATCGTAGAACGTGAACGAAAGCGCCCCGGCGCTGCGGGTATTGTCGAATCCGGAGATTTCCACCGCAATGTTTCCCGTGTAGCGGTTGGCCTGCGTGCCCGTGAAGGAAACCGTGGTGGGAGCAATCGCTATCGAATGCTGGTCCGACAGGCTGCCTGCCTTGGCCGTGAATTGAACCGTTCCTGCTGTCGTGCCGGTCTGAAATCCAATGCTGCCCCCGGCCCCGAAAGTGGCCTGAACATCTCCTGCCGAAAAAGTGAACGGTACGGATTGGCCGCCCGAGGCAAAAGCAATGGCGGAATCTACCGCCCCGGAAACCACTGGCTGAAA
>DATBID010000651.1:0-5537 GCA_036557125.1 Bryobacteraceae bacterium | reverse complement strand
CTTCAGCCCGTTTCGGAGTCACTCCGGAACGGGCTGTTTGTTTTGTCAGCCATCGCACTTGACACCATGACTTGGGTTGGCTAAGTATAACGCCCATGAAAAACATCCTTGCTGTTGCGCTGCTCTTAGCGTTGGCGTGCGTCGATATCTTCGGCCAGGCCGCTCCTGTCGTGGGAGCCGACGATCCCACGTCCCTGTTTAGAGATAAAGATCCGGTTCTCAACAAGAACAAACAGGCTGCGATGCATATCGTCATCGACCTGCTGGCCTACGGCCACTGGAACGAAGCCGATAAGTGGCTGACCGAGCGCTACATCCAGCACAACCCGGGGTTCGCTTCGGGACGCGATACCGTGATGAAGGCCTTTGGCGCCCGCGGCGCCGGTCGTCCGATTCCAACCGATCCGAAGGATTGGAGCACCAAGATCGTCGCCGTGACGACGCAGGGAAATGACGTCGTGTGCGTGGCCTCAGTCAGCACGCGGCCGGACCCGCGCAATCCCGGGCAGACCTACACGACGACCCATTTCGACATGTGGCGATTCGTCGACGGCAAAGCCGACGAGCATTGGGACGAAGGCCAGATCAACGCCGCTCCTGCTGGCGGACGCGGTCCGGGCGGACCTGCACCCGGCTCCAGGCAGTAATCGCCGAAACCGGAAAATCACAGCCTGCAATAAACTAAGAGATGGGGTCACGCAGTGGATGGTCACCGACCTTTCCCCGTCCAGTTCAGGATCAGTGTAATTGGTGTGGCAACGGCCTCTCCAACGCTGATGTTCACCAGGAGTTGAGAACGCTTGCGACTTGCTCACTTTCCGATCATGTTCACGGGATCCAGGTTATTTTCGGCGCAGACGTACTCATCAACCTCGTGGTTGGGTTGCAACTCGTAAGCTGCCTTTCTAGTCCATTGCCGTACGTATGCACCAGCATCCTCGAAAGTCATTTCTACTTCCAGGTGTCCTAAGTCCAGTCGGCGAAACCGCTCGATGATGTGCAACATGTCCGTATGAGGTAAACCCTCAGGTCGGATCCACGTGCCTTCATTAAACCCGACTCGGTCGACCACCAGCGTATCTCCGTCCCATTTACCTATCGAGTGCCCATACCACGTGGGAACCAAGTCTTTCGGGTGAGCGCGTCCGTCGAGGAAAACCAGACGATGGCTTTGACTGCTCAATTCCAACAGGAAGACCAGGTAGATTGGCGTTTGAATCAATTGGTAGGTAGTTCCGGTAACACCGTCCGGCAAACAACGCGCACTGGGAGAATCTTTCATCAGGCTGTCCACCCGATATTTCGTAAGAGCTGCAGCCCACGGCTGCATGGCAGGGCTGTCTCCGTCCAATTTTATGAACTGCCAATAACCGGAGAAATCGGGTTTGCCGTCCGCAGTCCGCGGCATGGGCCCGGTTGGAGGTGCCGGTCTATTATAAGCAGCGATTCTGGACGCTAGATCGTTATCACCGACTGTTCCAAGTGTGTTACCCGGCGCAACAAAATGAATGTCGATTCGGATAGTTTCCCCACTACGAACATCAACCGGTCGCCGCTCGAAACCCGCGACCGGGCTTGAGATCTCGTACATGCCGATAGGTAGCTCCAGGAATGAATAACTACCATTAACCGAACTGACGGTTTTGAAAATTTGCCCCGATTCCATGCTCTTTGCTTCAATTGGCGCCGTGGAAACTTCCTCCCCGCTGAGGCCGATCACCTGTCCTGCAACTGATCCAGAGTTTTGTTGGCCCACCGCAGTGTGACTAAACGAGCACAGGATCGCGCTTAACGCTATGATGTGCGCCGCGGATCGGCGCAAGCGTTTCAATCCCATACAGAACTCCTCATAGCAAACGTAGTCGGAAGAAAGGGAAGAAAGCGGACGCACTGACATGTGGGCAGGTTCCGCCGTCTCACTCCCTATTTTCCACACACCAAAGCTATTCGTCATTAAACATGAGACTGATCCCAGTTGGCGATAAACGCGAAACCGTAGATTGGATGCCGCCTCAGCGATTCGAATTCATTTGTCCGGACTACCTATTCGTTCGCTGTGGGGCCCTTACGAAGTAATTTACCTCCTGCCTCCACCACGCCGGCCGCCGCCTCCGCCACGGCGCCCGCCTCCACCGCCACGGCGCCCGCCTCCACCGCCACGGCGCCCTCCGCCGCCACGACGAGCTCCACCCCCGAAAGGCCGTGCACCGCCGCTGAAGGATCGGCCACCGCCTCTTCTACTGCGCATGGCAGAAGTGCCGCCGCGGCTGAAGCCTCTTGAGCGGCCTGCGAAGGCGCGATTCGAACGAGCGCCCAAAGAGCGATTCCCGACGCTACGGTTCGCACCACCAATCCGGTTTCCACCGCCGATGCTGCGATTGCCTACGCCGCTGCGGTTGCCTACGCTTCCCAGGCTGCCTTTCTGACGCGCAATTTGTTGTTGAGCGCCCTGCCGACGGGCTGCCACAGACCCGCCCTTGGCGTTTCCACCAAATCTGTTCGCGGTTGCGCGGTTTGCATAAGGAGTTCCGCCGCGGAACGCCGGGTTGTGTTGCCAGGTATTACGCCCTGTCCGATTGAAGTTGTTGCGGTTGAAGGAACTGTTGCGGTTGAAAAAGTTGTTGTTGTTCACGGTGATGTCACCGTGTCCCCATCCGGCTCCCCAACCCCAACCGCCGCCCCAAAATGCGCCGAGCGCGACGGCGCTGCCAAACGCAATAGCGCCCGTAGCGATCGCCGCTCCAGTCCCATAGTAAGGGGGATAATAAATTGAGGGGTATGGATACACCGCCGGCCCATATACGGCGACCGGGTTGTATGACGGAACATAAACGACGTTCGGGTCCGCCTGCTCAACGACGATGACACTCTTGTTGTTATCGACCGCCGTCTCGACCGTCTGATGTCCATCTGATTTGAGGGTACCGTTATTCTGCGCCTTCGCGCGCATGCGTTGCACGGCATCCATCACGTCGCTCTCCTGCGCCAGAAAAGCGTTACCGAGGTCCGTAGTCCACTGAATATCGTTGGCCAGCCGCTTCACCAGGTCGGGAAGCGCCGCCATTGCTTTGATGCTGGGATCCCAGGGCTGCTTCGAAACGGCACCGGCCAGTGCCTGATCCTTGAGCCCGGGATTCTTCTCCAGCCACTGCTGGAGTTGAATGATCTCTAATGGATATGTCGATGCTACCAGCGTCTGACTCAGCAGCGGATCCGGAAAGAGGGCAATCGGTGCCACGAGCGCATCGAGTTGATCCGCAGGAATCTTTACATTTTCTTGAGGCTGTTGTGCCGGCTGTGTTTGTTGTCCAAACAACACTTCGTTGCCGGAGAAAACGAGCAGGATCGCGCAGGTGGCCGCGATAACCTGTTTAGTCAGCTGGTGGGTTCGCCATAGCCGCAAAACTTTGGTTTCCACTACAAACCTCCGCAACGGCTAGATCTGCTGGGCTAGTTGGCCTACTTCCAATATGACAAAATTCCACGTGCGGCGGGGAACAAAAAGCAAAACGAGGATTAGTCGAGGATGACGCGAATTGCGCCAATGAATTGGCGCAACTCAGCTTATTGACCCCTAACCTTCGATAACTAAACGGTGGTTACGTTCGCAGGGGAATCCGCAAGCGCCATTTCCGGGGCACTTATCCGGGATAGCGACTATAGTCTACTTGGATCTGAATGCGCCGATTCGTCAATCCCGAGCTTCATTGCGTACATTTACGCTGATTACTTTTGAATTGCTCCCTCTACGAAGCCCGGTAACGAGGATCCTTCTGGCGTTCACCGGGCCGGCTGAGATAGATTTCGTCGGCCGCTACTGAGGCGACGCCGAGTTCGGCCGCGACCGCGTCAATCGCTTGCTGCGCGATGTTGAGGTCCACTTGGCCCTCGCGGGTGAAGTAGGGGCCGATGTAGCGTTCGTAGTATCGCTGAACTTCGTCACGGGTCAGCCGGTCGAGGAACAAAGAGATGTAGTCGACGGCCCGGCGGGGGGTTTCAGCCAGCGTGCGAAGGGCTCGCCGGTTAGCCCGCACCAACGCCTGCAGCGCAGGGTCGTCGAGCGGGATATGAGCGGGGTCAACGGCGATTCCCACGGTGGGAATCTGGAAGTGATCGCCGACCCAGGCCAGCAGGTGGAGCCCTTCTTCCTCCACGACCTGTTCGGGTGAGAGCGTGCTGCCTACGTAGGCGGCGTCGATGGAGCCATCCCGAAAGCGTCGCAGATCCATCTGGTAGTCACCCGGAGCCCCCACCACACATTGCAGGTCGCGATCGGGGTCCAGGCCGTGCTTGCGCAGGACGATCCGGGCGAAACAACCGGGGGCCGTGTGGGCAGCGTGGACGGCCAGGCGACGCCCGCGAAGGTCCGCCATGGATTTCACATTGGCGGTGCCGAGAAACCAGAACAGCGGACGATCGGTGTTGACGCTGAGCATTTTCCAACCGATGCCGTCCGTCAGACGCGACATTAGGGTCCGGCCCAAACCGATCGTCGCACCACGCCGCAGACGCTCCGTTTGCCAATGGATCCCGTCGCGGATGGCGACGTGGACACCTTCATCCTCGTAATAGCCCTCCTGGTCGGCAACATAGGCGATCAATTCCTCATGGAGACCGCGCCCGACATAGGCCAAGTCGATTGTGTTCACGGCCAAAACCCCCGTCTTAATCTTGACGCCCGTACAGAGGGAACCTGTTTTCAATCCATTGAAAGCCCGCCGTTGACCGGAAGGTAGTGACCGGTGGTGAAACCGGAATCCTCACTTGCCAGGAAAGCCACCGTCCTGGCCACCTCATCGGGTCGGACGAGGCGCCCCATAGGGTTGGTTGCGCCGAGTTCACGCAGCTGCTCGGACGTCAACTTTCCCGTCACCTTTGTTTCGGCCACCGTGGCAGGCGAGACGAGGTTCGCGGTGATCCCGTGCGGCGCCAGCTCGAGTGCGATATACCGGACAAACTGGTCCAGTGCAGCCTTGGCGGTGCCCAACGTGATCATCCCCTCGCGGGGTTGGCGGGACAACCCCGTGCTGAGAAACACCAGCCGGCCGTAACCTCGGGAAATCATCCCCGGCACAACAGCTTTGGTGATCAGGAATGCGGCATGCAGCTCTCGGTCCAGCTTGCCGCCGAGCTGCTCCCACCTCAGATCGGCGAACGAGGCGACATCAAATGGAATCAGTGCATTGTGCACAACTACATCGACCCGGCCCCATCGGCGTTCGGTTTCCTCGAACATTCTTCCGACGTCACCGGTTACGGTGACATCGGCCTGAATCGTCACAGCCTCGCCACCTGCCGCGGTGATAGCCGACACCACGTCCTCTGCCTGCCGGGCACTAGCGCGATAATTGACGACCACCCGGAATCCCTGACCCGCGAGGACTGATGCCGTCGCCGCGCCGATTCCCCGACTCGCTCCCGTGATCACCGCAACACGATGCATCACTGGTACCTCCGTTTCGGGCCTGCCGTCCGCCCTCCGTTACGTTCACTCATTAGCGATGGGCGCGACTATTCGTACTTTCCCCGGACTCGAA
>DATBID010000650.1:0-9546 GCA_036557125.1 Bryobacteraceae bacterium | reverse complement strand
CTTCCAGTTTCTGCTCACTGAAGGGCGTTCCGCTCAGGCGCAGGAAATAATACTTGAAGTAATTCAGGTCCCACGCAATCGATTGACGGTCGAACCTCGCCCGCGGATAGCAGACCTTGTAGTTCAGGTCGCGCCCCGCTTCGACCTGGAAGCGCGGCAGAACGGCGGCGACCTTGCGGTACACGGCTTCTACCTCTGGTGCAATCCTGTCACCGGAACGGTTTTTCGCCAGGAACTCATACAATGTCAGATCCCCGAGATCTTCCTCCAGGTAGGCGCCATGCTTCAGGGCCTCGCCATAGATCTCAGGAACCGGCAGCCCGTGCCCGCGGAAATGCCGGGAGAACGCCAGGAAGGCAGCGTTCTCCTCCCGCACATCGTAACGGACGCCGATCGCGCTGTGCTGGGGATTGCTCAGGCGAAAGAGTCTTCGCTCCGAGCCGCCGAGTTGCCCGCCCAGCGGACGCACAGATTCGGCGGAGGCGCCGAAGTGCCGCTCGAAAAGTTTTTCCAGGACGTCCATGAAGAAGAGGAGGCGAGCGGTCTGGGCCGTTCACCTGCCTTCTAGCATCGCCGATTCGCGGCGCGAACACAATCTCCGGAATCCGCTGGGTGATCTTGGAAGGAAAAGACCGTAAAAAGCCTCTCCTCCTGCGCCGGTGGGAACAGGAGGAGAAGAGAGTCGAAGCATTCATGTTTTACGACATCCACGCTGGTGCGTCCAGCGGCTCAGTGGACGGTGATGCTGACCGGGTTCGACGTCAGGCCGTTGGCCACCACGAACAGCGTGCTCGCGCCGGTTTCCATGCCGGCAGGAACATCGAAGTGCGTGAACGTGGGAACACCGTGCGTCTGCACGCCCATGGTGCTATGACCGTGCGTCTTGGCATAAAAGATGTGCCCGGTGGCATTGTTCTTGATGCGCACCAGCGGATAGTTGGTCGCCGTCTCGAACTCATCGCCATAGCCCGCCGCTTGGGACCATCCGTTGAACGCGCGTCCGTACACGCTATAGCTCTGTCCGCGAGTGACGTCGGTCGGACAAATCGTTACGGTAGGAGCCCAGATCTGCAAGCCGCCACCGTTCGGACGATAGACCTGCGAGCCTCCAACCAGCACTTCGCCCGTCGGCAGAACCATCAGGCTGCCCCCGAAGGAGCTGAGCGTGGGCGTGAAATTGGTGCCGTCGAACTCGTAGAACCTTCCATTGTCGCTTCCCACCAGTACCTTGCCGTTGGGAAGGAGCACCGCGAAGTCGTCGCCGGCCTGGTCACCGTTCAGGAAATCGGGTCCCGCCGTCCACGTGCCCGGATCCGTCGGGCCCGATCCAGGATGGTAGATGGCCGTGTGCCCGGCGCGCGCTCCCGAGTGCAACGCTCCAGTCGCGAACACGGTTCCATCAGGACGCAGGATCGCGGGACCAATCTCTCCCGGCGGGCAGTACTCACCGCCGCCATACTGGATGCAGCCCACCTCCGGCGGTCCTTGCAGGTCGACCGGCGTGTTGCCGTCGGAGACCCAACGCTGCTGCGACGGAATATAGCGCTCGGAGTTGGGATGGTTCAGCACATCCACGGTCAGGATCGAGCCGTCCGGCATCAGCGTCCAGCCCTCTTCCGAGTTCCAGTCACTCTTGCCCGAGGAGCCCATCGCCGTCCATGTCATCGTCGCCGGATCGAGTTCGGCCATCTGCATGTCGAACTTGCGGCCGATCAGGTAATGTCCGTTGGGTAGAACCAGTGACGGCGAATCGCCGATGTAATCCCAGCCTGGAGGCGGCGTGAGCGGCGTCCACACGTTGGTTGCCGGATCATAGACTGCGCCCAGGTTCGTGAAAGAGAACTCGCCGAAGTTATATTCCCCGCCTTCGATGAGCAGCCGTCCATCGGCCAGCACCGCGGAGGCTTCGGCATAGGGATCGTAGTTCGCAGCCAGGTTGGCAAGTTGGGTCCACGTGCCGTTCACGTAACTGCCGTTGATATCGGGAGTCAGCTTCCACCAGTCCTGCCCCTGGAAGCCTTGAACGATCACGGTTCCATCGGTCATCTGGAAAGCGACCTCGGCGCCGTCCGGAGCCTGATGTGTGAGGTTGGTTAGGGTCTGGGCCTGCATAAGCGCGCAGGCAGTCATCAGCAGAGCGCTCAAAGCGAGCGAGAGTCTCTTGATCAAAACAGTCCTCTTTCTAAATAAGAAACACCGTTGAAACCGGCAATCCCCATCAGCCTTGCCCACGAACTTCGGCGCCCGCGCCAGGCAGGTTATCAGTGCTGGAAAATTCGTGATGAGGTGACGGGATGCGATACAGGCCCGGAAACAAATCGCCAAATTTTGCTCAATTCCGAAGTCCGTGTCAATTGATTTGCAACCGAGGCGCTGAAATACGAGGTGCGCCGTAATTGGGGCTTCGCTTCCGTTGCCAGGCAGCTTGAGCAAATTGTCGAATTCCGCTACTCGGGTGAGAAGCTGTTAGATATTTTCGCGGTGAAGAGATTCGAGAGCTGCGGGCTGCTGTCTTCCGTTTTTGGCGGACTGGGGACAGTCATGCTCGCTCCACCGTCTACTTCCGAGCTCCTCAATTGCCGGCGGCAAAACACAGGAGCGTGACTGCATCGAACGTTGCATCCTGCCTCTCCAAGGAGCACGTCGATGTTCGATCCCAAAGCAGATGCCCCTCGATCGCATGACCGCAGAAGCCTGCTGAAGTCGTCCGCCCTTCTGCTGGGCGCCTGCGCTCTCCCGCGCGATGCCACCGCAATGATGTCATCCAGCAGCAGATCCCAACAATCTGCTGCCGGCACAACGCCGTTCGACCGGCGCATGATCGGTTACATGCTGGCTCACGAGCAGTTCCCGGTTCCGCAACTGATCGACATCGGGATTTCCTGCGAAGAGGCCGGCTTCGATCTGCTCGCCGCCAGCGATCACTTCCAGCCTTGGCAAAGCAACGAAGGCCACTCCGGAGAGGCCTGGGTTACTTTCGGCGCACTGGGACAGCGGACCAAGCGCATCTGGATGGGGACCACCGTGACCTGCCCGAGCTTTCGCTATAACCCCGGCGTTGTGGCTGAAGCCTTCGCCTCCATGAGCCTGCTCACGCCGGGCAGGATCTTCCTCGGAGTCGGATCCGGCGAGGCGCTGAATGAGCAGGCGGCGACCGGAATGTGGCCGAAGTGGCAGGAGCGATCGGAGCGGCTGATTGAAGCCACGGACATTATCCGGCAGCTCTGGACGGGGAAGCCGATCAGCCATCAAGGTAAGTACTACAACATCCACGCCAGGCTCTACGATCCGCCGGCCCAGGCGATACCGCTCCTGATGGCGGCCAATGGGCCCAAGGCGATGCGGCGCGCGGGCGAGTATGGCGACGGATTAGTTACCGATCCGAAAACGTGGAAGCTGCACAAATCTGAGTTCGAGGCGGGTGCGCAGGCTGCGGGTAAAGACCCAGAGAAGATGCCGGTTCTGGTAGAACAGTACGCGGTCGTTGGCGACCAGAACGACGCCCGCCGTGCGGCCGAACTCTGGCGCTTCGGTCCGAAAGCCTTTACGGAGTACTACAACGTGCGCGACCCGCAGACCATTCAGCACCGCGCCGATTCCGAGGTGCCGCTGGAAAAGGTGTATGCCGAGTGGCCGGTCAGCACCGATCCCCAGGTCCATCTCAAGACTATCGACGACCTCTTCAATAGCGGCGCCAGCATCATCAACATCCACTGCGCTCAACCGGACCAGAAGAAGGTGATCGAGTTCTACGGCAGGGAAGTAATTCCACGCTTGCGCCGAAGCTGAAGCAGATCGTCTGCTTCTGGTTGCTGCAGCGCAGATAACTAAGCGCTGCTATTGGACAGCCCATGGCATCACCACCCGGCGGGTGGCATCCAACCCAGATATGGCTCGACGGAAAGATGTCAGCTGCGACGCGCGGCTGCTCTGCCAGCTGCCGGACTCATTTTGCCGGCGATTGGTATTGTGGTACTTTCGATGATTTCATAGCCAAATATCTGGGAACCATTGCAACCAGCCCTCGGAGCGGGGCTAAGCGAGTGCGCATGATTAAAGATTTGCTTGAGCGGTGGCCCGTAGTTCGGCAGCTTCGTACCGGCGGCGACGGCACTGGTCCCGAAGTGATGAGCCGCCGTACCGAGACTCTTCTTCCCAAACACCAGGATGCCGACTTCACCCGATCAATCTGTCCTTATTGCGGCGTCGGGTGCGGGCAGATGGTCTTCCACAAGGACGGCTCGCTGATTTCCATTGAAGGCGACCCAGGATCGCCGATCTCCCGCGGCCACCTCTGTCCCAAGGGCGCCGATACCTTCGAGCTGCACACCCATCCCAATCGCCTGATGAGCGTGAAGTACCGTCGGCCTTATGCCACACAGTGGGAGGAGCTGGATCTCGAAACCGCGATGGACATGGTCGCCGATCGTCTGTGGGAGAGCCGGCAGGCGAGCTTCACCGAGGAGCAGGACGGGGAAAAGGTGATGCAGACCAAGAAGGTCGCTCACCTCGGCGGCGCTACCCTGGACAATGAAGAGAATTACCTGATCAAGAAACTTTTCTGTGGAGGTTTGGGCATGGTTTGCATCAGCAACCAGGCCCGGATATGACACAGCTCCACGGTGCCCGGTCTGGGCACCTCGTTCGGACGTGGCGGCGCGACCACTGCGCAGACAGATCTGGCCAATGCCGATGCCATCCTCATTATGGGATCGTCGATGGCGGAGAACCATCCCGTCGGATTCCAGTGGGTCGTTGAAGCGCGCGAGCGCGGCGCCACCATCATCCACGTCGATCCTCGCTTCACGCGCACCTCGGCCATGGCCGACATCTGGGTGCCACTGCGCGCGGGCACCGACATCCTCTTCCTCGGTGGGCTGATTCATTACGCGATCGAAAAGGACAAGTACTTCCGCGAGTACGTGCAGCACTATACCAATGCACCGATGATTATTCGCGACGATTATCGCGATACCGAGGACCTCAGCGGGCTCTTTTCCGGGTGGGACGAGCAGAAGAAAAAGTATGCACCCGAGTCGTGGCTCTACAAGGGCGAAAAGCCCAAGGATGGAACGAAGGGGAAGGCCGCTGCAGGACACGCTGAGGCGGGAGGCGGTCATGGCAAGGACCGCGGCGGTGAAGCCGGCCAGATGGCCGACTATGAGACCGATCCCACAATGGAGGACCCGAATTGCGTCTTCCAGATCTTGCGGCGGCACTTCTCCCGATATACTCCCGAGCTGATCGAAAGGCACGCCGGGGTCCCCCAGAAATTGTTCCGGAAAGTTGCCGAAGCCTTCTGCAACGCCTCGGGTCCGGAGAAGACCGGAGCCATCTGCTACGCTGTGGGATGGACGCAGCATTCCAAGGGAGTGCAGATCATTCGCTCGGCGGCCATACTCCAGCTGCTGCTGGGCAATATTGGACGGCCGGGTGGAGGTATCCTGGCGCTCCGTGGACACGCTTCTATCCAGGGTTCCACCGATATTCCCACACTGTATGACATCCTTCCCGGCTATCTCCCGATGCCGTTCTTCGAGAAGGATGCGAATTCCTACAACGATTACATCAAGAAGCACACGGCCACGGCGGGAGTCTGGTCGAGCTTCGAAAGCTACTTCGTCAGCATGATGAAGTCCTGGTACGGCGACAACGCGAGCAGCGCCAATAACTGGTGTTTCGACTACCTCCCTCGCGTGACCGGCGACCACTCTCACTTCGGCTACTGGCTCGACATGCAGGATGGCAAGATGGAAGGCCTCTTCATTATGGGCCAGAACCCCGCGGTAGGCGCCTCGAACGCCCGTCTGCAGCGGACCGCCATGTCGAAGTTGAAGTGGCTGGTGGTGCGGGATCTGGTTGAAACAGAGAGCGCCTCCTGGTGGTATAACTCCCCAGAGGTCGAACGAGGCGAACTGAAGCCGGAACAAATTCCGACCGAAGTGTTTCTCTTTCCCGCTGCCGGTTCAGCCGAGAAGGAGGGCTGCCAGACCAACACCCAGCGCCTGATCCAGTTCCGCACCAAGGCGGTTGATCCGCCGGGCGATGCCCGCAGCGAGACGTGGTTCATGCATCACCTGGCGCGGCGTGTGAAAGCCAAAGGCGCCGCCGATCCCAGCCCGCGCAATGCGCCTCTCAATGCGCTGAACTGGCCCTACGGTACGCACGGCCGTTACAATGAGCCCAATGTTAGCGAGGTTTTGAAAGAGATCAACGGCCGCGATCTTACGACCGGCGAGCTGCTCGACAGCTACAAGAAGCTGAAGAAGGACGGCAGCACGGCCAGCGGCTGCTGGATCTATTGCGGCATCTATCCGCAGGAGCACTTCAACCGCGGCAATCAACGCGAGCCGCATGACTATCTCGGACACGGTTGGGGATTCTCCTGGCCCAACGACATTCGTATCCTCTATAACCGCTGCTCCGCCCGTCCTGACGGCAAGCCATGGAGCGAGCGTAAGAAGCTGGTGTGGTGGGACGAAGAGAAACGTGAGTGGACCGGTCTTGATGTTCCCGACTTCGACAAGAACAAGCCGCCGGATTACCGTCCCAAGCCCGGCTCCAATGGAATGGATGCCATTGCCGGCGATAAGCCCTTCGTTCTGCACCCCGACGGTGTAGGATGGATCTTCGTGTCCAGCGGATTGAAGGACGGGCCGCTGCCCGCACACTACGAGCCGTTGGAGACGCCGTTCGGGAACCCGCTCTATCCCGATCACCCTTACAATCCCGCTGCCGACCGAAAGGAGCGCCCCGACAATCCTTACGCGAAGCTGAACGATGATCGTTTCCCATACGTGCTTTCGACGTATCGCCTGACCGAGCACCATACTGCCGGAGGCATGTCGCGCCAGCTTTCGCACCTGGCGGAACTCCAGCCGGAACTCTTCTGCGAGGTATCGCCCGAACTTGCCGCCGAGGCCAGCCTGGAGCATGGAGACTGGGCGACGATCATGACGCCGCGCGGCATCATCGAAGCTCGCGTTCTGGTTACCCGGCGCATGCGCCCGTTGTGGGTCGAGGGCCGCACCGTGCATCAGGTCGGACTACCGTATCACTGGGGCTACAAGGGACTGGTCACCGGCGACAGCACCAATGATCTGCTGGTCATCTCCGAGGAGCCTAACGTGCGCATCATGGAAACCAAGGCCTTGATCTGCGATATCGAACCCGGCCGCCGCCCACGTGGTCCTGCGGCCCTGGAAGAGCTTCGCGAACACATGGAGCAACCGGTATGAGCAGCGCAACTGTCACCGGATTTCTGACCGACTCGACCTTGTGCATCGGCTGCAAGGCCTGTGAAGTCGCCTGCAAGGAGTGGAATGGCCTCTCCCAGGACGGCTTCAACTGGTCCGGCAACTCCTACGACAACACCGGAGCCCTGGGTCACTCCACGTGGCGGCACGTGAAGTTTGTCGAAGGCCAACTGGAGCCCGGCTTCGGCGGCAACTCCGGCGATCATCTCTCGTGGGAGTTCTCCTCCGATGTCTGCAAGCATTGCGAGAACGCCGGCTGCCTCGAAGCGTGCCCTACCGGAGCGATCGTGCGCACCGAGTTCGGAGGCGTCTTCGTGCAGCCCGATGTCTGCAACGGCTGCGGTTACTGCGTCGTTTCCTGTCCTTTCGGCGTGGTGCAGCGCAATGCCGAGGACGGTCGCGCCTTCAAATGCACCTTCTGCTATGACCGGCAGAAGGTCGGGCTCAAGCCTGCGTGCGCGCAGGCGTGTCCAACCGAGTCGATCAAGTTTGGATCGCTGGATCAGCTGCGGGTCAACGCAGTCGAACGTATGAAGGAGCTGAAGTCCCGCGGCATCGACGACGCCCAGGTATACGATCCGCAGTACAGCAGCGTGGAAGGCATCCACGCCTTCTTCATCCTGCGCGGCGATCCCCGCCAGTACAATCTGCCTCCGAACCCCGAAGTTCCCACGAAATATTTGAAGGCCGGCTGGACCAGTTCCGCGATAGCTGCGGGCCTGTTGCTGGTTGGCAGCGTATTCGCATTCTTGGGGAGCGCCAGACGATGAGCGATCCAATTCAGCGGCCCGCTCCAGATTGGGCACGCGAAAACCGGTTGTACGAAATTCGCCGCGAGGCCGAGAAGCAGGGCCGAGTCGAAGCCCCCGGCATCCGTCCCTCCGGCGCGCCTTTTCCTGTAGCTTCACCGCAGACGGGCTACTACGGAGTGCCGCTGTTGAAGCAGCCTGCATGGACGTGGCAGATCCCCCCGTACTTCTTCGTCGGAGGCGCTGCCGGATCGGCATCCGTGCTCGGCATTGTCGCTCGCCATCTCGGCCGAGATCCTGAACTAGCGCGCGATTGCCGCTATATTGCAGCCGGGGGCGCCATACTCTCGAGCGCATTGCTGATATCCGATCTCGGCCGCCCCGCGCGCTTTCTCGGCATGTTGCGTGTCTTCAAGAAGCAGAGCCCGATGTCGGTAGGCGCCTGGACGCTCGCTGCCTTCGGTACCTTCTCTGCCGGCGCGGCCTTCGCCGAGATGCTCAGCCGCCGCTACAACTGGCTGCCCATTCGCCTTGTCGGCGATCTGTCGGAGGGACTCTCCGCGCTGGCCGGGCTGCCGTTCTCCAATTACACCGGAGTGCTCATCGGCGCCAGCGTCATTCCCGTCTGGAATGAAAACGTCGACATCCTTCCGGTTCATTTCGGCATGTCCGGCCTGAATGCGGCGGTCTCCATCCTGGAGGTGATGGGCCACAGCAACCCTGCGCTGAACACGCTCGGCATGGGCGCATCGGCAATCGAGACGCTCGACGCCTTCAGCCTTGAAAAGAATAGAAAGCCCGTCATGGAGCCGCTGCAACGCGGGCCAAGCGGTTTACTTGCTCGTGTCGGCGGTATACTCAGTGGACCCCTGCCGCTGGCCCTCCGGGTAGCTGCCGCCTTCACCGCAAGCCCGCGCTCCCGTACTCTGCGCAAAACCGCCGCCGTTTCCAGCATTGCCGGGTCGATGCTGACGCGCGTCGCCTGGGTGCATGCGGGTCATGTCTCTGCGAAGAACTGGCGCTTGCCATTGGAAAAGTAGCGCTCGCCTCCACGCGGCCATCGAGCTGCTGTTCCTCTGTCATCCGTGAGACGATACCGACTGCATGAGATCGTGCCCTCGGACGCCCTGGAGATATCCATTGCCTCAAGTGACTGTACGAGCGGCCACTGCCGCCGATACCGATGTGCTGCTGCGACATCGTCGACGGATGTGGTGGGACGTTGGACGCCGCGACGAAGGTGTACTCGACCTGATGGAGGTGGCGGCGCGCGAGTACTTCGCGGACGCGCTGGTCAATGGCTCATATCGCGGGTTTCTTGCCGTGAATGAAACGGGCGAAACCGTCGGCGGCGGCGGTATCGTGATCAGCCCGTGGCCCGGAGTTCCCCGGCAGCGCGAACCGCGACGCGCAACCATCCTGAACGTATACGTCGAGCCCGAACACCGGCGGCATGGCATCGCGCGCATGTTGATGAAGGCAATGATCGCCTGGTGCAAGGAGAACAATTTTGTCCGGGTCGACCTGCATGCGAGCGATGA
>DATBID010000649.1:0-8511 GCA_036557125.1 Bryobacteraceae bacterium | reverse complement strand
ACTCGTTCAAATAGCTCAGCGCTGGTGACGAGGACGTACAGACCTGGGTGTTTTGGTCACAGACCTCGATGTAAGCTGTGCTGCCGCCATAGCCAAAGGGCAGCGTGTCGAAGTTGATCTGCGTTGACGAGTCGTACCAATATTGCTGAAAGGGTGAGTACGGCCGTATGATGCCGATCGAGCATCCGTTGAACGGATAGCAGCTACTGCTGGGCAGCACGGCGACAAAGACTTCATTCCCATCCACCGGCAGGCCGCTACCGAATATTGATTCGTAGTGGTAGTTCTGTTCATACACCTGACAGGTGTATGAATCGTTGAGGCAGACCCCTCCAATAGTTCCCGCACTGAAAGAGGTAGCCGCGAAGGCTGAAGCCAGAGCAAGTACTAAACAGATTCGTTTCATTACTCCTCCTCAATAATTAGCGTTCTAGGTACTGTTTAGAAGTAATGATAGTACTAAGTACTATAACTTCTATTTAGTTACGAATTTCGGGAGGTAGTAGTGAATTCCCACACGTTTGGTTTTAGGCGAGAGGAGCACATCGGGACCTCGGAGCCTCAAGGAAACCCTGAGCTAGCGCCGCTAAATGCCCTGTCGATTTGGCGCACTACGCAACGCCTGCGGAACCTTTACGGCGCGACCAGCGGAAAAGTCACCGTATTGCTGATGTTTTCACCCTGCGCAATATAAATCTGTGTGAAGTAGTCCGTGGGCAAGCTCGAGTTGAGCTGGGCTACGACGAGGAAGACCCCAACTGTGCCCGGCAAGAGGCTGGCTGAGAGAATGTTGGCGGTGGAGCCCCCGGCAATTGAGGAAACGAAACAACACGATTCCGGCGGCGGCTGTGTTTGCGGCCCCCCGGTTGGATATGGCTGACCCGTCACGATGGCCGACTGGGTATTGGACTTGACTTGGGGCAATCCTAATCCCGTAGCGTAAATCCATAAGATCTCTCCCGGAACCGCGGGATTGTCGGGTGTGACGGGACTGCCGGCCACATTAGCGCAGCACAGGGTGGTGTTCGAAGCAGTCAGGATCAACTCCGCCGAACCGGAAGAATTTGTTGTGGTAGCGCTGACCGCCACCCCATTCCCATCCGGTCCCGGCACCCGCGCATAAATCTGCAAGTTCACAGAAAATGCTACACCTGCCACGGCATAGATCTGCGGGTCCTGGTTGAGTTGAGCAACCAGAGCATCGCGCACGGATTGCAATGTGTCGTTAGCCTGTACGGTGTAGCTATAGTTGCGGGCGCCGATCGTGATCGTAGCTACGTCGCCGGGATTGATAGTGCCATCGACCAAGACCGCATCGTTGGCGGAACTAGAACCGTGAAACAAGACTCCAGGTTTGGGACTTTGTGTGGACCCGGGCAGCGTGAAAATTCCGGGATTGTTGGTAACGATGCTGACCGCGACCGGCGTAGTGACCATAACGCTGCCGTCGCTCATCACTGAGCGCACGTATACGCTGACGCTTGACGTATTGTTGAACTCCCACGGGATCTGGGCGTTAATCTGGCTCGGCGAAACGTAAAGCAGCGGAGCGGCAATGCCGTTCATGAAGACTTGAGTGCCGCCCAGGTTCGTTGGCAGCGTGCTGTTCAGACTGGCCCCCGCCGTGTTCGCCGAAAGATTGCTGCCCAATACCGAGACCAGTGTGCCCGGCCCTAACTGGGACGCATCTCCGCCATGTTCAAGCGTGGCTCCGGCGGCCGTCAATGCCTCGGTCGCACTGGTCGAAACGGAAGTCACGTAAGTAACATTGTTGCCATTTACGCCCTCCGTCTTCGCGGTGAGGACAACACTGCTGGCGGCAGGGTCGGCGAACGCAAAGGCATTCGGATCGCCGCTGTTGGCATTGATTGCGGCAACCAGGCCGTTGATAATGTCTATCAGCGTATCGCTGGATTGAACCTTATACGTATATGTTGCCCCGCATCCTTCCGGCGCGTTTGCGTCGCCCGTAGTCGAGCTGCTGACGCCGCTGTTTTGATTTGGGCTGCTGCATGCCGAACCGTTGTTCGTCGCGGTGTTCCCGATGGTGATGCCAACGGTATCGTTGGCTGTGATTGTGCCGGTAACGATGACGCTGCCGATAGCGAAGATCTGGGTGCTGGCCGCATTCCGCACTCCGGAGTAAGGAATACTGTTGGCGCCGATGGAAAAAACCTCGATGCGCCGGTTGAAAATGTCGGCTACGTACAGATTCACGCCATCCCACGCCAGTGACGATGGGGTCATCAGAGAGTCGGTCGCTTCCGAGGCCTGATCGATTTCCCCGCCGATCTGCCCCAGGATAATGTCGGCGGAAGCGCCGTTCGTGGTGGGAATTTGCTGAAAGACCAAAATCCGGTCGTTGCCGCCATCGGCGATATAGAGCCGCGTCCCATCGGACAAGGCGAACCGTGGAAAGCTGAGAGTGGCGTTGCAATAGTTCGGATAGGTAGGATTGCCGTTGAAATCCGTGCCGTTCGAAACGGGGCAGAGCAGCGGCTTCTCCTGCACATTAGTGACGCTCGCGATGGCTGCCTGCCCGCTGAACGCATTATTTGCCGCTGTGCTCGTCATGTCCGGCTGCCCCAACACCACATCCGCTGGAGCGCCGCTCGTCGTGGGAATGCTGTTCCAGATCAGCACCCGGTTGTTGCCTAAATCGGTCACAAATAGGTGCGTTCCGTCGGATGTGACCGATACTGGATTGAACATATTGGAAGCGGTAGCGTTGGTGTTTGCGTCAAACAGAGGGTTGCCCACCTGGTCCAACAGACTCGGCTGTACCGCCGTAGTCAGGTTCGGCGCGCCCAGGGCCACATCCGCCGCCGCGCCGTTCGTCGTCGGAATGTGGTTGTAAATCAGAACGCGGTTGTATCCCGTGTCGGCAATATATAGCTTCCCGTTCTGAATCCACACCCCCTGCGGCGAGCGCAGAGAGGTTGCGGTGGGCGTAGTTGCGCCGGGAAGGCTGGTGGAAGTGAAATTCGGCTGCCCCACCACCACATCCGCCGGTTGATTATTGACTGCCGGAATGCTGTTCCAGATCAGGACGCGGTTGTGATTGGTGTCCGCTACCACCAGATGCACGCCATCCGAAGCCACCGCCGTAGGCTGCCGCAGATTATTTCGCGTAGCCGAATTGTTCTGCACTGTGGTCGTCATGTCCGGCTGGCCCAGCACCACGTTGGCCTGTCCCACGCAAACCGGGCACGCGGTGTTATAAGGCGGTTGTGCCGTGGGCGGTGGCAACTGGTTCGACAGATTCTTGAAGAGCAGCACGCGATTGTTTTCCGGAGTCGCCTGGACCAGGTTGTCGTCGGCCACAAACAGCGTGTCCGCCGCATAGGCGAGCCCGCTCGCGGCTCCCATTACCGTGTCGCTCGAATTCTGGTTTTGGGCGTCGAACACCGGTTGCCCGATCACTGCGCGGGCCGCCTGCCCGGTGGTGTAGTTCGGCTGCGCCCAGGCCCCCTGGTCTACTGCCAAAAGGGCCGCAAAAAAGAAAAAGGAAAGGGACTTCATGGGCCAAAGTGAAGTTGCGAGACTATTAGGAATCCTCAATTATAACAAGGGCTTACGCCCATTCCTCCGTTGCCTGCTCAACACACCCGTGAGCCTGCGGCACGGCCTTGCCCCCCTCCGCTCCCGCAAGCTTTTGGATTTTCTCATGGGTTCGTTTTTCGTCCCCGAATCTTTGCACGCCTGATGCCGCCGTTGAACCTCTACGCTAAGCTGAAGGAAACACAAATCCAGGAGATCGCCATGCAATATCGCCGGTTGGGAAAAAGCTCGCTCGTCGTTTCCGCGCAGGGCCTTGGATGTATGGGCATGTCTGAGTTCTACGGGGAGACCGACGATCGCGAGTCGATCGCTACGATTCATCATGCCCTAGATTGCGGCGTCACGTTCTTCGATACGGCGGACATGTATGGCATGGGGAAAAATGAGGAGCTGCTCGCACGCGCGCTGGAGGGACGCCGCCACCAAGCCATTGTCGCGACCAAATTCGGCAACGTGCGCGGCGCTGATGGTTCCTTCCAGGGCGTGAACGGCCGTCCGGAATACGTCGTTGCCGCCTGCGAGGCTAGCCTCCGGCGTCTGCGCATGCCCGCGATCGACCTCTATTATCAACACCGCGTCGATCCCACCCTGCCGATCGAAGAAACCGTAGGCGCCATGGCGCGCCTGGTGGAGCAGGGCAAGGTGCGTTACCTGGGTCTCTCGGAGGCCGGCCCAGCCACCATCCGCCGCGCCTGCGCCACCCACCCGATTACCGCGCTCCAAACCGAATATTCTCTATGGACGCGCGATCCGGAAGACGGCATCCTGGCCACCTGCCGCGAATTGGGTGTCGGATTCGTGCCCTATAGCCCGCTGGGCCGCGGATTCCTCACTGGCCGGTTTCAAAAACCGGACGATGTCACCTCACCCAAAGATTTCCGCAAAAACCACCCCCGTTTCCAGCCCAACGCGCTGGAGCAAAACCTGAGCATCGTGCGCGGAGTCGAACAGATCGCAACGGAAAAGGGCTGCACCCCGGCGCAACTGGCCTTGGCTTGGGTGCTCGCGCAAGGCGATGACTTGGTGCCCATCCCCGGCACCAAACGCCGCCATTACCTGGACGAAAATCTCGGCGCCAACGAAATCCGGCTCTCCGCAGGCGACTTGCAGCGCCTGGATGCTATCGCCCCGCGGGGCATCACCGCCGGTCTGCGCTACCCGGAGCAGCACATGCGGGCCGTGGGGATTTAGTAAGCCGCGTCTCTTGACAAGGCCCCCCGGCTAGACCATACTGCCAACTCAGGCGAACGGGCGGGGCGACTGCCACCGGAAATTCGTTTGAAAAGGTTGCACTTTTTTGGTAGCGGAGAAAAAGCATGAAGGGTCGGATTTGTTTTCTGATCGCGAGTTGCGGGCTGCTCGCCTGCGCGCCGGCGTTTTCTCAATCCACGTTCGGGGCAATCCTGGGCACGCTCCAGGACACCTCGGGCGCGGTGATCGCGGGCGGCGACGTCGAGATTAGGAACCTCGATGAGAATACATCGCGCAAAACGGTTTCAAACGCATCGGGGATTTACGAGTTCCTGAACCTGCCCCCCGGCCGCTATTCGCTCACCGCCAACAAGGCCGGTTTCACCACTGCGCGGGCGCCGGAGATCGGCTTGGAGGCGCGCCAGGAGCGGCGTGTCGATCTGGCGCTGGGGCTGACGTCGGTGCAGCAGAACGTGGAGGTGCAGGCAGCGGCGGCGGTAATCAATACCGAAAACGCCACCATCTCCTCAACCATCAACAACCAGCAGGTAACTGAGCTGCCGGCGAACTACAGGGGCGCCTCGACCAGTCCGCTGGGCGCAATTGTCGCGCTGCCCAACGTGCAGCAGGATCAAAACGGCGCTATCGCGCTCACCGGTTCGTTGCCGTTCATGACCGATTACAGCGTCGACGGAACTTCCACGGTAAACGTTGGCAGCAACGCCGCCGCGCGAGATCTGTATCCTTCCTCGGAGATGCTGGCCGAATTCAAGGTGTCGGCGATAAACAATAACGCCGAGCTAGCGTCGTCCGGAGACGTGACTGTCACGACCAAGAGTGGAGGGAATGCGGTCCACGGCAGCGCCTTCGAATATTTGCAAAACCGGGCGCTGGACGCCACGACTTATGGCTCCTCGGTGAAGCAGGCGAAGGTTTGGAACACGTTCGGAGGCAGTCTGAGCGGCCCCGTCGTCCTTCCCAAAATCTACAACGGCCATAATAAAACGTTCTTCTTCGTGGATTATGAAGGCAACCGCAAGCCGGGATCGATCCTCGGCATCAGCAATGTCCCTACGGCGGCCATGGTTGCGGGCAACCTGAATGGCGTTCCAGGCAAACCGGCGGTCGATCCGTTCACCGGCCAACCGTTTCCGAACAATCAGATCCCCGCCTCAGAACTGAATCCGGTCGCGCAGACACTGCTCACAAAATATTATCCAGGACCTAACTTCGACTCTGGTTCGACGACGGGGAATTACCGAACATTGCTGCCGTTGAACAATCGAACCGATGGTTTCGACATCCGCATCGATCACAACGTCAGCAGCCGGCACCTGATTTATGGCCGGTGGACATGGAAGAATATTCCGTACCTCTCCGCGGCCAATGCCGGCCTCTCTCAGTTGTTGCCGCCGGCAACGAATAACGAAAAGAACCGAAACCTGCTCGTCGGCGACAGTTTCACCATCAGCGCCAGCACCATAAACGAATTCCGTTTCGGGTATAGCGATCTGTTTCTGGCGCAGTCGCTTCCGTTCTCCGGCGCTTCGGTGGTATCGAACCTGGGTTTGACGGGGCTCGATCTTTCGCGCGCGGGAAACGACGGCGGTTTTCCCGGATTTAACTTCAGCTCCGGAACTGGCTTCAGCCCGATCGGCCACAACGACTTGGGCCCTTCGCACTCGCGTACCCTGCAATACACCGATAACCTGACTTGGACCAGGGGAAGGCATACCGCGAAATTCGGCATCGATTGGCGCACGGTGCGCTACTCGCGCGTGGACACGTTCGGCGCCGACGATGAGTACGGGTCCCTTCGATTCAACGGGGCATTTAGCGGCAACGCCTTCGCGGATCTGCTTCTCGGGCTACCCGCCACCAATTTGGTGTTCGATCTCGGCCCGCCGATCGATCAGACCTCGCAGCATTTCGCGACCTATGCGCAGGATGAGTTCCGCATTTCGAAGAGCCTGACTTTGAACTTTGGCTTGCGATGGGAGCTGCAGCCGCCCTTTACCGAAGCGCACGGCAACATCGCCAATTTCAATCCCGTCAACGGCGGCATGGTGATTCCGGACCTTGCCGCCAAAGTGCTGCCGCCCGCGGCGGAAGTACTGTATCAAATCAATGCCTGCCCCGGCGTGATCTCGACGCTTCCTTGCTCGCCGGTCCAAACCGCCAGCCAGGCTGGGATCCCGCAGGGATTGCGCTACACCTACTACAGAAACTTCGACCCAAGGATCAGTCTCGCCTGGCGGCCATTCGGCGACAACAAAACCGTCTTCCGCGCCGGCTGGGGAGTCTACACCGTGCCGACACTTGGCGGAGTGGCTTTTCAAATGACGGGCCTGGCGGCCACTGCTTCCCTTATTTATGTCAACGCCCTCAAGAACGGAGTTCCGCTCTTTCAGCTTCCATCAGTCGCTTTTGGCAACGGCGGCCTGACGCCAGATATCATTGGCACATACGAATACTTTCTGTCGCAGCAGATGCACTTCCGCGATCCCCAATCGGCGCAGTGGAATGTTACCGTCGAACGGCAATTCGGAGAGAACTGGAACACCCGCGTCAGCTACATTGGCGAGAACTCATTCCGGCTGGGAATAGATCCGGACCTGAACCAGATCCGCGCGAGCGCCACTCCGTACAATCCGCTGAGCGTTCCTTACCCGCAGTTAGGACCGATCATCCAGAATGGCAACTGGGGATTCGCCAATTACCAGGCCCTCGAAGTTCAGGTTTCGCACCGCATGGCGGCCGGACTGTATCTGCAGGGCACCTTCGATTGGGCAAAGGATCTGACCGACGCTAATGGCGATGCGCCCCTCGCTTTCAATACCGAGTTGGCCAACGGGTCCTCCGGAAATGGTGGGACTGTGGTGAACGACCGCTTCAACCTGCGATCGGACCGGGGCAACGATTCTGGTGTGCGCCGCAACCGTTTTCTGCTCACCGGCCTTTACCAGTTGCCGTTCGGGCGGGGCAGGCGGTTTGGGAGTAACGCCAGCCGGCCCGTGGAAGCGGTACTGGGCGGATGGCAACTGAGCACGATTACTCTTCTGGAAACCGGACCTTATCTGACCCCTTACGACAGCAATCCGAACGATAGCCAGGCGAATTTGAACGAAGCCGGACGGGGGACGTTGGTTCGCCCCGACAGGATCGGCAACTGCGGCGTGCAAAACCCTTCGCCGAACGGATGGTTCAATCTCGCGGCATTCGTGCTGACGCCGGCCGGCGCTGGCCGTACCGGCAACTCGGGCGTGGGAATCTGCGAAGGGCCGGGAACCGTAGCGGTTGCGGGTGGGCTTTCGAAGAATTTTCTCCTTCATGAAAAGTTCAGATTGCGCTTTGAGGCGACTTTTACCAATATTCTGAACCATCCGAACTTCGTCGAGCCGTCCACCGACGTTTCTTCCCCGAGCACATTTGGCATCACGGAAACCGTGCAGAGCGCCGAGAACAGCGGCAACCGCGTGGGGCAGCTCTCATTACGGCTCGATTTTTAGAAACTAATTTGCCTCGAATCCTCCTGGATGCAGGAAGCGAACACTATGAAGGCTTTTCATGAGGTGCAAATCATTCTCATTCTGCTCCTGTTTGGACACGGATTCGCGGCCGGACAGACACCCGCGACCCTGCAGGAGGGCTCGCTCGCGGAACCCTGGCTGAGCGGGGGGCCGAACTGTCTCACGATCCCGGACTGGCAGGTGCATGCGTATAACGAAGACTTCTATATCCTGCGGGAATCGGGCTGCA
>DATBID010000648.1:0-5320 GCA_036557125.1 Bryobacteraceae bacterium | reverse complement strand
GGATGTTCGAAGTAGCCGATGGCGGGACTCTTCTGCTGGATGAAATCGGCGATATGGATGTTCGTCTACAGGCGAAACTGCTGCATGTCCTGCAAGATCATGAATTCCATCGCATTGGGGGCAAGGAACTGATCCGGGTGGACGTGCGCATTATGGCATCGACCCACCGTGACTTGCAAAAGGCCATCGCCGAGAAAACCTTTCGGGAAGATTTATATTACCGGCTGAATGTGATCAATGTAGAAATGCCACCGTTGCGGGAGCGGAGGGAAGACATCCTCGCGCTTGCAGATGCAATGCTGCGCAGACACCTGCGCGCCGGGATTCCCGCGCCGGCGATTACCACCAACTTGAAGCAGGCCCTGGTGTCGTATCACTGGCCGGGAAACGTGCGCGAACTCGAAAATATCATGCGCAATCTGATCGTTTTTCGAAATCCCGAGGCGTTGGCGGTGCGCCTGGAAAGCAAAGCGCGGACGCGCGCGCCGGAGAGCGCGACGCAGGGTCCATTCCCCGCGCCGCCTCGCGATTTGCACGGCGCCGTAGAGAAGCAGCGAACGCCGGTTCTGGAAGAGGTAAGTGAGGCGAACAAAAAGGCCGAAGCGGACGCGATTCTTTCCGCACTGCAATCCGTTCACTGGAACCGGAAGCAGGCAGCCACGCTGCTCAACGTGGATTATAAAGTATTTCTGTACAAAATGAAAAAGCTCGGTATTCCCGGCAAGATCCTTTCGCCGGGAAAAACAGCCGAAAAGGCCGGGATTTTCTCCGCGGCTGGAGGACACTGATCCCGAACCGTCAGGAACGGAGCGCTCTGCGAACGGCTAAGCCCGGCTGCTATTGCAGTGTCGCGGGTTCGTTGTGCTGGAGGTGAACGCCGTCGTGCATGCAGGCGCTTTCCACCGGCACGGGAATGCGGCACTCGGTCGGGTGACTCAGCGACCAGACTGCGAGTTCCGTCCGGTTCTTAACGTCAAGCTTGCGGAATATTTTATTCAAATATTCTTTAATAGTGCCTTCTGAAAGGTGCAAAATGTAGGCAATTTCCTTATTCAGCTTCGCCTGTTTGACCAGTTCCACGATCTGCTTTTCCCGCAGCGTCAGATGGCGCGTTAGCTGCTCAACTTGCGGTTGTTTAGGTTTACGGCATGTAGGACAGACGCGCTCGTTCCCGTCGACCTTGAATTCATCTCCGCAACGGCAGCAATTCCGGATGTCTTCACCTGAAATGAACGGCTTTTTGGCTAGCATAAACCTCCTATCGACCTTAGTTTTGGATTGAAGGCCAAGTGTTAGCAACCTGACTTCCAATCATTAAGGCTTGATAATGAACAACTTGGGCCGTTTTTTGTAAACCGGGGCCGGGCTTCTAGAGTGTAAAAAAATACGTTATGTGTAAAAATTCTCGAAGAAGGAAATGTATTTTTCTCTACCTATATTAGGTGGCGGGACGCGCCGGATTTCTCAAAGTGCCTACGACCGGGCTGTCCAGGAGGCTAGAGCGTCAGCCCCCGCAGGTATTCGCGAAATGCGCCGCCGAGATCTGGCCGGCGCAGGGCGTATTCGACGGTGGCCTTCAGAAATCCCAATTTATCGCCCGCATCGTAACGGGTGCCTTCGAACCGGTACGCGTAGATCGGCCGGGAACGCAGCAGGTGCTTCAAACCATCCGTCAACTGGATTTCGCCTCCCGACCCGGGTTCGATGGATTGGAGCGAATCGAAGATTTCCGGCGTGAGGACGTACCGTCCGATGATTGCCAGGTTGGAGGGCGCGTCGGAGGGCTTCGGTTTTTCGACGAGGTCGCGGATGCGAAAGACGCGGTCATGCCGGCCGTTGTGCGACACCGGTTCCGCATCGATGGCGCCATAAGCCGAGATGGCCTCTCGGGGGACTTCCATAACGGCCAGTACCGGTGCGCAGAAGAAGCTGTAGACATCCAACAACTGGCGGAGACAGGGGGTTTCGGAGTCGATCAAATCGTCGGCCAGCACCACGGAAAAAGGCTCCTGCCCCACCAGTTCCATGGCACGAAGAACGGCATGCCCGAGACCCAACGCCTCCTTCTGACGGATGTAGGAGACGTTAATCATGTCGGAAATATTGCGGACGGTGGCAAGCAGTTCTCTTTTGGCGCGTGATTCGAGCAGATTCTCCAGCTCGAAACTGACATCGAAGTGGTCCTCAATGGCCGACTTGCCGCGCCCGGTCACGATGATGATGTTCTGAATGCCGGAGTGCAGAGCCTCCTCCACGCCGTACTGAATGATGGGCTTATCGACGATGGGCAACATTTCCTTGGGCTGTGCTTTGGTGGCCGGCAGAAAGCGGGTGCCCAAGCCCGCGGCGGGGAATACAGCTTTGCGCACTCTAGCTTGCATCTCCTTCAGTTTGGTACCAGAGAGCTGCCATTAGCAACTATCGTACGCTAGCTTCGCGCTGAGTACATCGGAAGTTTAGTGCTACCTTTGCGCGCGATCGCAAATTGCGTTGGTTATGGCAGATGCCAGCTCCTGCCCGGACTCGCGATGGCTGGCCGCTTCGAATTTCTGGACGAGGGCGGTCGCGCAACTCAACTTGTACGGCTGCAGATCTACCAGGACGGCAAAGCCGTGGCGCAGTTTACAAACGTGCCGGTGCAGTACGGCTGCATTCCAGCCCGGCCTTTTTACCAGTAGAGCCGTTTCGGGCGGGGATTAAGCTGCATGTGATTGTCTTTTCGCGGGCGCTGTGTTATTGATGGTTTACCTGGGACAACGAAACCGATGGCCTACGTCATAGCAGAACCTTGCATTGGCACTAAAGATACCGCTTGCGTCGACGCCTGCCCCGTCGATTGCATTCATCCGAAAAAGGATGAGTCCAACTTTGGAGAAGCAGAGATGCTCTACATCGACCCGGTGGAGTGCATCGACTGCGGGGCATGCGTGCCGGTGTGTCCCGTTTCCGCCATTTTCGCCCTGGACGACCTGCCGGAGAAATGGAACGAGTTCACGGCGAAGAACGCGGCTTACTATAACCGCTAGCGGCTGTTTTTCCCCCGAGTAGATCCTTACCCGCCATCGTCATTGGTCTGACAGTGCGCCCGTGTTACCGGATGCCGATGATTCAGACAGGATTGACTTTCTCCCGATTCTGAACTATACCTAGTCGAGAAAGGTATTCCAAACATGGCCGGTTCTCAGAACCCCGAACTGCTGCCCGGGACTCTGTACATGATGATCCTCCGGACCCTCAATCAAGGCCCTTTGCACGGCTACGGCATCGCCAAGCGCATTCGGGACTGGTCCAAAGGCGACCTCCAAATCGAAGACGGCTCGCTCTACCCGGCCCTGAACCGCATGTTGCTCAAAGGCTGGCTGGAGGCGGAATGGGGTGTGACGGAAAACAACCGCCGCGCTCGCTTCTATCGGCTTACCCCCGCGGGCTGGAAACAGCTCGAAGCGGAATCGACCGCCTTCCACAAAATGATCCGAGCCATTCAGCTTGTCATGCGGACGTCGTAGGGCGGCTTATGCGCTGGCGGAATTATCTGCGCCGGGACAAGGCAGATCGCGAATGGCGCGAGGAAATGGAAGCGCACATCGAAATGGCGACCGATGCCTTCCTCGCACAGGGGTTGACGCCAGAGGAAGCGCGATCGGCAGCGGTCCAGCAAGCCGGCAATCTGACTGCACGGCGGGAGGAGATTTATCAGATGAATGGTATTCCATGGCTCGATACGCTTTCGAGCGATCTGCGCTACGCGTTGCGGGGCTTGCGGCACCATCCATCATTTACTGCAGCCGCCCTGCTGACGCTCGCCCTGGGAATCGGCGCGAACACGGCGATCTTTGGCGTGATCGACAGCATATTGATCCGGCCGCTATCGTATCCGCACGCAGAGGCGCTGGTAGGCGTCTGGCACACGGCGCCAGGATTCCAAGGTTTCGGTGAGAACCTCGAGTGCACTCCCTCCATGTATTTCACGTACCGCGAGGAGAACCGGACCTTCCAGCATTTTGGGGTGTGGCAGTCCAACGGAGCAAGCGTAACTGGGATTGCCGAGCCTGACTTCCCCAGAGCGCTCTACGTGACATATGGCGTACTGGATGCCCTTGGCGTTCCGCCTCTCTTCGGCCGCTGGTTTTCCCAGGCGGACGACACGCCGGGCACAACGCAGACGGTCATCCTCACCTACGGCTATTGGCAGCGGCGCTTCGGCGGCGATCGATCGATCATCGGGCGCACGTTGACGATCAATTCAGCGCCACACGTCGTGATCGGCGTTATGCCGCGGGAATTCCGCTTTCAGCGCGATCCTGAGTTGATTCTTCCTCAGCGGTTGGAACGAAGTAACGTTTATCTGGGGGATTTCAGTTACACGGGCATCGCGCGCCTCAAACCGGGCGTGACCATTGCGCAAGCCAACGCGGACCAGGCTCGAATGTTGCGAATCTGGTTGAAAGCTTGGCCCCCAACGCCGGGATTTCCCCTGGCTCTATTTCAGAACGCGCACATCGGGCCCAAAATCCAACCCTTCAAGCAGGAAATCGTAGGAGACATCGGCACAGCGCTCTGGGTTGTGATGGGGACCCTCCTCCTGGTTCTGTTGATCGCTTGCGCGAACGTGGCGAACCTGATGCTTGTGCGGGCCGAGGGCCGCCAGCAGGAACTCGCGATCCGAGCTGCGCTGGGCGCAGGCTGGGGCCGAATCGCTCGGGTAATGCTGCTCGAAAGCATGACGCTGGGAGTGCTGGGCGGCGCTCTGGGCCTCGGTCTGGCGTATGCGGCGCTGCGGCTGCTGGTCGCGAAAGGTCCGGCCACGCTGCCGCGGCTGGGCGAAATCGGAATCGATCCGCTCGTACTGGCATTCGCTGTCGGCGTGTCGCTGCTCTCGGGCGTGCTGTTCGGACTCATACCAGTTTTGAAATACGCAGGGCCTCACGTCGCGATCGCGCTGCGAGGCGTCGGCCGTACGTTCAGCCAAGGCCGGGAGCGGCACAGGACGCGCAATATTCTCGTCGTTGTTCAGATGGCGCTCGCTCTGGTGCTGCTGATCAGCTCCGGACTGATGATTCGCACGTTTCAGCACTTGCGGAATGTCCAACCGGGATTCACGCATCCGGAAGAGATCCAGATATTGCATACTCTGGTCCCGCCAGCGATTGCGAACGAGCCCGAGCGGGCGATGCGAATGTACAACGACATTCTGGACAAGCTCGCGGCCCTTCCGGGCGTCACCTCGGTCGGGTTAGCAAATGCCGCCCCTCTGGAATCGTTCCTAAGCCCCAACAATCCGATCTATGTCGAAGGCAAGCCCTTCGCACCAGGCCAGTTG
>DATBID010000647.1:0-6992 GCA_036557125.1 Bryobacteraceae bacterium | reverse complement strand
CCCGGCATAGGGTAAGCTCCGAGCCGCATACCGCAAATAGTCGATTCCCTCCGCCTTGGTCTCATCGCGGAAGCACAAGATGTAGCCGAGCACCAAGTGGACGGCGGCGTTTGTCTGGGCCAATCGAAACGCTCGTCGCGCACTCGCCTCCGCTCGGGCAAGGTCCCCAGCTTGGTAGAAAAGGATCGCAAGAACGTAATGCTCATTCCAAGAGTCGGGGTCGATCTCCACGGCGCGATTGAGGGACTGCAGGGCGTCATCGAGCCGGCCGAGACGGATGTATTCGATGCCGAGTTGCGTGTACGCTGCGGCGAACATAGGATCCAGCCGAATTGCCGCCTCCAGTCGTGAGCAGGCCTGCTCCCGGTCGCCGGAGGCCAAGAGCCTGGCCGCTTGTGCAAACATTTTGTTTGCCTGCTTCGGAACCCTGTGTTTCAAGCGCGCGACAGATACGGATTCACCCGATGGATGTGTACGGTCCGCGGGCCCGACATCTTGGAGCCGCACCGAATCTTTCATGTGCGGGGTCTGGAGCAGGTCTTCGTAGCCTTTGAGGTACGCTGGCCAACTCGTCGAAGGAAATTCCTGAGACCCCGATGGAACCTGGCACCAACCGGTCCACACCAATACCAGCCCAGAGAAATACTTACAATGCACGGCACCCTCCTGGTTCGCTGATGCCGCGGTCTCACCAGGGAGACGCAGCGTTTTGAAATATTGCGCCAGCCTCATGTCGCGGCGTTTCGCGAAAACAGGCCGGCGCGTGGAAATTACTATTCTTCCCGGAGCACCGCCGCCGGATCAATGCGCGTCGCTCTCCGGGCCGGCATCCAGCATGCCAGAATTGTTAACGCGAACAATAGCGCGATTGTTCCCGCATAGGTGGGAGCATCCAGCGGCTGAATGCCGAACAGCAGGGTTTTCAGGAAACGGGTCAGCCAGACTGCGGCGCCCACCCCGATTGCGACGCCGGCAGCGCCCAGCATTACACCTTGCCGCAATACCATCCGCAGAATGCGCCCGGCGTCTGCCCCCATGGCCATGCGAATGCCGATTTCGTTCGAGCGGCGCGCGACGGAGTAGGAGATCACTCCGTAAACGCCAATGCCTGCCAGCGCGACGGCCACCACCGTGAAGAAGGTCAGCAGCACGCTGAGAAATCGCGGCCGGGACCGGGATTGGGCTACCACCTCCTCCATACTGCGGACAGCCGTGATCGGCAAGCTGGGATCCAACTCAGCCATGGCTCTCCGGACAGTGCCCACTACAGAGCTTGGCGTCCCCACCGTGTGGATCAACAACTGGACCTCACGCAGACCTCGGGCTTGGCGCCACGGCACAAATAGTTCTGTGCCTGTAGGCCGATCGGTGCCGTTGTTCTTCATATCGGCGACGACTCCCACGATCGTGCGCCACGGCGAGTTGCCGGGTCCACCAAGATTCACGCGATGCCCCAGCGCGCTCTGGCCAGGCCAGAACGTACGCGCCATGGTTTCGTTGACCACGACGGTCAACGGCGCATTCTCGCCGTCGCGTTCATCCAGAAACCGCCCCTCCGCCAGCCGGGCGCCAATGGTCTCAAAAAACCGGCTGCCCGTGATTTGCCAATAGTCCACATTCTGTACCGGTCCGCCTGGCCGCGGCACGAAGTTCTCGATCTGGGTGTCATTGAAATCGCCGGGGCGCTGCGGCGGCAGTCCCCGCATCACGGTCGCCGCGATAACGCCGGGCAAACGCGCCAGCTTGTCTTCGATCCGCGCCAGAAGACTCCGGACCGCGGCATCGTCCGCATATTGGCCCGGGGAAAGCGCAAGGCGCATAGTCAGGCGGTTCGCGGGATCAAACCCAGGGTCCACCGCCTGCAATCGCCAAAACGCCTGCAGCATCAAGCCGCACGATATCAGCAGCACCAAACCCAAAGACAGCTCAGCTACCACCAGCGCGCGACGCAAGGCCGCCGCCTGAGCCGTGGCCGAAGCGCGCCCCGCGGCCGCCTTCAGAACGTCGTGCGTCTTGTGTGTCAGCACCTCCGCCAGGGGAGCCAACCCGAATGCGATCGCCGTCCCGATCAGCGCCAACCCGGTGAAGGCTAGCACGCGCCAATCCATCGTCACCTCGGCTGCGCGCGGGATGGTGTCCGCGCCCGCCCAAAGCAGCAGCCGCACGCCCAGCCATGCGATTCCCAGTCCAGCGAGAGCTCCGCTTATCGAAATGAGGAGTCCTTCGGCCAGAAACTGGCCAATCAGGCCCATCGTCCCCGCGCCCACCGCCACACGAATGGAAATCTCCTTTTGCCGTGCTTCGGCGCGGGCTAGAAGAAGGTTGGCAACATTCACACAGGCGATCAGCAGAACGAATCCGACAGCGCCCAGGATCACCAGCATCGCTGGTTTCACCGAGCGCACCACCTCTTCCTGCATGCCGTACTCCACCGAAGGATGAAACCGGGGATTGATGGTGTGGAAATTGTTCGAGTTGCGCGCTCCCCAAGCCTTGGTTTGGGCAACCAGCTCCTGGCGCGCCTGCTCCAGGCTTACGTCGCGCCGGAGCTTCGCCAGAACTGCAAACCGGTGATTCCCACGGCGCAGGAGGTCGGCGGCCGTGAGCTGCAGCGGCGCCCACACATCGCTCACGTCAACCTGTCCCGGCGGATATTGAAAGCCGGTGGGCATTACGCCCACAATGGTCGCCCGTAGCCCATCGAGCTTCGTCTCCTGGCCGATGATTCCCCGGGCTCCTCCGAATGCGCTTCGCCACAACCCCTGCGAAATCAGGACGGCCAGCGGCGCTCCTTCCCGATCGTCATCGCCATTGATCCAACGCCCCTGCTGTGGCCGTATTCCCAGGCTGTCAAAAAGAGTCCCGCTGACAAACGTGGCGGTGACTCGTATCGGCTCCTTGGCCGTGGTCAGATTGACAGCCCCTACCTGCCACGCGTCAACATATTCGTACGAGCGCAGCGTCTGCCGCATTTCGGCGAACTCCGGTGGGGAAACCGCGAACCGGAGCAATCCGCCGTTGGGAAACGTCGGGAATTCCGTGTAGATGCGAACCAGCCGCTCCGGATGTTCATAAGCGAGCGGCCGGAATACTACGGCGTCGACGACAGTAAAAACTGCCGTCGTTGCACCCATTCCCAATGCGAGACAGATTACGGCAATGGCTGCAACGCCGGGGCTCCGCAAGATTAAACGCGCAGCGAAGCGCAAGTCGCGGGCAACGGCATCCATGCCCCCAATAGACGCTCGGCGATTCAAACGGTTAGCGGGAGTCATGCGAGGCTCGTCAGTCCACCAGGTCGTGAATCTTGACATTCACCAACTGGTCGATCGTCAGGTTACCCAAGCCTAACGTCCGCGTCTTACGGATATACTCCGGTGTGATGCCGTGAATGCGCATCGTGACCATTTGGTCGATCGAAACAGAGTTATACCCCAAAACCTTCAGTTCTCGCGCAAAGGCCGCGGTCACGCCGTGAATCCGCATGGTCACCAGCTTATCTGGCGTCAACTCGGTGTAGTCGAGGCTCTTGAATTCCCTGGCATAGTCAACCGTAACGTTGTGGATTCGCATGCTGATGAGCTGGTCGATCGAATCGGGATGGATGCCCAGGGCGTTCATATCTCGGACATAGGCGGCGCTCACGTCATGCACCGCCATGGTGAAGACTTTTTCGTCCGAGAGGCCCTCGAAGCCTAAGGAGCGCATTTCACCGGCGAAGCTGGCACTGGGAGTGAAAGTAAACGCCCCTCCGCCGCCGCCATTTTGAAGATAGCCTGTAAATCGCAGCGTGCCGGCATCGCGAACCAGGTCGAAGTGCACCACAGACCCCGAGGAATCGAGTTCCGCCCGGCTGAGCCCCCGCAACTGGCTGAGCGGGACTGGAGAGGTGCTGTTCATGTTGAAGCCAGGGCCGCTTCGCTGAAGCGTAAGCCGCACTTGCCCATCGGGTTCCGCCGCGCCGAGCGCCCACTGGCCCGTAATCGGTGAGCCGTTTTGCGCCAATGCGAGGTAGATCCCGAGCGCTACAAGCACACTGGGAGCGAAATAGACGTTGCGTAGCATGGTTTCGGCCTTTCTTTAGAGGATTCCGAACTGTTTCAACTGAATCAGTTGGTCGAGGCTGATGTTTGGGAAGTGCTTTCGCGCCTCCTGGATGAATTCCGGGGTGATGCCGTGAATGCGCAATTGGACGATTTTATCGATCGAAAGATCGGAAAATCCGAGCGATTGTATCTGGCGAATCCAGGCGGGATCTGCGCCATGGATCCTCAGACTGATCACGTCATCGGGTTTGAGGTTCTGGAAACCGGCCTGATGCAATTGGCTCACGAATTCGGAAGTGACTCCGTGAATACGAAAAGACACCAATTGGTCCGCGGTCAGTTGGAAACCGGCCGCGCGCATCTGTCGAATGTACTCTCCGGAAACCCCATGGATCTTAAGGGCGATAAGCTGGTCCACCGTCAGGTCGCGGTAACCTTCGGACTGAATCTGTTCGAGCCAGCTTCCAGAGTTTTTCTCGACCCCGCCCACTCCGGCCCCGACACCTCCTCCCACTCCGGCTCCGCGCGGGTTCTCCTGGCTGCTTGGGGTGTTCTGCGCGGCTGTATTCTGTGTGGCCGCTTGCTGCGGGTTGGCCTTCGGTCCACCCTTTTGGGCATCCGCCTGCGCGAGCTGGACGTGCACGCTCGTCACTGCGGGCGCCGCCAGGGCTCCCCGCCTCGGCTGCTGCGCCGGGGCGTTGCGGCCGATCACGGCTGCGCAAACGGCCAAAAGAATGCCGAGGCTGGCGACCCAGCCGGCCGGCATCACGGGCGCGGCTTGGTTCATCCGCAACAGCCGCTGGATGCGGCCGAGCAGCGAACCACCGGTCGCCGCCATTGCCAGGCTCGGCTTATGTTGACGCATCTGTTCCAGCTCCGTCAGCGCATGTACATACGTGACTGTGTTTCCGCAGATCTCGACCGCAAGATCGTCACAGCAGTTCTCGCGTTCCATGCGAATCTTTCCGCTGACCCACCACATTGCAGGATGGTAGAAAAGCAACGTCTCCCCAGCCGTCTGGAGCAAATTGAAGAGATAGTCGAAGCGACGGACGTGCGCCAGCTCATGCGCCAGCAGCGCCTCAATCTGCTCTGCCGGCAGGCCGGCAAACACGGCCGCCGGTACTAGGACTATGGGCCGAATCCATCCGACAACCGAAGGAACCTGCACAATTGCGGATACCGCCAGCTTTACGGGTCTCGATATGGAAAGCCGCGCGGTGAGAGCCGCGAATTTCTGCTCCCAAACTGCCCCCGCCGGCCAGGTATGCCGCCGCGCCAGCCGCCCCGCCACGGCCCAGCCTCCAAGCGAGCGGATAGTCAGCGCAATCACACCGCCGAACCACGCCCAGACCGCGACAGCCAGGTAATCTGTGGTAGCGGGTAAGGTCGAGACGCTCGTCCCGCCTGCTAGTGTGATCCAACGCAGGGGCTCCGCCAAGCCAGCCGCGGCAGCCACACGCGGCTCGTTCGCCCGGAATGCCAATAGCAGAAACGTGCCAACTGCGGAGACCAACATGAGCAGCATGGCGCCGCAGCTAGCGGCATACCGGACATTTGCCTTGGCATTCCGAAGTAGGGCCAGTGCGCCCGCCAGAAGTACCGCGATCCCCGCGCCTTCCCAGAGAAAGTGGAGCAGCGTCCAGCCTAATACCTCTGTGAACTTCATTTTGCTTTCTCCTCATATTGGTTCAGGAGATGTCGAATCTGGTCGATCTCCGCCGCCGTTGCGCGCTTCGTCGAGAGGGCCCGCATTACCAGTTGTGCCGCCGACCCCCCGAAAGCCCGATCCAAAAGGTCACCCACGATCTGCCGTTCGGTGGACTCCCTGGGCGCCATGGCTTGGTACACGTGCGTCCGCTGTTCCTCGTTTCTGCGAACGAGCCCTTTCTCAGCCATGATCTGCATGAGCTTCAGAACGGTGGTATAGCCTACCGGCTTGGCCTGCTTAAGCTCCTCGAAAACGTCGCGCACCGTTGAGGCGCCACGAGTCCAAAGGACCTGTAAGATTTCGAGTTCGGCATCGGTCGGTAAGGGCCGGTTCCCTTTTGGCATGAATCGAGGATATACGAAGCGGTTCGTATTTGTCAACGAAAATCTTCGTAGTGGGATTCCTTAGCTTGAACGCCGGCGCCGGTGACCAAATCACTCACCCATCGCTGCATGCGCTGGTAATGGGATCCTTTCCAATAAATCCGTCCGCACCGCGAGCACTGCCGGAACTCCTCAAATGCGCCGACAACCCGAGTTGGGAGCGCCGCGCGCACTCGCTCTTTGGCGATTTCTGTCAGGAATTCGTTACAAACCATGCATCGCGTGAACGGCCGGACGGAACGAGCGAGATCGAAGCGCGTCATAATCTCGGCAAGCTGGCGACGACTGTCGGTCTCCCGCAGTAGATGACCATGGGTGACGGCCCTGTATTTCAGCAGCCCGCGGTCTCTCGTAAGCAGGATTCGATGCTGCTCAGAAGAGATCCGAACCAGTTCGGCGTCGCCGAATCCGTTCCCATAAACTGTATCGAAGCCAAGCATCCGCAGATACGCCGCCAGCTTGCCCAGGTGGACGTCCAGGATGAATTTCGTTTCGCGCAACACCTGTGGGCGTACCCGAAGCTCCGCTGTAACGTCGAACGATTCGAAAATAGGATAAACGGCGATCCGATCACCATTCCGAACGACATAGGAGAATGGAACGGACTCACCGTTTACAACGATCAACTCGACCTCGGTATGCGGCACCCCGAGGCTCTCGATGATGTCCTTAACCGTGCCAGGCACGAGGAACGATTTTTCCTGAGCCTTTTGGCGCTGATCTCGAGGAAGATGGTCGTTTAGCTCGGCGTAAAAGCGGACGTAGACGCGACTGAGTCGAACCTCCACAGGTACAGCAACACTACCGCTTTGGCCACTGCGCATCCAGCGCCAGATTCAGCTTTAGCACATT
>DATBID010000646.1:0-7748 GCA_036557125.1 Bryobacteraceae bacterium | reverse complement strand
TCTACTTGCCGCAAGGGGTCCGCCCGGGCGAGGAGCGCTATATTACGGTGGAACTGGCCAGTGCCACACGAAATCGCTATCCCGGCGCGGACATTCGGTACCGGCAGTCTTATTACGCCCCAATTGGCAACGTAGCGCCGGGCCGCGTAGGCGGCGGATCGAGTGCGCCGGATGTCGTTACGAACGGCGATCAAACTCCGAGAGATCTCGACCGGCCCGTGACGCGGCGGCGTCCGGCGGTGAGCCAACCCGATTCTGGCGATGGTGGCCCCCTGATTCCCGACGGCGGATCTGCGCCGTCCGCTTCTGCCCCGGCTCCTCAGGCATCATCACCGGCTCCACCGCCGCAATCGCAAAAACCGGCCGCGCCCAGTTCGCCATCTTCTCCCGGATGGCGCACGGCCCGTCCGGACGAAGTGCCGCACCAGTAAATCTACTGTTTGACATAGTCGTACTGGGAGATATCGATTTCCAGGTCCTTGGCCGGAGCTTTTACTTTAATGAAGCTCGGGTAAACAGGTCCTTTCGGAAGAGTATTCATATCCGCGGTCACGGTGACCGGGTCCTTCTCCAGGAACGTTTTCAGTTCGAACTTCTGCAGCTTTTTGTTAATGGGATCGACGATTACACTCATTACGTCGCGTGGCTCGAAGTAGTTTCGGATCACCAGACTCACCGAATTCCCCGTCCCGCCAAGTTCGGCTTTCTGAAGGGCAGCGGCCATCTTCTGCGGATCAATCGGAAAGTAATGCTCCACCAGCGCAGTAATCCGGTTGCCGTATTCCTGCAGTTCCTGCCTCTTTTTCTCGATGAGCGCCTTGGCCAAACCGGAGGGCTGTGCATTGCCTCCGGTCTGGCTTACCAGCGTCATCTGTGGCTTGCCGTTTGCGTCAAAATGCACCTGGTTGATGCGCACCAGCCGGCCTTCACCTTTGAACTTGATCTCGGTGCGCTGCTTGTAGGTGTACTGCTCGAGTAATTTCGCATTTGCCGCCATTCCGGTGGTGAGTGCGTCGCCGCCGCTATTCTCCTGCGAGTGAAGCTGTCCCAGCAGGAACAGCGCCGGAATAAGGAACTGGATTCGTCTCACGATTCATATTAGAACAACAGCTTCAGGCTGAACTGAGTTTGCCGGGCAACGCCGCTCAAACCGCCGCTTCCCACAAGGGTGGTGATCTGACCCGCCGTACCGACCGGCGTGGCCTGGTAATTCGAGAATATCGAACCCGCGGTGAACACACCTGTAGCCGGAAGACCGAAGTTGACATTGTTAAACAGGTTGAACAGTTCCGCCCGGAATTGCAGACTCAGGTGCTCGTTGAGACGAGTGTTCTTCAAGACGCCGATATCGGTATCCATAAACCCGGGCCCTACCAAGGCATTCCGGCCCAGGTTTCCAATGGTTCCATACGCCGATGCCGTGAAGCAGGCCGGGTTGTACCACTGGTGTACGTTCTGATTGGCATAGACATTGCAGCCGGCGACCACGTTCGGACGTTCCGCATCGAAGTTATTGCCGAGATCGGCCTGGTCGGCCTCACCCAGTGAGAACGGAACGCCCGTATGCCACGCTTGAATAAACGTGAACTGCCAACCCTCCTTCAACCGGTTGCCCTTGAAGGGAAGCAGATAAACGAAATTACCGGAAATTACGTGGCGAAGGTCGTAGCTGCAAGGTCCCTTATCGATGCTCCAATCGTAAGGGTTGGTATTCGCTGAGGTCACATTGTTGCCACCCAGGCCGCCATATGTGTACGCACTGTCGATGCAGTGCGAATACGTGTACGAGAACTGAAACACCAGATTCGAGGAGAGGCGGTGTTGCATGCTGAGCAGCATCGCGTTATACGCCGAATAGCTGCTGGTGTCGGTCATGTCCAAAGCGCCGAAAACTGGATCCGGCCGCGGATTCTGGTCCAACTGACCGGGAACTGTGGGATCCGGATGCACGAACGTGTAGACGCCATTCTGGATGGTCGGAGTCGGGGCGTTGAAATCGTGGAATGCCAACAGGTGGACGCCGCGCGTGCCGGTGTAACCGACCGAAAGCATCGTATTGTGCGGTAACTCGCGTTGAAGAGTCGCGGTGTACTCCAGGCTGTACGGAGTGGTGTGGATCCCGTAGTAGGTTCCATTCGTCTGACTCAGCAGCGGGGTACCGCCGCCTACGAACGGAATCGGCCAGCTTGGGTCGCCAGTGGGAAAGAACTGGTTCGTGGTATTGTACGGCGGATTGGTAACGTACGCGGATGTGAACGTGTAAGTCTGGAAGACGTCGTGAAAGATCCCGAAGCCCGCGCGCAGAGATGTCTTGTGATCGCCGAAGATATCCCAAGCGAGTCCTACGCGGGGATCGAAATTGTGGTTGGAAGGGTTACTTACGTAAGCGTGTGGCACGTTCTGATATCCCGTGCCAAACGGCGGGCCCACCACGTTGAAAAAGTTGTTGTGGATCTCTACCGGGTTCGACTCCCATCCATAGCGCAGCCCTAAATTGATCGTGAGCCTGCTGTTGACTTTCCAATCGTCTTGAATGTACGGCTGCGCGGAGATCATGCGTTCGGCGCGGTTCGTATTCGTGCCGCCATTCGGCGCTCCCGTAAACTCGTAGGGATTGCCGCTGAAGAAATTTTGCAGGCTGGTGAAGATATAGAATCCGTTCCAGTAGGTATACGCGTACGGGTTGAGCTGTTCCCGCTTGAACCAGATTCCCGTACTGATGGTGTGAGATCCCTTGATCCACGTCAAATCGTCTCTTTCGGTGAACTTATTCTGCAGAAACCGGAACGGGTTGATGAAGGAAGCGCCCAAAGGAGAAATGCCGTTCGGCATGGCCACGTAAACGTCCTCACGGGCGGGCGAGAAGATCTGCAAGGCGGAGTGCTCCGTCGGCTGTGCCTCCGTTGTTATCGGCCGCGAAAAAGAAGAATTAAACTGGTTGACCACATTCGGCGAAAAGATATGCCGCTCGCCGATTGTCAAGAACTGATTGTGGGTCAGATCATCAGTCGGCCACAAGCCCCAACCCCCATACGTGGTGCGCGTGCCGAAATCGAGTTCATAGCGGCCGAATAGAGAGTCTTTCGTGGAGATGTTGTAATCCACTCTGCCGATGAAGAAGTTTTCAGGCGTAATTTGCGCGCCCACGTAGTTATACGTGCCCACGGTGGCGCCCGGCGCAACGGAGGTCGGAAGTGGATAGAGGTCCAGCATTGCGGCGGAAGCCGGGTTGATTGGGCATGGGCTCGCTGCGGTGCAACTCGTTCCGCTCACAATTCCCTGGCGGACGGTGGCGCTGGGAACGAAGTTCACGTACGTCGTATTCAGCGTCTGCCGGATTCCTTCATAGTTGGCGAAGAAGAATACCTTGTCCTTCTTGATCGGTCCGCCTAGGCTGCCGCCGAACTGGTTGCGGCGGAACGGCGGCGGAGAGCCTGCGTCGAAGAACCCGCGCGAGTCCAGATCGCTATTGCGGAAAAACTCGTAGGCGGAGCCGTGGAATTCGTTTGTGCCTGACTTGCTGACGGCATTGATGGCGCCGCCATTTCCTCCAAATTGCGCACCGTAGGTGCCCGTGAGCGTCTGGAATTCGGCAATGGCTTCGATGCCCAATGATGTGCCGGTGACGTTGCCTCCCGCATTGCGCTGCCACCAGTTCACCACGTCCTCGCCATCCAGCAGGTTGGCATAACCTTCCGGCCGCGTACCCGCGATCGAGTAGGCATTGGCGACAGAAGTCAGAGCGCTGCTGCCGCCCGCGGGGTAAGTAGAGACACCGGGCGCCAGCAGAATCAGTTGTTCAAAATCGCGGCCGTTCAGAGGCAATTCGCGCATCTGCGTCTGGTTGACCAGAGAGGAAACAGTCGCGCTGGTAGTTTCCACCTGGGATACTTGGGCCTCCACGTTGACGGTTTCACTCGTCTGGCCGATTGCCAACTGAAAATCGACCACGGGCGCGCTGCCGACCGTCAGCACGATGCCGGTCCGGGCGGCCGTCTGAAATCCAGTTTTCATGGCCGTGAGATCGTAGGTGCCGATGGGCAGATCCGGCACCGAGTAGCGGCCCTGGGCATCTGTGTTCACCACCTGGGTGGCGGAGGTGCCGGTGTTTTTGACAGTAATGGGCGTGCTCGGGATGGCAGCGCCGGAGCTATCGATTACGCGGCCGGAAATCGAGGCGGTGGCCGCCTGCCCAAACAATGAGCGGGCTGGAGCGAGCGCCAACAAGCAGGAAACCAACCAGAAGGACAGAACTTCGCGCTTCGAGAGACATTTCATGATGGAGAAATCCTCTTGCTCTGTAATCTTGATTGCGTCGAGACGGTTTTGTTGAGGCTATCACCTCTGGGGATGGCGTGTCTATTGATGAATGGTGATACGGCTTATCAAGGGGTTTGATAATGGTCCGGCGCTCCGCCCCACTTATTGCGATGGGACGAGCGAGTAGCTTGTGCTGCGTCCCCCCTCGGGATTGCGCACGAGAACACCGTGAGCGAGCAACGCAAGGATGTCACGATGAGCAGTGTCCTGCGAGCATTTGGCTAGCGCGGCGTACTTGGAGGTTGTGAGCTTGCCCTCGAAGCCGTCAACAGACGATTGATCACAAACCGCTGGCGCTCATTCAGTGACACGTCTTTGATACGTTCCCAGAAGCGCGCTTTGCCAAGCACGGAGCTTAGTGCGACTTGGGCCGCATCGATGGCTCGGCCGAGGCAACCGAGAAACCACTCCATCCAGAGCGTAACGTCCATCGTCCCCTTCTGGGTTTGTTCGAGGATCTCGTAGTAGGCGTTGCGTTCTTGCCGGATCTGCGAGGACATGCTGTAGAACCTTTGGGAGCTATTTTCGGATCGAGCGAGCGTCATATCGGCGATGGCGCGCGCAATCCGTCCGTTGCCATCTTCGAACGGGTGTATGGTCACAAACCAGAGATGAGCAAGTCCGGCTTTCAGGACAGGATCAGTCGGGCGTCCCTCGAACCAATCGAGGAATGATTTCATCTCGCCGCCAACACGGTGTGCCTGTGGCGCTTCGAAGTGGATGTGCTCCCTTCCCATCGGACCTGAAACAACCCGCATCGGTCCGCTGCGGTCATCGCGCCAAGCCCCCGTCCGAATCTTGGTCATTCCGCTGCGGCCCGTGGGGAAGAGGGAGGTATGCCACGCGAATAATCGTTCCTCAGTGAGGGGCTGATGGTAGCGACGCGTGGCATCCAGCATCATTTCGACCATGCCTTCCACGTTTCGGTCCGCCGGCTTGAGAGCGCCGATGTCCAAGCCCAGGCGCCGGGCGAGTGAGGAACGGACCTGCTCGGCATCGAGCTTCTCGCCTTCAATTTCGCTGCTCTTAAGAATGTCCGAGGTCAGAGTTTCGAGGACGGCTTCCTGCCGGAGTGGAAATCCCAGTGCTTCCATGTGCCCGATCAGCCGACCTTGGCGGTGACGGACATCGGCCAGAGGTTCGGTGAGCCTTTCCATGTGCCAGTCGAACCGGGGCCAGCGGGGGAGTTCGTGGATGTACATTCTCCGCGTTTCCTGCGGAGATTATACCCTGTAATCTCCGCATGCCCTCTGTGCGCTCACGTCCTGAGACGTCTTCATTCGTTCCAACGCCGCTTGACGGAAGTCCTCGTCATGTCGCCCTCCATGCTCTGCCCCCCTCTGACGGCACTCTTTCTCAATTGACTTCGCCTGCGCGCTGACGAACCGCGTGACGAAGCAGTGTCCATAGGTGAATTCTTCCCGGATTTCCCGCAACACTGGATGCTTGTTGGAGAGAAGTCGAACGAGGGATGCCGGCAGATCGAACGATTGACGACTCGGTCAATTTGTTTTATTCTGTAAAACATATGCCGCGCGGTGAGATTTTGGGCCCGTTAGAGCAGATCATTCTTCTCGCGCTCGTGAGGCTCAAATCGAAGGCGTATGGGATGACAGTGCGCCGCGAAATCGAAGAACGTACGGGACGGAACATCTCGATTGGGGCTATCTACGCAACGCTGGAACGATTGGAAGCGAAAGGCTACGTCAGCTCTTTTACAGGCGCCCCCACACCGGAGCGCGGCGGGCGCGCAAAACGATTCTTTCGGCTAGAGCCTGGCGGCGAGGAAGCTCTACGCATGTCCCACGAAGCCATTCGCAAGATGACGCAGGGGGTGAAATGGCGATGGGAGATAACGTGAATCCGCATTTTCCTCCGCGCCTTGCGAACTGGTTGCTCCGCTGGTTCGTTCCGGCCAATGATCGGGAAGAGATAATGGGCGACCTGGCCGAGGAGTTCTCGCTCCGCGTTCAATCGTCGGACTCTTGCCGGTCCTGATATTGGGGGCAGATACTGCGCTCGATTCTTCCGATGGCGTGGAAGACCACGCGGCAGGGGCGCTGGATTCGCACCTTCTTGGTTGCATTGGGTGCGTACATCGCTGCCGGCCTCGTTGAGTCGGTGGCCGATGCAGTTCTTTTGAAGAGCGTGAATCCGCAATCCCTATTGCACACCGTTCTCAGCTTGATTATCGGCCTGACAACCACAGCTAGTGCCGCGTACGTGGCCGCGAGGTTCCGCTCAGGTGCTGAAACGGTCATGGCCATCATTGTCCTCCTCGCCGTCACGGCGTTTTTGGCTGCACGAGTGGGTGAGGTGCCGCTTTGGTATGGGCTCACGTTTCTCATCGCCGGCCCGCTTGTTTCGGTCGCTGGAGGAGCACTCTTTCTAAGGAGCAGAACGTGACCCAGCCTACCGCGTGGATCACTTTGTGCCTCATTTTTCGTCAGCTCATGCAGCCCTGGCGACCGGAAAGGAGTTCCCGTGATCTTATCGCAAGAGATCATCGCGTTAGAACGCTCCGCGCTTGATCAGTGGATTACGTTCGATCCGCAGGGTTATCTCGACCTCAGCGCGCCGGAGGTGACGTATTTTGACCCTTTCCGCGACAGGCGCGTGGATGGATTAGAGACATTGAGAGTACTCCTGGACCAGATCAAGCAGTTGAAGGGCAGCATCACGGAGCCACGCTACGAGATGCTCGATCCCAAGGTTCAACAATACGGAGACGTAGCGCTGTTGACGTACAATCTCACAAACTACGGCAGGGTATCCGGCGGTCCGGAGGCCGTGCTTGCCCGGTGGAATTCGAGCGAGCTGTACGCACGGGTTGGTGAAAAGTGGAAGCTCGTCCATAGCCATTGGTCGTACACGAAACCGGATCTTAAACCGCAGAAGCCGTAGCTCACGCCAGTTTGTGAGCGCAGGTGCGTTGCATGAGGAGGTTCTATGGATCGGCAAACGTTCTCGATGCTGTGTGAATACTTCAACATGGTGCACGGGATCACTGTGCGCGCGATTGATGCCTTCACCGACCGAGACCTCCATTTTCGCCCAAAGCCAGACATGCGCACACCTAGCGAGCTGATCTTTCATGTGTACAGTCAGGAAAAAATCCTGGCCGAGGCCGCTCAGCACGGACAGTTCACCGCGGATGCGGCCAGCCGCTCCAGCCCCGAAGAACAGGCATGCGCAGCCGAAGTTCAGGCTCTGGCCACGGTGGACGACCTGCGGACCTATGCCCAGGCGTGTCATCAAACCGCGCAAAACATATTCTCTCGGATGTCGGAGACCGAGCTGAATCATCCTGTCGAATCACCCTTCGGCACATATCCTGCCTGGCGGTACTTTGCGTTTGCGTATGACGAGCATTGGCATCACCGGGGACAGATTTACACCTATCTGCGCCTGCTAGGAAAAAAGCCACC
>DATBID010000645.1:0-34133 GCA_036557125.1 Bryobacteraceae bacterium | reverse complement strand
TACGTCCAGAACAACGCCTCTCCTTTTAACCGCGACGGGTTTACCCTGCGAATGGATTTCGTCGAATCCGCAAAATCGCAATGGACCGGCCGGTATAGCTGGGGGAGCGAAGTTCAGTCCACACAGACCATCAACATCAGTGGAAGCAAGATCGTCACTGGTTATGAGCAGTACATGGGTTCGAACACGCGCGTCCTGACGCCGAATCTCCTTAACGAAGCGCGTTTTGGCTACTCGCGGTTTTACAATTCGCTTGGCGCTATTTCGCAGTACAGCGCGAACATCGTGAGCCAACTGAATCTCCCGAATTTGGCGCCTGGCCCGCCGGTCACTTGGGGCATTCCGAGCGTCATTTTCATTTCGGACGGTTTCAGCGGTTTCGGCGATAATTCCGATGGCCCTTACCAAAACCAGAACAACACTGCCCAGTTCGTCGACAACGTCTCCTGGACGAAAGGGAAGCACGCGTTGAAGTTCGGCTTCGAATACGACCGGCAGAATTTCAATCAGCTCGGCAATCAGTATTCCCGCGGCCAATATCAATTCAATCCAAATGCTACCCAAAGCGCGGCCCATACCGGAGGCGACGCCTTTGCCGAATTCCTGCTGGGAGATGTCTATCAATCCACCCTAGCCGTCGCCGCCGCCCAGGCAGCCTTCCAGCGCAATGCCGAAGCTGCGTTCATCGATGACACTTGGAAAGTCACACCCAAGCTCACACTATCTATCGGCTTGCGCTATGAATTGACTCCGCCCTTCACGGATCAGTTGAACAACCTGTTCATTGTCCATGTGCCGCAGATCTACGCCACTCCTGGTGTGCCGCAATCGAACTGGCCCTACTTCGTCAGGCAAGGCAACTGCACCGACCCGTACAACGCCAATCCTCCCGTTTCCATCCGCTGGACCTTGAGCCCCGCGGTGTGTAACAACGGGCTTCTGCCCAAACAGCTCATGGATACGCGATATACCGATTTCGCGCCCCGTTTCGGCATAGCCTGGTCGCCTAACTCCAAAACCGTGATTCGCGCCGGCTTCGGGAAGTTTTTCAGCCAAGACCAATCCAACTCCCCGTATTTCGATCTGGCCCGCAATCTGGCTGCCCGCGTCTCAACCATTGCCCAGACCGGGACTGCCAATATTGGCTACAACAACGCCTTTCCCTCAACCAACGGGTTAACGGTGCCGGTGGGGGCGCCTTACGCCTACTCCGATAATCCCCTCCACCACACGCCGAATACCATGCAGTACCTAGTCAATATCCAGCGCCAGTTTGGCCAAGCCTGGTCCGTTGAGGTCGGATATCTCGGGTCGGTGAGTCACCACCTCTACGGCTTCATGAACCAAAACGAGGGAATCCCCTCAACCGTGGGCAGCGCCGCGTCCCATCTTCCCTTCGGCGATTACACATACATCCAATCGGTCGAAGATATGGGGAACGGCGAATACAACTCTTTCAGCTTGAAGGTCAGCAAGCGCTTCACTGGCGGCCTCAGCCTGATCACCGCCTATACTCATGCCGTATCGCTTGATGATACCAGCGGTATCCGCGTACAGGGCTATGACACGCTATTTCCGCAGAACAGCTATTGCATCCGCTGCGAACGCGGACTCTCGTCATTCGACACGCGCAATCGCCTCGTGGTGTCCCCACTTTATGAACTGCCGATTGGCAAGGCAAAGCCCCTAAACATCAACAATTCGGTAGCGAACGCGATCGTGGGCGGCTGGCAGGTGGGCGGCATCTTTACCGTGCAAAGCGGGATACCGCAGACCATCACCATAGGCGGCGCGGACAACTCCCTTACCCAGAGCGGATACGACCGGCCGATTGCAACGGGCGCCGGTTCCAGCGTCTCGAACCCCAGTCCGGCGGGCTGGTACAACCGCGCAGCGTTCCTCGAAGCGCCAGCGGGACAATTCGGCAATGTGGGGCGTGACACCGCTATCGCTCCGGGAATTTTCAGCATCAACGCCGAAGTACATAAAAACTTCCGCATGCGCTACAGAGAAACGCACCAGGTGGAATTCCGGGCGGAGGCGTTCAACGTCCTGAACCATCCCAATTTTGGAACGCCGAACGCCAGCATTCTGGCGGGCGCGCCGTATCCTGGCGCGCCTTCCAATGCTGCCCGACAGGGATTTGGCACAATCAATGCCTTGGCTACCGGTATCCCCATGCGGCAGTTGCAGCTCGGATTAAAGTATACGTTCTGAAGGGAGAATCAAATGGCAAATCGGATCTGGAAGCGAGCCTCTTGGCTGTGCCTGCCGGCAGCTTTCGTCTGGGGTGTCGTCACCTTGGTGGCGCAGGCGCCTTCAACGCCGCCCAAGCCGAAGCACATCAACCGCGCCATTGAGTTGCTGGAAGAGGGCCAGCCCATCTATTACACGGGTTCCCATTCGGGCACCGAAGGGAGCTTTGAGCAAGGCAAGAAAGACGCCCAAACGTGGGCCGATTACATCAGCTACGACATGGAACATGCCCCGTTCGATGTTCAAGGACTGCGCGAGTACATGCGGGGCCTGGTCGCGGGCGGCCCGACCAAGAGCGGTCATCGCACGCCCGCAGTCATCGTAAACGTGCCGGTGAATGGCACCGATGAAGCCACCGTCCGCGCCAACGCCTGGATGTTCCAGCAAGTGCTGGCCACCGGAGTGCATGGCATTCTGCTGACGCACGCCGATACACCCGGCGCAATCCGCGCGTTCATCGAAGCGTCCCGCTTTCCCAATCGCGAGCAGGGCGTTGGCCAGGAGGGGCTACAAGAAGGCCGCCGGGGCGCTCACGGCACACCGACCGCAGCCCAAATCTGGGGCGTTTCGAATGCGGAGTACGAAGCCAAAGCCGACGCCTGGCCGCTGAATCCGAACGGCGAGCTGCTGCTCGGAGTGAAAGAAGAAGACAAGTATGCGTTGGCCAACGTGGAAGCCAATCTCAAAATTCCGGGCCTGGCATTCGCCGAGTGGGGCCCTGGCGACATGGCTCTCTCTCTCGGTGTCCCTAACGGAAACGTGAGCGATCCCAGAATGGTAGCGGCGCGCAGTAAGGTGTTCGCGGCCGTAAAAGCCAACCATATGTTCTTTCTCAATTCCTGCAATGGGAACAATGTGGTGGACATGATCAAAGAAGGAGTGAAGATCTGCTCCGCCAATGCCGCAGCCGCGGAAGCGGGGCGCAAATTTACGAACCGCCAGCTTCCGTATTAAGCCGGGCGCGGGGGATCAAGGCTAACGATTGGAGACACCAAGGGTTTGAGAAAGGGATACGAAATCGGACGGGAGGTTTTGGCCTCCCGCCCGCTCCGCGGTGTGAATTCACGATTGTACAAGCACCGCTATCGGATCTCATAGCTCGGAAGCGCCACCCAAGCGTTCCGTCTGCTACTTGATCCAACTGCGTTTCCTGCATTACCACGACTTCTTTTCGGACATCGATGCCCGCCCGCGCTTGCCCCCGGGCCGTAATACCCAGTAGAAGCGCGGAACACCAACATTTGAGAAACGTCGCTGGCCAGCGAAATTTGTTTCCCAGGCACAGTGTAGCGAGCGGACATGCGGGTTTTGCGGGGGCGGGATTGGAAATGATTGAAAATTGGGGAAATATAAATTTGAATTTCGTGAACTGCAAAAGAGTGCTGGCTTAACGGGAGTTCGTTTCGTCGCGCGTAAACTTGCGGCCGGCATCCACGTGTTCGAGGCGCTCCATGAGCCTTCGGTATTCCTCGACGGTGGGCGCCGGACCGACATATCGCTCCAGCCACTGGCGGAAGAGGATATTCAAGGTAGTTTTCTCTTCGGTCGCGCGCGCCCGGGCACGCTCGATGAGATCCTCGTCCGCGCTGAAGGTAATATTCTTCATGCGATTTTGTGATCGATCTGCATCCAATCTCTCTCTCTTGCTATTAGGGTCGGCTGCAGCTCGCTGTGTGTCAACTGCTTTAGTATGGAGCCGCTTCCATCGGCCGGTTCCGTCGAATCTGTGCCGGCGGTTCGCAGGCGGCTGTGTCACGTGCTGCAGAAATATCGATGTGGGTTTTCCCTCAGCAGCAACTCGGGCCTATTCCGGTATCGGTTCCCGGACGCCCGTGCAACTTCACTCAAGTACTCAGCCTGTTCAGGAAATGATAATGCCTCAAATTCGTCAGCGGTCACTTTGGGGTAGAGCGCCGGAGCAGGTTGTTGATCGACGTAGTAACTCAGTGTCACCTGTTCTCCCTCGGTGATTTCCCGAGCATGCTCTCCGCGCCGCAATAACTCCGAGCTGCCTCGTTCGAATCCCCTTATGCTGGAGCTCTCGTAAAGCTGAAATTGGATGCGCGGATTGCCGGAAAATTCTCCTATCACTCGAGCAACCGTCTTGGGCGCGTTCTTGTGAGTTAGATTATGGGTCCGAGCCGACACGACTCGGCCCGCACCCTCCGCCTGGGATCGGGCAATGGCTGCCCCGTACGCCTCGATCACTTCACGATATACGTATTGGACAATGACACACCGACCTGAGCCGAGGGCCTGTTGAACCCTTCGCTTGGAGAGCGAGTAGTTACTAAACGTGCTGTCTAGAACGATTGCGCCTGCCCTGACCTGATCCACAATCATTATGCTCTTTCCGCTCGCTGTTCCCCCAGCGCTGAACACGACTGGCCTCGGATCAGAAATCGCGATTCTTTGCCGGAATGCTTCATCGATGGTCCATCCGCAAGCTCCAGCAACGGCCAGTCGATATTTTGCACGAGCCTGCGGTGAGGAACTGTATTCGGCAAATAATTCGGCCCCGTTATCAGGATTGAATTCGTCTCCAAAGCGCCGGCGGTATTCATCAATGAGCGCCTGCGGATTCGCCCTAAGGCGTGTCGTAACGAGTTCCTGAACTCTAGCTTGATCCTGAGGGAGGTTGTCGACGAACTTCAGTGTTGACAGATCGAGTTGAGGATTGGACATATTCATTTTTGGCGCAAACGTCCGACATTCGCCCAACGATTGCGGTGTCCCACGCCGGGACATCCCAGGCTCGGCTCTTCTGAAGCAGCCTGCCGCGATCGAATCACTAACGAGGTTCCGTGGCGGAATACACCGCGGCGCTCACTTCACGCCAGATCGAATTTTTCCTGATGTAACTGGTTGTCACCTTTCACGATGACGGTGCGGCCGAGGATTTCTTCGATCTCCTGAAGATACGTGTTCTGGTTGGATTTGAGCAGGCGCGCGACTTCGGGGTTGACGCGCAGCATCACGTCCTTGCCCTCGACGACCTTAGCGAGCTTTTGTGCTTCCTGCAGAATTTCGGTCACGATGGTTTGCGGGCTCTTCACGTATCCTGCGCCTTCGCAATAAGGGCAGGGTGTGCATAGGGTCCGCTCAAGGCTTTGCTTGACGCGTTTGCGAGTGATGGCCACCAGGCCGAAATCGTTGAACTGAAGAATTTTGTAGGGGGCGCGATCGGCGCGCATGGCCTCTTCGAGCGACTGCATAACTCTCTGGCGGTTCTTGCGCTCATCCATGTCGATGAAGTCGACGACGATGATGCCGCCGAGGTCGCGGAGGCGGATCTGCCGCACGATCTCTTTAATGGCGTCGGTGTTGGTCTTGACGATGGTGTCTTCGAGACGGTTCGATTTACCAACGAACTTGCCGGTGTTGACGTCGATGGCGACCAGAGCCTCGGTCTGATTAATAACGATGTAGCCCCCGGATTTGAGCCAGACTTTTGGCCGGAGGGCTTTTTCGAGTTCTCCGGTGATGCCGAACTCGTCGAAGATGGGCGTGGAGCGGGTATACAGTTTGATGCGGCTCACCAACGCCGGCTGGAAGCGCTGCACAAAACTGAGAACGCTTTCGTAGAGTTCTTCGTTATCGACCCAGATATTTTTGAATGACGCGGTGAGCTGGTCGCGGAGAACGCGCTCGACCACGTTGAGATCATGATGGATGAGCGCGGGAGCAGGCTTGCGCTCGGCTTTCTGGCGGAGGTCCAGCCAGAGGTTGTAGAGGAATAGCATGTCAGCGCGGAGTTCCGCCTCGGTATGGCCGTCGCCTGCGGTACGGACGATGTAGCCGCCGGGAATACCGGAGCGATTGTTTTGCAGGACGCGCTTGAGGCGGCTGCGCTCCTCCTCGCTGGGAATCTTGCGGGAGACGCCGATGTGATCGACGGTAGGCATGTAAACGAGGAAACGGCCGGGAAGGGCGATGTGGGAGGTGATGCGGGCGCCCTTCTGGCCGAGGGGTTCCTTGGCGATCTGGACGATGATTTCCTGGCCCTCTCTCAGCAGATCGCTTATCGACGGCGCGGGCGCGCGGTCCGGCTTGCCGTTCGTTTGAGCGTGCAATTCGGGGCGAGGAACGTGAGCCGTTCTGGTTTGCTCTCTGCTTTGATCTCTGCTCTGTTCGGGGCCGCGGGCGGGCTCGACACCGCCGCGGCCTCTGCGGCGCATGCGCCGGGAGACGCGGTGCAGATAACGAGGACCTTGTTCGCGGAGCGCCGCGGTGAGGCTCGTGGGGATGCGGGCAGGCTCGGGACCTTCTTCTTCCTGGACTTCGGCTTCCTGCGATTCGGCAGCGGCCTGCTCCGCCTCGGCGGCGAACTCGGCAGCGGTCTCTACCTGCTCGGCGGGGTCCGTGGTGACCAGGTCCAGATCTTCGGCGGTTTCCGTTTCCGCGTCCGGCAGGGCTTCGATCGCGCCGGGCTCAGCGGCGACTTCTTCCAGAACCGCGGCAACGGCTGAAGGAACTGGGGTTTCCTCCTCTTCATCTCCGGCAGCGACGGTGGCGGCTTCCGCGGCTTCTATTTCGGGTTGGGCTTCATCAGGCAGTTCTTCAGAGACGGGTGGGACGGAGTCCGGTTCCGCATCGTCCGCGTCTTCCGGCTTGGTGTACTTGGCAAGCGATTCGCCGGGCAGCACGAGGAAGTCTTCGGCCGAAGGAGAAGGGGCCTGCTCTTCCGGGGGCGCGGCAGCCGCTACCGGGCCGGCTTCGGCCGGGGCCTCGAAGGAACTTCGGCTTCCGGGAGAGTAGAATTTCGATTCCGGGAGACCACGGCCTTTGCCTCCGCGGCGGCGGCGGCCGCGGCGGCCGCGGCGGTCGTGCTCGTCATGGCGCTGGTCATCCCTGCGCTGGTCATCCCGGCGCGGCTCGGCAGAGGGAGCAGCGGTGGCCACGGCTACCGGTTGTGTTTCCGAAGCCGGCTGCGCTTCGGTGGCAACGGGAGCGCCCTGCGCCTCCATTTCCGCAGCCGGAGCCGGCACTTCCACTGGCGGCGCCACGGCCGCGGGGCCGGCGGTACGCTCCAGCTTCAGAACCTTGTCTTCGACGCTGGTTACGATTTTGTCGTACTCTTCGTTGTCTTCGAAGAAGTCGGAGACGTACAGAAATGCGTCGCGTTCGAGACCGATATCGACGAACGCCGACTGCATGCCGGGCAAAACCCGAGTGACTTTTCCTTTGTGGATACTTCCTGCCAGCGAGTATTCGTTTTCCCGCTGGTGGTAGACTTCGACTAATTGTTCATCTTCAAGAATGGCCACGCGCGTCTCGTGACGGTTGGCCGAGATTACTAATTCCTTAGACATCGCTGCCTCCTGGCGGAAGCAAGCAGATAGCTGGAGGGAAGTCCCCTGCGTGTAGTCCGACCCCCGCTCGCCGGAAGCGGCGGACAAGCAACTCAAAACTCACGCTGGCCGGCGGCGGAGGCCGCTCTAGCACCAGGCTGCATAAACTCGCGTACGGCCGCTCCCTTACGGTCGCGGTTCGGAAACAGTCATGCTTACGCGAGCTGACACCAGGCTTCTAACACCTACCGGCCGGGAACCATCCTTTTCGGGACGTCGCGCGGGTTATTTACCCGCCGCCCCGCGGCTCGCCCCAACGGGCGAGCGCGATCCAGGGTTTCTACAGGCTCCCGATTAATCCTTAATTATTTCGATCCTTCAATTCACAAACCTTCTGAGGCGGACATTATTCACCAGCCCCAGAGCCAAAAAATCCGACCAGATAGCAGAACCGCCCGCGCTCATGAAGGGCAGGGGAATGCCGGTAACCGGCATACTGCCCACGACCATGCCGACGTTCACCAGCAGATGGAACAGCAACAAGGCTGCTACCCCCATGCAGATGAACATGCCGGAACGATCGGGCGCGGTTTGCGCATTCTGGACGATGCGCATAATCATCACGAAAAACAACGACAGAACAGCAACTACCCCAACGAACCCGTGCTCCTCGGAAAAACCCGAGAAGATGAAATCCGTGTGCGGGACCGGCAGAAACCGCAGTTGGGTTTGGGTGCCTTTGGCGACACCCTTGCCGAACATTCCCCCAGCTCCCACGGCAATCTGGGATTGAATCAACTGGTACCCTGTACCCTGCGGATCCCGATCGGGATCCATGAAACTGATCAAACGGGCCTTTTGATAATCCTTCAAGAAGTGCAAACTTAGCGGAAGCGCCAGCGCAGAGATCAGCGCGATGGCAGCAATATACTTCCAACGCAACCCCGCCACGAAAGCTCCCGCGGCGAGCACCGCTATGTACGTCAGCGATGTGCCCAAATCCGGTTGTTTTAAGACTAGAACGGTGGGAACCAGAACCAGCCCTGCCAGCTTGAGCAAATCCCGCAACTCCAACTCATCGCTTCGCAGTTCCGTCAAATAGCGGGCCACTAATAATATTATCACCAACTTGACAAATTCCGATACTTGCAAGCGGAAGCCGCCCGGAAGCGGAACCCACCGCACCGACCCGAATACCTGCCTTCCCAGGGCGAGCGTGCCAATGAGCGCCACGACCGAAGCGCCGTAGAGGAAAGGCACGTGATGCAGGAGGCTGTGATAATCCACTGCCAGGATGAGCCACATTAGGAAAAGGCCACCGAAGATATAAATGATCTGCTTCCACCAGGCGTCAGCCCAGGTGGTTTGGCGGGTGGCGCTGAATATCTGGAGAACGCCGACGGCGCAGATCAGCATAGAGATCAGCATCAGCGGCCAGTCGATGTCGCGGAGGGAGAGGTGGCGCATGGCTATTCTTCGGGTATCGTGGCAGCCGGCTTCGCCGCTGGGGGGCCGGGGACTGAGGGCCGGGGGCTCGATGTGGGCGTCTGGGGCGCTACTTGAACAAACGAAGCCAATTTGGCGGTAAGTGCTTGTCTCTCAGCGGCAGCCTGTTCGCTGAGGCGCTGCTTTTTATCGAAGTACGCAACCAGGACGTCTTTGGTAAGGCCTGCGGCGAGGGAGCCGTGCTCGCCGTGCTCCAGGAAAGACACTACTACGATCTCGGGCGCGTGGCAGGGGGCGAAAGCTTCGAACCAGCCGTTGTCTTGCAGGTCTTTGGCCGATTTTCCCTTCGTGAACGCGTTGGAAGCGACCTGGGCCGATCCGGTCTTGCCGCACACGTCTACGAACGGCAGGCGGGCGCGGCCGCCAGTGCCGCCGGCTTCGTTGACCACGCCATACATGCCATCCACCACCTTGGTCACGTTGTCCCGGTTCAGGTTCCAAACATCGGGTTTCAGCGGCTTATCCTGGTTCTTCAGCAGATGGGGATGATACCAGACGCCGCCCATGGCAACACCGCCGATGGCCCGCGCAAGCTGAATGGGAGTGACGGTAAGCGCGCCCTGACCGATGGCGACCGAGGGCGTTTCGCCTGCGTACCACTTCTGCCGGTAGTTGCGCAGCTTCCATTTTTCCGAGGGCACAACGCCGGAAGCCTCGTGGGGCAGATCGATTCCGGTGGGGTGGCCCATCCCCGCGATATCGGCATAAAAGGCCATGTTGTCGATGCCTTCCTTGCTGCCGATAGTATAGAAGTAGACGTCGCAGGAGTGGACGATGCCCGCGTGCAGGGCTACGGTTCCGTGGCCGTGCTTTTCCCAGCAATGATAGTAGTGCCCGTAAAGAGTAATACCGCCGGCGCAGTGGACCGTGAATTTGTCGTCTATGGTGCCCGTCTCCAGGGCAGAGAGGGCCACGAACGGCTTGAACGTGGAGCCCGGGGCCTGCTGCGCTTGAATGGCGCGGTTCAACATGGGGTGGTCGGGATTATCGGCGATTTCGCGCCAATCTTTGGCTTTGATCCGCACTGCGAACTTGTTGGGATCGAATGTCGGGCGGCTCACCATAGCCAGGACATCGCCGTTACGCGGATCGAGGGCCACGATAGCGCCGTTCTTGCCATCCATAGATAGTTCGGCGACCGCCTGGAGATCCAGGTCGATGGTAAGTTGGACATCCTTGCCGGGGACGGCGGGTTTAATGCCCAGTACCTTGCGAACCTGGCCGCGGTTATCCACGATAACCTGACGCTGGCCATCGACCCCCATGAGCCGATCGTTGTATTCGCGCTCGATGCCGAATTTGCCGATCACATCGCCGGGATTGTATTCCGCAAATTCTGGCGAATCGAGTTCCTCTTCGCTGATTTCTCCCGTGTAGCCAATGACATGGGCAAGCATACCGTTTTGGGGGTAGAGGCGGCGCTGCCCCTGGATCAAGACCATTTCGGGGAAGAAATCTCGGTGGGAATCGACAAAGGCTAGATCAGCAGGAGACAGTTCTTCCTTCACTACGATGGGGACGTACTTGGGCTGGGATTTGAAGCGGTGGACGCGCTCCACCAAATCGCCGTAATCGAGGTCAAGGCCTTGGGCAATAGCCTTTAAGTGCTCCTCTTTGAGAGTCTCCCGAGCCAGTATCAAACTGAAGGAAGCGTGGCTATCGACAATGACGCGGCCTTCGCGATCGAGAATTCGGCCGCGAGGGGCCAAAATAGGCACGGATTTAATACTATTTTGTTGGGCGCGCTCGTCATAAAACTGGGGATTCTGAACCTGAAGCTTCCAAAAACCGGAAATCAGGAATAAGAAGACGGCTACGGCGCCGTATTGAAAGATGGCGATCTTCCCCTGTGCGAATCGCGTATCGTCGCGAATCGGCGGCTGCTCGGCCTCCGGAACTTCGTGCTGCGGATCGACAGGCGGCAGGATCACGGCAGTGGGAGCGTGCCCTCTCTAACTATTGTAGCGGCTCCGCCCGATTCTCGCATCTTTTGGAGCCGCGCCTTGTGCACCGGTGCATTTCCTGACCCCAGCCCCAGTTGGTATGGCACTGGCGCCGGTATTGGCGCCCGCGCTGCCGTCGGCGTCTCCCGAAATCGTTGAGAAAACCGCCGCCTCCCCCGATCCCGGGTTCGTTCCGTCGATCTAGGTCCAGCAGCCGCTTTCCCATGCCGACACTGGCGAACCCCGCCCCAACCCGGTCCGCGCCATCGAATTCGGGGTGACCCCGCCCCGTGCGTTCTAAAATATAGAGGTTGGGAGCCATGGTGTGAAGCTGGCCGTTCTAATCGCGACCCCGGTTCTTTGGAGTTTCGCGGCTGATCTGGAGCAAGCTCGCAAGCTTTATGATCATACCGAGTACCATAAGTCCCTCGAAATTCTAAAGGCGATTCCGCAAAAGAACGCTGCCGTATATGCGCTAATGGGCCGTGACTACTTCATGACGTCCGAATACAAACAGGCTGCTGCGGCGCTCGAAAAAGCGGTTGCCGCAGAGCCGCGCAATTCCGATTACGTGCTCTGGCTGGCGCGCACGTACGGCCGGAAAGCAGAGACGGCGAGTCCGTTTTCCGCGCTGGGGCAGGCGTCGAAAGCCCGCCAATACTTCGAAAAGGCTGTGGATCTCGATCCGCGGAATCTCGATGCGCTCAGCGACCTGATGGATTATTACCTCCAAGCCCCAGGCATAGCCGGCGGCGGCATGGAAAAAGCCGAGAGAGTGGCGGACATGATCAGCCGGGTGGATGTGGCGGAAGGGCAATGGGCGCAAGCCAAAGTGGATGAAAAGCGCAAGCAATTTGCGAGCGCCGAAAAGCATCTGCGGCGCGCAGTGGAACTGGGCCCGCAGGCCGGCCGCCACGTTGCCCTGGCGCGCCTTTTGGCGAAACAGCGGCGCTACGAGGAATCCGACCGCGAACTCGCTCTTGCCGAGCAAATGGCTCCCTCCTCTCCCAGGCTCCTCTACGACCGCGCGGAGGTCTACATCGAATCGCGCCGCAATCTGGAACTGGCGAAAAGCTTGCTCCAGCGCTACCTCGCTTCCGAGATCACTGCTGACGATCCCCCTAAAGCCGATGCGCGCAAACTCCTGCGAAAAGTCGAAGGCACCTAATGACCACTCGCTTACACCCCCTCGCTCCATCAGAGCCGCGATCTGAGCCGCGACCGTCAGGGCGCGTCCATTCCCATGTTCCTAGGTGAAGCGTTCCGTTTCAGCATACAGGCGTTGAAGGCCAATCCCGGTCGCTCCCTGCTTACCGGCCTGGGAATGGTCATCGGCACTGCGTCAGTTATCCTGGTAGTCACCATTTCGCTTACCAGTCGCGACTATATCCTGCAGCAGGTGGAGGGGGTTGGGTCCAATATTATCTTTGCGTACTATGCCAGCAACGGGCCGGATACCGCTATAGCCGATGCCGATTATGTGAAGCTTGCCGACGTGGATGCTATGCGCCAGCAGCTCTCGGCCGATATCGTCGCCGCCACAGGAGTGATGACGAACTTTGACCGCATGCTGATCGAGGGCAAGCAGCAGGATGTGAAAGTCATCGGGACCGATGGCTATTACCAGTCGGTACGCAATATCATTTCCAGCTCGGGGCGCTTCCTCGACGATAGCGATGTTACTCTGCGAAGTAAAGTAGCGGTACTGACCGATAAGCTCGCCGAACGCCTTTACGGCAGCCGCGCCGCTGCGGTCAACCAGGTCATCAAGCTGTTCGGCCTGCAATTCACTATCATTGGAACTTTCCACGAGAAGGTCGAAACCTTCGGCCAGTCCGAGGTGGAACGGGACACCATTCTGATTCCGATTACCGTTTTGAAGTACTTCTCATCCGTCGAGCGCATCGACCCGATGTACGTCCAGGTGCGCTCGGCGCAGGACGTGGACCGCGTCGCCGGGCGCGTTCAGCAGATTCTCGAAGCGCGCCATCGCCCTGGAGCGCGCTACCACGTGGATACGCTTACCGCGATTCTGAACGCCGTGAAGAATATCTCTCTGATTCTCTCGGCCGTGCTCATTATGGTTTCGACGATCACACTGATTATCTCCGGTTTAGGCATCATGAATATCATGCTGGTCACGGTGACGGAGAGGACGCGGGAGATCGGCTTGCGCCTGGCTGTGGGAGCCGCGCGGCGGGAGATTCTCCTACAGTTCCTCACGGAGGCCATTATTGTGAGCCTCACCGGAGGCACAATCGGCATTCTGGTCGGTGCCGGCATTCCGCTGGCAGTCACCGCCTTCGCCGATGTGCGCATCCCGATCTCGGCCGCCGCCATTGTGGTGGCTTTCGTGGTCTCCTGCGGCGTGGGCGTGATTTTCGGATTGCTGCCGGCGAATCGCGCCGCGCGGCTCGATCCTACAGAGGCTCTCAGGTACGAGTGAGCGTTCCGGCGCGCGCGTGATACACTAACTGGATATTCCTGTATGAAATCCTTGGCTTTATTTGCGTTCAGTTGTAGTGTACTTGCGGCGCAGGCGGCCGCGCCCCCGGCGGGATCGCTGCCTAACATTCCCGATCAAACGGTGATTGCGGTATTCGACGACGGCGCCAAGCTCACTATGGGAGAGTTGAAGGCATACTACGGAGTGATGCCGGCGAACTCCCAGCAGGCCATCGTGCGTGACCGCAAGGCGTTTCTGGAGCAGTGGGCTTTGCTGCGCAAGCTGGCGGAAATCGCGGAAAAGAAGAAGCTGGACCAGACCACCCCTAACAAGGAAGCGCTTGAGTATAATAGGCTGCTCATTCTCAGCCAGGCCGCTGTAAACGACGAATTGCTCACCTCTGCTCCGCAACCGCAGGAGGTCGATAAATATTATGAAGCGAACAAGGAACGCTACAAGCAGGTGAAGGTGAAGGCAATCTACATTACCTTCACCAAAGAGGCGATATCGAAGCTGGGGAGTAATGGCAAGCCTCTGTTGAGCGAGGAAGAGGCCAAGGCCAAAGCGCAGAAACTGGTGGCGGAGATTCGCGGCGGGGCGGATTTCGTGAAGCTGGTTCGAGAGAACTCGGACGATACAGCTTCAAAAGAGAAAAACGGCGATTTCGCCACGCTCCGGCCGACCGACAATATACCGGACGCGATCAAAAGCGCGGTGTTTGCGCTCAAGCAGGGCGCAGTGAGCGATCCCGTTGAGCAGCCGAACGGATTTTATATCTTGCAGGCCGAAGAGATCACTTACCGGCCATTGTCGGAGGTGCGCAGCGAGCTGCTGGAAAACATGAAGCAGGAGCATTTCCGTCAATGGATGGAGCAGTTGCGCGATTCCGTCAAGGTGCAATTTACCAGCCTGGAATTCCTCAACACCGCCCCCGCTAAGTAAAGTAGCCTTGTGTGATCTCGTACCAACCGTCGTTTTCCCGGATAGAAGATTGCACCTTCACCTTTCTTCATGCTGCGAAGACGCGCGATTTCTCATACGAAACCTCACAATTTCCTATTCGCCACTGGAATTGAAAACAGCTACCCCATAGTGGCCGGGGAGAACGGGGCAAGCCGGCGGGTGGACGAGATGGCCAAGTGCGGCCATTACCAGCGCTGGAAGGAAGACTTCGCCCTGGTGAAGGAGTTGGGACTCGAATACCTGCGCTACGGGCCACCGTACTACCGCGAGCACCTGGCGCCTGGCACATACAGTTGGGATTTCGCGCGTCAGACCTTTGCGGAATTGCGGAGGTTGGGGATTGAGCCAATCACGGATCTCTGCCATTTCGGGGTGCCGGACTGGGTAGGCGGTTTTCAGAATCCGGACTGGCCGGAGCTATTCGCAGATTATGCCGAAGCGTTCGCGCGGCAATTTCCGTGGGTGCGGTTCTATACGCCGGTGAATGAGATCTTCGTAACAGCGACCTTTTCCGGAGAATATGGCTGGTGGAACGAGCGCGAGAAATCGGACAGCGGCTTCGTAACCGCGCTCAAGCACTTGGCCAAGGCCAATCTGCTTGCCGAGAGGGCCATTCTCGAAGTGCAGCCCAACGCTCTGTTCATCCAGAGCGAGTCATCGGAGTATTTTCACGCCGTCGATCCCACCGCTCATGGACGCGCGGCCGTGCTGAATCACAAGCGGTTCTTGTCGCTGGACCTTTCCTATGGGCACGACGTGCGCGGAGTGATGTACGAGTACCTGATGGACAACGGCATGACGCGCGAAGAGTATCACTGGTTCCTGCGGCAGGCGGCGCAAATGCGGCCATATTGCGTGATGGGGAACGATTACTACATCAGCAACGAGCACCTGGTGCCCAGCCACGGTCCGGTAAAGGCATCGGGAGAGATCTTCGGATATTACGTGATTACGCGGCACTATTACGAGCGCTATCACTTGCCGGTGATGCACACGGAAACCAATTTGGGCGATGCGGAACGCGCGCCCGCGTGGCTGTGGAAGGAATGGGCCAACATGGTCCGGCTGAAGGACGATGGCGTGCCCATCATTGGGTTCACCTGGTACAGCTTGACGGATCAGGTGGATTGGGACACCACGCTGCGCGAGGACAATTGCAACGTGAATCCGCTGGGATTGTACGATCTGGACCGCAAGATTCGCCCGGTAGGCAAGGCGTACAAGGAATTAGTCAATCAGTGGAGACATATTCTGCCGACCGAGAGCCTTTGCCTGCACAGCATGGAACCAGAGGAGTTTGATACCTCGGACGAGGAGTCTTTGCGATGGGGCGAAGACTAGTCCTTTCCGAGCCGCGACCGTCTGGGAGCGGTCGGCTCTTCGCTCCGATCAGAGCCGCGACCGTCAGGGAGCGTCGGCCTTCGGAGAGGCAGCCTAACGAAAATACGGGTGCGGTTCCGGGACCGCTTCACCGTCTTTGCGTGGGTCCGAGGCGCCGTAGTTGATCTTCGTCGTTGCGTCGTGCATTACGGCCTGGCCGCCTCCCACGGTGTCGGAAAAATCGCCCACTACTTTCAGTTGGTGCCCTCTGGCCGTGAGCCCGTCGCGTATCCCCAAGGGGATGCGATTTTCGATGGAAACATCGCAGCCTCCGAAGGTGAGTTTCGTAAACCGCGGCGCTTCTAAAGCGGATTGGATATTCATGCCGTGATCGACAATATTGGAGACGAACTGCGCGTGCGCCTGCGACTGGTTGAAGCCCCCCATGATGCCGAAGCCGATTCGCAGATTATCCTTCTGCATGAAGGCCGGAATGATGGTATGTAAGGGCCGCTTGCGCGGGGCGAGCGCGTTGGGGTGCGAAGCATCCATGGTGAACAGCGCGCCGCGGTTCTGCAGCGCGAAGCCGAACTCATCCACCACCACGCCGGAGCCGAAACTCGAATAGAGGCTCTGGATGAAGGAGATGATATTGCCATCCGCATCCACTGCGGCCATGTAGATCGTGTCGCGGCCTATCTCCAGCGGTTTGCCGGGCGGCACTGCGCAATTGGCCTTATCTTTGTCGATCTTCGCCGCGCGCTCGCGCGCATAACTGAGCGAAATCAGGCCATCCACAGGCACTTTGGCAAACTTGGGATCGGCCACGTAGCGGTGCATATCGGCATAGGCGAGCTTCTGCGCTTCGATCTGAACGTGCAACTCCTCCACCCCGCGCGGTTCGTAGTCGTGCAGCGGAAATTGGGAGAAGATGTTGAGCATCTCCAGCGCCGCGATTCCCTGCGTATTGGGCGGCAGCTCATATACCCGCCAGCCGTGGTATTCGGTGGAAACCGGCTGCACCCATTCGGCCTGAAAGTCTGCGAAATCGGCCGCCGCCAGCTTGCCGCCAAGGCGGCCGCTCGTCTTCAGAATGGCGTTGGTGATCGGTCCTTTATAAAACGCCGCGGGGCCATCATTCGCTATCAGGCGCAGCGCCGCTCCATACTGCGGATCGCGGAACACCTCGCCCACCTGCGGGACTTCGCTGTGCGGCAGGTACACGGCCTTGTTCTCAGTCAGCCGGTTAGCGGCCAACCTCCAGGCTTCATGGATGATCTCGGTGACCGGAAAACCATGCTCGGCGTAATAAATCGCCGGCTGAAACAAGTCGCTCCAGGGCAGCTTGCCGAATCGCTGGTGCAGCTTCGACCACCCCTCGACGCACCCCGGCACGGTAACCGACTGAATTCCGCTCTGCGGCATGCTGTCGTAGCCCAGAGCCTTCAGCGCTTCGATACTCATCGCCCGCCCGGCGAATCCGCTGGAATTCAGACCGGTAAGCTGGCCGGTTTTGCCGTCTTGATAGATGCCAAACAGGTCGCCGCCGATCCCGCAGCTCATCGGCTCGACTACGCCCAGCACTGCATCGGCTGCGATCGCCGCATCCACAGCCGATCCGCCGCGCGCCAAAACCTGCGCGCCTGCTTGGGAAGCCAGCGTCTGGCTGGTGGCGACGATCCCGCGATCCGAAATCACCATGGAGCGCGCCTGGCTGCGGTCCTGCGCGCTAGCTGCCATTACGAACATCAGCAACCATAGTAACCGCATATCAGGCCGATTCTAACAATTCGGACAGACAAAATCCTGCGCGCTATGCTGTTCCAGAAAGGAGTGTTCATGCCAACCCAAAACTACCAACACCATGCGCAGTTTGTGACCGGGTACCACCGGGTTCTGGCTCCGCTGCTGATTCTCACGTTTATCGGAGCCTGCATCAATCTGTACCTGTCCGTGGGCGATCACGAGCGGCTCTATAGCGCGGCGCTGCTGGTGGTGCTGACTTTCTGCGTCTTCATGACGGCTTTGTTCGCCCGCATCTTTGCCTTGAAAGCGCAGGACCGTGCCATCCGGGCCGAAGAGAATCTACGCCACTTCGCGCTCACCGGCAAACTGCTCGATCCGCGGCTTACGGTGAAGCAGATTATCGGTCTGCGCTTCGCTTCCGACGCGGAGTTCGTCGCGCTGGCGCAGAGGGCCGCGGAAGAAAAGCTCTCGCTAGACGCCATCAAGCGCTCGGTGAAAGATTGGCGGCCGGATTACTACCGGGTGTGAACGGCGGCGGGAATCGCGCGCCGGCGCGCGGCGAGCACAAAATACGACGCCCCCACCAGGAAAAGCAGAATCGAAAGCCACTGGGAGGTGTCGAGCGGCCCGCCCCAAAGGTTGCCCTGCTCGTGGACACGGAAGAATTCTACAATGAAGCGCGCGGTGGAGTAGAGCATCAGGTAGAGGCTGATGATGGCTCCCGCGGAATGCGCCCTGCGGATGCGCCAGAAGAGAATGCCGAAGATCAGAAATTCGGCGAATGACTCGTAGAGTTGCGTGGGATGCAGGGGAACATTCAATAGCTCAGGAGGCACCTGGCTGTTGGGATTGGTGAAGCGCACGGCCCATGGAAGGTGGGTTGGCACACCGTAACAGCAGCCCGCGGAAAAGCAGCCGAGCCGGCCAATGGCATGACCCAGAGCGATTCCCGGAGCGAACACATCGGCGGTGGGAAGTCCCGGAAGGCGCGTCTTGTGCAGGTACCAAGCCGCGACCGCAATGGCGCCGAGCAAGCCACCGTAGAATACGCCGCCGGCCTGAAGCGTGGAGAGGGAGAAGATTTCGCCGGGGTGAGCCGTGTAGTAGGGCAGGTCGACGAGGATCATCATCACCTTGGCGCCCAACATGGCGGCGAGCGCGCAATAGAAGCCCAGGTTGAATACCGCCTCCGTATTGAGCTTTTCGCCGCGAGCCAGATGCGTAGCCACCGAGAGCGCCGCCAGAAAGGCGATGGCCACCAGCACACCGTATGTATGCAGAAAAGAAAGATGGAAAATCTCAGGGTACATTTGCCGTCTGCCGCTTCGCGCGGAGCAACTCGATGAGTAGCAGCCCGCTGCCGATCACAATAGCCGAATCCGCCAGGTTGAAGGTCGGCCAGTGATAATCGCTAATATAGAATTCCAGGAAATCCGTGACGTGCCCGGAGGCGACGCGATCAAAGAGGTTGCCGGCCGCTCCGCCAAGAATAAGGGAAAGGCCGGCGAGCGAGAGCCGGTCCAGCCTCGCGCCATTCCATAGAAGAGCGGCGATGACCAGCACCGCAATCAGCGCAAATAGAGACAACAGGCCCGTGCTCCAGTTGGTCGCGCCGTCGTTGAACAGGCCGAAAGCGACGCCGCGATTCTCGGAGCGCACAATGTCGAAAAAGCCTGGAATTACGCGGAAAGAGTCAGTAAAGGAGACGCGGCTCTCAATCAGCCACTTGGTAAACCGGTCGAGCGCAAACACCGCCAAAGCGGCGCCGTAAGCCTTCAAACGAAGATCGTTCATGCGTAGGAACGCCGTCTTTTTCTATGGTAGCAGGCGGACCGCCGCTGACTGCCGCTTGTGGCGGATCAAGGATTTACTCCGGATCGCGCACCAGGAATTTTGCCGGACACGCGGCAGCGCGGGCAACCGCTTCCGCGGCGAGATAGCCGCTCCGGACAGCGCCTTCCATGGTTGCGGGCCAGCCGGTGCGGGTCCAATCGCCGGCCAGGAAAAGGTTGGGGATGGCGGTTTCGGGTCCGGAGCGAAGACCTTCGGTATTAGGCGCGGCCGAAAAAGTGGCTCGCTGCTCCTTTACTACGTGGCCTTTCAGCAGGCGCGCATCGTTTACCTTCGGGAAGAATGCGGTCAGATCTGACAACGCCAGGCTGATGATCTCGCCTCGCGACTGCGCGGTCAGATTGCGCGAGGCGCTGACGACGAGTTGCAAGTAACTGCCGCCATTCTTGTTGAACATCCACTGCATGGTGCGGTCGAGCAATGTGGCGTGGGGCAGCGTGGTGATTTCGCGGTCAAACCAGAGGTGCACGCCGGTGATGGGCGAATGTTCGAGCGGCGGCTCTGGGAGGCCCACTGCCTGCAACCGGTCGAATGGCAGGGCGCAGATGTAATAGTCGCCCGACTCTATGCGCCCATCTATAGAGAAACCTTCCGGGCCGATCTGTGTGATGGGCGCGCGCAGATGCAGGCGCACCGAACCGAGTTTTCGCCACGCTTCCGCAGCATAAAGCTGGGCTAGAGGCACCGCCGGCACACCCATCTCATAGGCATCGGAGCGCGCCAGAAAGCCCAACCAGAAAACCTGAAATCCGTGGCGCGCCGCCATGCGGTCCAGGTCCTCGTTGACGGCACTGACCAACACCTGACGCCAGAAGCGGTTGATCGCCTGCTCCGGCTGGCCTTTCTCTTTGAGCCATTCGAGCATGGTGATGCGATCGAGATCTGTGCGGCGCGTGCGCTCGCGTTGAAGAGCGAGGAATGCGCGCGCAATGGCGAGCTTGTCGAGTTTGCCAAGAAACGACATGCCCAAGAAGGAATCGGTGAAATGGAATGGAGCAGGGAAGGGGCCGCGGCGCAGAATGGAGATACGCCCGCCAGGCTCGATAAAGTGGAACTGGCGGTGAAAGCGGATATTGCCGCGCGATCCCAGACGTTCGTAAAAGTTCAGCAGGTTGACGCAGCAGCGCAACAGGATGTGTTGGCAGTTATCGATGGCTTCTGGTTCTGTTTCGCCGGATCCCGGGAGAGGATAAGAGGTCGCGCGGCCGCCGAGAAAGGGGCGCGCTTCATAGAGATCGACCTCGAAACCGGCGCCGCCCAATGCTGCGGCGGCGGCGAGTCCCGCCAGCCCTCCGCCGGCAATCAGAACTTTCGGCACTTTCTCAAGGTAACAGGGAGGGGCGGCTAGGGCCGCAGCAGGCTTTCGGCGAACGGCCAATCGCAGTCGATCCACTGCCGCTCCAGACGGAAGCTGGCAGCCCGCGCGATGTCGGCGATCTGCTCGGGCCGGAACTTGTGGCTGGATTCCGTCCAGATGGTTTCGCCCGGAAAGAAGTCCACGACCACTTCCGCTTTGTGAATGGTGACAGTTTGGTGTGCGCGGGAACGCAAATGCATTTCGATCCGCTGCGCGTCGGGATCATAGCGGGCAATGTGGTCGAACTGGCGGAGATCGAAATCGCCGCCGAGCTCGCGGTTAATGCGGCCCAGCAGATTCAGATTAAACGCAGCGGTAACGCCCGCGGGATCGTCATAGGCGATCAGCATCTGCTCAGTGGGCTTTACGAGGTCGGTGCCTAGAAGCAGGGCATCTCCGGGCACGAGGCGCGAGCGGACCTCCGCCAGAAAGTCGATCGCCACATCTGGCTCGAAGTTTCCGATGGTGCTTCCGAGAAATAGGAGGACGAGTGTTTCGCCGGGTGATCGCAGCCCGGCAACGCGCTCGAGGCCATCGAGGTAGTTTTCTTCGAGCGGAACAATGGTAGCCAGCGCCGCAAGTTCGCGCGCGCAGCGCTCCAAAGCAGCGCAGGAAACGTCGATGGGGTAATACACGACTTGCTGCCGCCGGCCCAGTTGCTCCAAAACCGGCCGAGTTTTTGCGCCCCTGCCGCTGCCCAATTCGGCGACCAGGATGCGCCCAGCGATGCGGGCCAGAATTTCCGAGGCATGGCATTGGAGTAGCCGGGTATCAGCGCGAGTCAGGCCATATTCAGGAAGACACGTGATCGCTTCAAACAAAGCCGAGCCCACTTCATCGTAAAGATAGCGGCACGGAAGGGTTTTCTGGCCGGCGCGCGTAAGCCCCGCTCTCACATCGCGCGCGAATTCGTTTTCGAGCGCCTGCGCGTACATTACTGCCGCACCAGCCGGAAGGTGGCGTAAACGTACGGATACGCCGGACGGAACCAGTTGCGGAAAGACGGCCGCAACAGGCGCGACGCGGTGCGTGGCGAACCGCCTTTCAAAACATAATGCGCGCCATCGAAAAAGGGAGCGGAGTAATTGGTGTAATAAGGCTTAGGCTCGAAGTCGGCAAATGGGGCAAAGAGGGTGCTGGTCCATTCCCACCCGTTGCCGATCATCTGCGCGGGCAGATTTTCGGGGGTGGAATCGGCGGTAACCGGAATCGGGTCCCAATACCGGAAGTCCGTGTTCGAGGACGGCTGAACGCCGGCCGCCGCGCGATGGAATTGGGCTTCGGAAGGCAGGGCCGCGCCTCGCCAGCGGGCGTATTCTTCGGACTGACACTTAGTGACGTAAACGGGACAATCTAATGGCAGCGGGATTTCTGCAAACATGCCCCGATAGAACCAGGCGCCTTCGCGTTGACTCCAGAAGAATGGCGCTGTGCCGCCTGCGCGCACAAATTCCAGGTAGTCGCCGTTTGTCACCTTGTAACGTGAGATCGCGAACGCGGGGACATCGAGAGACATCGGTTGAAATTCGTTATCCCAGCCAAAGCCCTCATTCGGATCCATGCCCAGTTCCGTGATGCCTGCGGAGATCTCGATCCAATCGTGTTTGGGCGCGGGTTGCGGTGCGAGGGGAGGCGCCGGCGGCGCCAGCTTCGAATCGTAGGGCAACTGGTGGAGGATGTAGGCGAGCGTTTCGGCATGCATCAGGCGGTGCTCGATGGCCGCGTGCAGCATTTCCTCCGGAACGTCCGGAAGCAACTCGTCGATGGTTTCGCGCGTGCGGTGATTGTAGCGCGCAGCCTCTTCGACGGATGGCCAGACGGAGGCCGCATCCGACGGCAAGCTGCCCTCGGGCGGATCGATGCCGAACGCAAACAATTGGTCGAATGAAGGATGGAAAGAAGGCACGCCAAGCGCGCGGCGGGCCAGCAGGTTCCAATCGAACGCCTCGAGGTGGCCGAGATAGAAGATAATGCGGTGGCGCTCCGGGATGGGCCGGTCGTAGAGCGAAGCGGCCCGCACGAGTTCGAACAACGCATCCGTCTGACGGCGCGCGGAATCGAGTTCGCGCCGGAGTGCGGAGGTAAGCGCTTTCGGCATAATTCTCCCAAGTCTACCGAATCAACACCGACGAAACGCTGACGCAATCGGTTCTCCACCGTACGAAGCACCCCCCTTGAGAGGACCGCACCTGGTGCCGGGTGATGGCCGGCTTCGGGGAGAATGAAAATGTGAACGAGCTCCGCTGGCATCCACTGTTGCGGGAGTGGGTGGTCATTGCCGATCTTCGCCAGAACCGGCCACAGATGCCGGCCCACTGGTGCCCTTTCTGTCCGGGTTCCGGCAGGGTGCCCGAGCACTACGAGGTCTATTTGTATCCCAACGATTTCGCGGCATTCCGATTAGATAACCCTCCGTTTGATGCCGCGGCTGGGAACAACGATTCGGCGCTGTATGCGACAACCGGCGCAAGAGGCGCCACCGACGTCGTACTTTACCACCCGAACCACAATTTGACTCCGGCGCAGATGTCCGCCGCGCACTGGTTAAAAGTGGTCCAACTTTGGACCAGCAGGTATAGGGAAATGACAGCGAAGCCCGCTATCCGCTACATCTACATTTTTGAAAACACCGGCGCTGCCATCGGCGTGACGATGCCGCATCCACACGGGCAGATTTACTCTTTTCCTTATGTGCCGCCGCTGGTTGAGCGGGAACTCTGTTCGGCCAGGGAATACTACGCGCGTGAGCGTCGCTGCATCTACTGTGACCTGCTCGGCCGCGAACTTGCCGAAGCTGTGCGGGTAGTGAGCCAGAACGATCACTTTATAGCGTTTGTTCCTTTTGCGGGGCGCTTCCCGGCCGAGATGCAGATTTGCCCGCGGCGGCACGTCGCCGCGCTGCCGGATTTGAGCGCGCAAGAGGCCACGAGCCTGGCGGGCATGATCAAGCTGGTGCGCATGAAGTACGACAACTTATTCGGCTTTCCAATGCCGCTGATGATGGTGCTTAGGCACCCGCCGTCCAAAGGCGAGCATCCCTACTTTCATTTCCACATCGATTTCTATCCGATCCAGCGCAGCGCCACCAAGTTGAAATATCTGGCGGGCGTGGAGACGGGAGCGGGGACTTTTCTGAACGACACGGTGCCGGAAGAGTCGGCGCGCGAGCTGCGGGAAACTGAACCCCGCTGACATACAATACCGATGGGCCCTTTCGGATGATTACGACGCGTACCCAGAGTCCCCGGGTCGAGCTGCTGCGGCAACTGGGCTTCGTCAGCTCGACGGCGCTGGTGATCTCCAATATGGTGGGAACCGGCATCTTCGCCACTACCGGCTTTATGGCGGGAGACCTGGGGAGCTCAACGCTGGTTCTTCTATGTTGGGGCGTGGGCGCGTTGTTCGCAGTCGCGGGGGCGCTGAGCTATTCGGAATTAGGAATTAACTTCCCCAGCTCCGGGGGCGAGTACGTTTACCTGACGCACGCGTACGGCCCGGAGTGGGGATTCATGACGGGTTGGGTTTCCTTTTTCGCGGGCTTTTCGGCGCCGATTGCTACGGCGGCGCTGGCGTTTTCCGATTACCTGGGTTACTTCAATCCCGCCTTGAAGCAGGCCAATGCGGCATTGGTGATCGGGTCCGGGCGTCTGGCGCTGCGGCTGGGGCACGGCCAGTTGCTCGCGGCCGGATTGATTGCCGCGTTTACAATCCTCAATTGTTTTGGAGTGGCCCGGGTGGCGAAAGTGCAGAATGCGCTGACCGCCACGAAGCTGCTGGTGATTGTGGGGTTTGTCCTGTTCGGATTTGCAGCGGGCACCGGCAGTTGGGGCAATTTTTCCGTGCACGCGGTGCGCAGCTCGACTGTAAGCCTGCCGGCACAATTTGTGGTGAGCCTGCTGTATGTGATGGTGGGCTATAGCGGCTGGAATGCAGCCACGTATGTCGCGGAAGAGATTCGCCGGCCGGAGCGTACCTTGCCGGCTGCGCTGGCGACCGGCACGGCGATTGTGGCGGCCCTGTACGTGGGATTGAATCTGCTCTTTATCTACGCCACGCCGCTTTCCGGCATGATCCAGACACTGCCAACGGGTGAGCGGCGGCCGGTGATCGCCGTGGGGTCGCTCGCGGCGTCGAACCTGTTCGGGCCGGGAATCGCGGGGCTGTTCTCGGCGCTGATGGCCCTTTCGATTGTGGCAACGGTCAGCGCCGAAGTGACGATTGGGCCGCGCGTGTACTACGCGATGGCGAAGAATCGCGCGTTCTTCGGCGCGGCGGGATCGGTGCACCCGCGCTGGCATACGCCCGTGGTGGCGATCCTCAGCCAGGGATTGTGCGCCATGGTGCTCACCATGACACCGTTCCTGGAGCTGCTGGTTTATATCGGCATGAGCCTCACGCTGTTCACGGTGCTGTCGGTCGGTTCGCTCTTTGTTTTTCGCCGTAAACGACCCGGCTGGCAGCGGCTCAAAGCCGTGGATTTCGCCTGGCCGCTGATTCCGGGGGCCTACATCGTGGTGGGGCTCATCATGATGGGCTATGGCGTTTTCCTGCATCCGGTGGCCTCTCTGACGGCGTTTGGCACTGTGGCAGCGGGAGCGCTCGTCTACCACTACGGAATCAAGCCACGGGCATAAGGCTTACTGCGCGACCGACGAGTTGTTTCGGACGAACGCTTGATAGGGCAGACGGTCGAGAATCTGCGCCGTGGCCAGAAACGCCGCGGCAAACGTCGCCAGCGCGGAAAGGAAATAGCCGTACCCGTAATAGGGGAACCCCAATTTGAGCGTGGCGAGCGTCAAAAAACAGTTTGCAGCCAGGAAAACGGCGGCAATCGTGAGCGTAATGCGGCGGACATCGAAATAGGTGAGCACGATCATCAGAAACAAAAAGCCGCTATGGAAGAAGGCTCCAAGCAGCCCTATGCGGAAAATACTGAGTTGCAGAAAACTCACCCCCAGCGTTTCGAGTATCTGGGGAGCCAGCAGAATTCCCAGGAAACAGATGGAACCCTGGAGGATGACGAAATTGCGCGCGCCATCCATAACCGCTTCGATTACTGCCTGATGATTGGCTTGAATTTTGCTATAGGAGACATGGCGCTGAATGTCGTCGTAAAAGCGGGCGTAGTTTTCGAAGAACCGCGTCTCGATGACTAAGGTGAAAGCCGCCATCGACGGCACAATCGAGAGATAGGCCAGGAACATGGCGCTTTCGTAGTCGGGGAAGTTGACGAAGCCGATGGCAAGGCGCTGGCGCTCCGGCGCCAGCCACATGAGCCACTTATCCGCCCAAATGGCGAGATTGTAAATCAATGCGGTGAGGGCCAGGTCCCAATACTTCCGGAAGTAGGGCAGAAAGACAAATGGCTGGGAGGCGCGAGTGGGGTACTCGGCAAATATCCGGGCGATCAGAGTGAACAGAGTGATGGCGAGCCCGGCATCAAAACCCAGGAGCATTCCGGAAGCGCCCCAGCGCTCCGCGAGAATCGCGGCTAAAACAATTCCGGCGACGAGACCGGACGCGAAGGAAAGCATCAAAGCGCGGTAGTCTTTGAGGGCCGTAAGGAAAACACCGGCTGTCCAGATTCCCGCGATCCCGAGGAGATTCAGAAACACGGCCAGACGCATCAGGGGGGCTGCTTGGGCCTGCCAGAAATACAACACAGCGGCAACTGGAGCCGTCGCCAAATAGCTCAACAACAATCCACCCAGCAGCGCGGCGGGCGCCTGGCCGACATCTCTGGCGTGAATGGAATCAGCCAGGTAACGAGTGAGAATGATGGCTATGGGCGCCGTCAAGACCAGGGAGGACGAAAAGTTGTAGACGATGATCAGACGGAAAGAAGCGATATCGGAAGGAGCGGCCGTCGGCGCGCCCACAGTCAGGACAGCGGCTAACGCAAGAATGGTGAGGAGCCACGGGCCGCTGGTGGCCAGCGCCGCATAACCGTAGCCGGCGGCGACGCCCAGCAGGTCGTCACGCTGCACCAGTTTGCGCAACTCGAAACCGATGCCGGCCATCAGGCTACCTCCTGTGTGAGTATCTGGTCCGGTATGGCGCGCCAATGTTCGTACAGTTCGGCGTAGGCGCTGTCAAGTGCGGGCTTGTCGTAGTAGAGCTTTACGCGCTCCCGGATGGCGTGGCTGGTTTGCGCCCAATAATCGCGGCCGACCAAAAGCCGCGCGACAGCCTGTGCGGTGGCGGTGGGGTTGGCAAGCGGCGTCACTTCCCCTCCTGCGCCGATCGGCGGTTGTTCTTCCGGGCGGCCGTAGATCATTTGCCGGCAAGCGCCAACGTCCGTAGCTACGGACGGAACCCCGGCGGCGCCCGCTTCCAGGATGACCAGCGGCTGCGCTTCGCTGATGCTGGTGAGCACCAGCACGTCGATGCTCGGCAGATAATCGGCCACGGAAGCCGGGCCAGTGAAACGCACGCATTTCTCAATGCCGAGATAGGCCACCAGCGCCTGGCACTCTTCGAGGTATTGCGGATCTTCGTCGGCGGGTCCGAGGACCAGCGCCTGAACATCGGGAATGATCTCGCGCACGATAGAGGCGGCTCGAATGAAGGTCTTGACATCCTTGATCGGCACCACGCGGCCGATCAATGCCATGGTGGGCGGGTGCTGGGTCCGTTTGTCTGCTAAGACGGACAAGCGGGCGTAGTCGATGCCGTTTGGAATGATGGCAAGTTTTTCGGGAGGTGCGCCCTCGGTAAGCTGAAAATACTGGTTGCCGGAATGGAGGGTAATGATGCGGGCAGCAGCCTGATAGCAGGCGCGCGAATATGCCGCAAAGGCCTCGAACCACATGATACGCAGATCGCGCGGCGATTTTTCGAGGGTGAGGCCGTTTTCCGGGTTGTAGAGCCAATCGGCCATGGCGATTTCGATTCGCCGCTCGTTGGTGTAGATGCCGTGCTCGGTCAGCAGGACAGGGCGGCCGGTTTCGAGATGAGCGCGCGCGGCGTAGAGACCTGCTTACCCGGTGGAGAGCGCATGATAGACCCGCGCCCGGGGAAGCGGAGCGAGCAGCATGGAATAGATGCCGCCGAGAATCGCCCGCCAACTCCAGAAATAATCGAGAAAGGGGCTCTCCGGATGGCCGGCCTGATACATGCGCAAGATGAGTTCCCAAGCTTCGGGTGAGTTCAGGAGTGCGGTTCGGCCCAAGGACGCGCCGAAAGGATGGATCTCGCGAAGCACTGCAGCCAGATCGTCGAGTCCGCCGCCGTTATGCAGGTGGGAGAGAGGTTGTTCGAGCCGTTCCAGAAGCGCTTTCAAGCGGGGGATGCGCTTCTTGCCCGCCGGCAGAGCGCTCACCCTAACATTAGTCATGCCTTTAACGTTAGGAGGAACCTCGTAACGCGGAGTCAAATCCGCCGTTTCCGGAACCAGGCAAACCAGCTCGAAGGAAAGGTGGCCCTGGGCTTGGAGAAGTTGATGAGTCCACTGAGAAACGCCTCCAGCCACGTAGGGATAGGTTCCCTCGAGAATTAGGCAGACATCTGCCTGCGGATGGGAAGTCATAAGGCCTCCGCCCAGAGCCGCACAGCTTCCATAGCCTCCACGGGATAGCCGGCGGACGTGTCTGGCTGTGCGGCCCATGCGCGCGCCAGCCTGCGGATCTCTCCGAATCTGCCCAATTGAAACAGGCTTTCCATGCGCCAGAGGGCGGTTTGCGGCGTTACGCAGTCAGGATGGGCGGCCTGCTCGAAAAATTCGGCGGCCTCGTCAAAGCGCCTCGAACGGAGCAGGAGCCGGCCGGCGGCAAGCCTGGTCCCGACGTTATCGGGCTCGTACGTCAAGCACCCGCGATAAACCGCCAAGGCGTCCTCGATCAGTTCCTCCTCCCGGTGGGCATCCAGAATGCCGCAAAACAGAGATCGATCGTAATGTTCCGCAAGCGCCTGCAAGGCCGCGGCATCGTTTGGATTGGCGCGAACCTGGTTGGTTAACTCGATGGTTCGTTCGAGAAGCGAATTCTCAATTCTGCTCATGGCCGTGGCGGCCTGCACGCGAACGGCGCTGTGATCGTCGCTCAACGCCCGCTTCAGGACCGCGCCGAAGGCGGGTTGGAAGTGGCGGCCGATGAGCGCGATCAGATCCTGCTTCTGGGATAAACTGCCGAATGAAAGCACGTCCGCAAAAGAGGCCAGCGCTTCCTTCTCATTGCCTTCACGAGCGGCTGCTTGACTCAGAATTCGGCTGTTTTCGGCGTCACTCGTGTCTGGGAGCAAGGAGCGGTACCACTCATCGAAGGGCAGGGCGGAGCGCATGTAGCGGCGCCCCAGAAGCAAGGTTAAAAGGCTTCCGACTGCGCCTAGCGGACCTAGCGCGGCGGTGCTGATCGCGGTAAGCAGAGGAAGGCGCGGATCGTTCCGCGCGTTAGGAGCGAGAGTCCATAGGGCTATGGCAACCGAGACAACGGTGTGAGCAGCCAGAGCCAGCAAGGCCGAGAGTCTCCCGGCCAGCCAGAAGTACGCAATGGCGAATTCGAGTACCGAGGCAACCCCGATTATGGCGGCGGCCTCAGCGGCATTGGCGAATTTGCGTTCTTCAGACACCCAGCAACTCCGCTTCGGGTTCCTCTTTACCATTTCGGGTGTCGTGGATAGCCTGCACGCCGAACGAAAAGCGCGCTTGAGGAGCTTCGGTTTCCAATTCCGCAACTAGAGCCGCGCGGAGCTTTTCGATGACTACCTGGGCCCCTTCCACACGAGTGGCGGGCAACACCAGGGCGAACTCCTGGCCGGTCCGTTGATAATCGAAAGCCAGGTCACTGCGGCGCAAAACCTTCTTGACGGTCTGGCTGAGCGCTACGGGCACGACGACCTGCTGGGACGCGCTCAGGTCCTCTGGGTTCTCCAGCCTGACGACGATCATGGTGACGTCGAACCCGATGCGGCGGGCGAGCAATTCGAGCATCGCCAACTGGCGCGAAAGGAAACCGTATGCGAACAGCTCCGTATCCGTATTCACCACCGCTTCGGCCCGAGCGGCCTGATAGCGCATGGCATTTTGATATGCCGCCGCGATCCACTGGCACAGAACCTGGAAAGTGTGCACGTTGCTGAAATTCAAATCCAGGAATCCGAGCCTTTCGATTTTGAGCATGCCGGTGACTTTGCCGGTGTCGGGCACCACCAGCGGCGCCGCGATCATTCCGGCTCCCGCTAGAGCGGCTTCGCCCTCGGGATTGGCCACGCTCAGCACACGCTGACGCCCAACGGTTTCCTGAAATAGACGGGAGATAGAAGGATAACTGCGCGGAAACGTGTCTTCGGCCGTCCACCCTTCGGCCATTACCAATTCGAGCGAGCTATTTTCCAGCAAATAGAGAGAAAATTTTTCGGGGTTCATGATCGAGCGAACGAGTTTGCCGACGCCCAGCAACACTTCGGATGGATCTAGCTTTTCGATTCCCTTGGCGGCTTCATATAAAGCGAGAGCTGTGCGTAACTGACCGGCGACGCGAGTTTCGAGCGCCTCTTTCGCTGTTTCCAGGCACTTATAGGCCGCAATGAGGACGTCTTCCCGGCGCGCCGCTTCCGCTAAATCCACGCGCAATTTTTCGCTTTCGCGGAGGTGGCGGCTGCGCAATTCGCCCAATACTACGCCGGCGGCAAACCAAAGCAAAGGCGTGCGAGAGATGGCGAACAGCCACGCGAAGCGATCCTGAAAAATCCCTTGTGCCGGAAGGTTACCGGCCAGCAGTGCCACAGTTGAGGAGAGCGCCGCAACCAGGCCGGCGTTGGTGCCATATTGCGCGCTCACGAGCAAAACGGGAATCCAGAACGGGTGGATGGCGAGCGAGCGATACCGTGTGCCGTCGAAGAAAATGCGGTCAACCAGAAGAGTGGCGCTCAGGAACAGCACGATTTCCAGAAGGGCAGAGCAACGGATTCCCAGCAGACTCGCCTGGAGGAACCCTCGCGCCGGTGTGGATGGGGCGGCTTTCATGGCGGTCTCTCAAAAGCGAAGTGAGACGTGCCCTCCGATGATGGTTTCGGCGCGCGCCGTATTGAGAAAATAGAGCCGGCGATCGAAATCGACCCCGCCGGCGAATCGGCCTTGGTCGCGGTAGTTCAGACTTATCGTGATAAAAGGAGCGCGGCCTCCGAGGCGATCGATTGCATAGCCTCCGGATACGTTAGCTTGAAGGTGGCGAACAGGCTCGACAGCGGCTGCCATGCCTAACGAATGGACTTCGCGGCTCACCAGGGGGAGGGGTTGAAACGGATTTCCGCCAGCGTCCGCAAGCGATGCCGCGGAAAGTTTGTATTCGCCATCCAAGTTGTATTCGAAGCTCAGCCGGGGATGCATCAGGACGCCGATCGTGAGCCGCCCTTGCGCGGCCGCGCTCGATGCCGCACTCGAAACTCCCTTCAGCTTGTAGCGATTCAGGGCCAAGGCGAGGCTGCCGGAGATGCGCGGGCCGCCTGCGAATTCCCGGTGGATTTCGACGCGGTCGCGGGTGCCCCCTTCGGCCAAGGATTGGGTGAATTCCCAATATGGGCGGCCGAGTTCGACCCGGATGGCACTGCTGCCTTGGGTGTCCGGCCGGACCACCGCGGCGCCCACGCCGGGGCCGGTATCGCTCCCATAGAGGCTGCCTTCGATTCGCAGGCCGTTTTCCGTTTCGTACTGAAGAGTGGCTTCGCCGCGCCGCACCACGCCGCGGAAGGGCGCGATAGTGCCTGAGGCAGAACGAACGCCGGCGATCGAAGCAGCATCCTGATCGACGGCGAAATGCAGTTTCAGGGCGTGCCCGAGAACCTGTTCGCCGATAATCCTTACCAGGTATTCTCCCTCTTCGCCTTGAACCGTCCGGCGGAGAAATTCGGTTTCGATGTTCGGGGCGTCGTTGCGCTGAGCCTCTTCGAGCGAATTCCGGTAATCTTCGTTATCCGGTTCCAGGCTGGCGGCTTGGGCGAAATGGGACCGCGCCAGCCGGTTCAGGTCCATGCTTTGATCGAGAACGGCCAGCCCGGCGAACGTCTCGGCGCTTTGCGGATGCGCCGCTGCGAAATCTTCCAGTACATCGAGCGCTTCGCGTTTCTGAGCAGTGGCGGTCAACAGTTGCGCACGGAGCGCTACCAGGCGACTTCCTTCGGGACCGGAGTTTGCCGATAGGACCCGGCGTGCTTCGGAGTAGCGCGAGTTTTCGAGCAGGATGGCGACAAAGTCGGCACGCAAATCCTGTTTGCCGGGTGAAGCGGCAACGAGCGAGCGGAACTCCTCGAGAGACTTTTCTACAAACCCGCAGCGCGCGAGCGCTTGAGCCCGTTGGGCTAACGCTTCAGGCGGAGGCAAAGGCAATCGTTCGATGGCGCGGATTGCGCGGCCATAATACAGGCGCGCGGGGCCGCGAGATCCTTTGCGCCAGAGGATTTCCGCATAGTAGAAATTGTCGTCGTAGGCTCCTTCAGCGGAATCGAGGAGTGACTTCAGATGGTCTTCGGCGACAGAATATGTTCCGCGAGCGAATGCGTACGTCCCCAGCCAGTGGTGAGCTTCCAGGTCGCCAGGGGCAAGCGAGACCACGCGGGTGTAAGCCGCTTCGGCTGCTGCATCCATCCCGGACTCGCGGGCAAGGTGTGCGAGGGTGCGGGCCGGCTCCGGACGGTCGAGAGCCGACAGCTCGCGGTCTATCGCTGCCGAGAATTGCCGCTTGTCGCCGAGCTGAGCCAATGCCCGAAGGTAAACCTCCAGCAGGATGGCGCCTTGTCCGGGCTGGGGGAGGTTGTTCGCCGCGAGCGCCGCGACTCGATTCGCAGCGCCTAGGTCCAGCAGATGATTCCACCAGGCGGCGCGTTCGGGACCGGTTGCTTCGCGGGACCGTTGTTCCAGCCAGTCAAGAGCCGCGGGTGGGGGCTTCGGACCCCATAAGAAGAGAAGATCGGCAACGTCCTGGCTGTCCGGATTGGCTGACTGCGCCAGATTCTGAAGGATGGCGGCGGCCCAGTCTTTTCGGCCCAGGTCGATCAGTTGAAAGGCCAGCGAACGCTTCTGATCGGGCATCGCGTCCGGGCGGGCCGCGCGTGTTTTCCAGAGAGTGGCCAACTCTTCAAGGCGATCCAACTTGCGGAGAGCGTCTTCGTAGGCGGCGAGCCACGGGCCTCCGGAAGCCGCGGCTAGCGCGCGGATGTACGGCAGGGAAACTCCATACCCGCCATGGTCAATCAACGCGTAAAGGTCGGCCTGCCGATCGCTCCCGGCGAGATCGGTTCGGTCCAGTTGGCTTTTCAGGAAGCTGACCGCGTCCTGTTTCCGTCCGGCTTCCACCGCGCTTTCGACGTACAGAGGCACGAGTTCCTTGCGCTTGGCGGCGAGTTCGGCCAAAGGCGGAAGAGCTTCTTTCCAGGCGTGAATTTCGAGCATTCCATAGATGAGATCGAGGCGCCGTTTTTCATTGAGGGTGGGGCGCGCTAACTGCTGCATCCAGAAATCGCGCAACTCGGCTGTAAGACCTGCCTGGCGCAGCGCCGCGGTGTAGGCTTCCTCTAGTGATGGGTCAGGGACCGCTCCCTGACGGTCGCGGCTCGGAAGGAGCAGCCGCAGATACGGGAGGGCATCCATGGGGCGACCGGCCGCGGTTAGAGAAGTGGCCAGAAGCAAGCGATTGGCGTCGGTGGGATGGTTCCCGTACAGCCGGCGCGCCGCGGCCAGCGCCAGCTCGTTTTGCTGGCGCTCGCTTGCCGCGTAGTAGAGGTCGCGTAGAAAATCTTCGGGAAGGCTTTCGAGATGCAGCTCAGACATCTGATCGAATGCCTCACGGTTGAAGCCCAATTGCAACAAGCCTTCAGCAACTGAGAGACGGTCTGAGTCGCGCAAACGAGAAGCTGCCGCTAGCCGAAACCAGTTGCCGGCGGCGGCACGGTCGCCTCGTGCAAGGGCCAATCTTGCGGCCAATAGCGGCTCGGCTTCGAAAAACTCCATCTTCACTCCAGCGGCCACACGATGTACCAGGTCCATGCGGTTCGCCGCCATCGCCGCCTCAGCCAGATTGACCAATAGCCAGTTTGGCAACCGGCCAAAGCCGCGTTCGTCTGCGATGGCTACGGCTAAGGCGATGTCATGCCGCGCGAGCACCATATCCAGAAGAGGCTCAACAGCTTCGTCAGGGAGATTTCGCGCGCGATAGAGCTGATTCAAGCGATCATAGGCGGTATCAGACGCGCCTGTGACTACTTGCAGATGGACCCATTCGGCGAGCAATGCCGGGTTGGTGTCCACCTCAGCTTGGTACGGCGCAATCAGCGGGAGAGCCTGAGCAGGTCGACCTTTGGAATCGAGTAGGCCGGCCAACCGAATGGCGGAGTTCGGATCGGTGTGGCGCGCGAGCCATCGGCTCGCCCACTGCTGCGCAGCCCCAGGTTGTCCTGCGTCCAGCAGTACGCTCGTGAGGAATTCCACGGCGTCGGCATTCATGGCGTCGGGATGAGTGTTTGCC